>NZ_JBEFZE010000001.1:0-374464 GCF_042762395.1 Pseudogemmobacter sonorensis
GCGCCCCCGGCGCGGGTCGGCGCGGCGGCCTGCCGCGCGGCGCCCCGGTTGGCGCCCCGGTCGGCGTCCAGAAGCCGCCGGGCGATCTCGGTGCGCAGCCGCTCGGCTTCGGCCGCCGCCAGCGTGCCGCGTTTCAGGTCGCGCTCCACCTCGCGCAACTGGTCGCGGTAGACTTGCAGATCCCGCGCCGCCACCGGCGCCGGATCGGCCCGCCGCGCCGCCAGAAGCGACAGGATCAGAAGCCCCGCCACGCCAAGCGCCAGGGCCGATGCCGCTGCCCAGAAGCCCAGATTTTCCATCCATCTTCCCCGAGGTTGCTGGCCTTGCCATGTAACCGCTCGGGCCCCGGCGCGAAAGGGCCGGTTCCCGCGCCTTTTGCCACAGGCCCGCGCGCGCCCCATTCGCCGCCGATGCGGTCGATGTCGGATTTTTCCCGATTGCGCCGCTCGTGGACACGGGCCATCATCGCGGCCGTTCCATTCAGGAAGCGCCCCGGGTCCGGGCTCGCGGATGGGGAATCGCCCCGGCCCGATCCGATCCGAGGACCCCGACCAAGGCAGGACGAAAGAGCATCGCATGAAACGTTATTCGGTCTTTGCCATCGCGCGCGAGGCGCTGCGCTTCCATACCGGGTGGGAGCGCGCCTGGCGCAGCCCCGAGCCGAAGCGCGACTACGAGGTGGTGATCGTCGGCGCCGGGGGCCACGGCCTCGCCACAGCCTATTATCTCGGCAAGAACCACGGCATCCGCAATGTCGCGGTGATCGAGAAGGGCTGGCTCGGCGGCGGCAATTCGGGCCGGAACACCACGATCATCCGCTCGAACTATCTCCAGGACAGCTCCAGCGCGATCTTCGAGAAGGCCCGCAGCCTTTACGAAACCCTCAGCCAGGACCTGAACTACAACGTCATGTTCAGCCCGCGCGGCCTTCTGATGCTGGCCCAGACCCATCACGAGATGCGCGGCTACAAGCGCACCGTCCACGCCAACCGCCTCCAAGGCGTCGAGACCGAATGGATCCCCCCCGAAGAGGTCAAGCGCCTGGTCCCGATCATCAACCTGAATGGCCCGCGCTATCCCGTCCTCGGCGCGCAATACCAGGCCCGCGGCGGCACCGCGCGCCATGACGCGGTGAACTGGGGCTATGCCCGCGCCTGTTCCGAGATGGGCATGGACATCATCCAGAATTGCGAGGTCACCGGCATCGCCCAGTCGGGCGGCCAGGTCACCGGGGTCGAGACCACGCGCGGCGCCATCGGCTGCAGGAAGCTCGGCATCGTCGTCGCGGGCCATTCCGGCGTCCTGGCCGAAATGGCGGGCTTCCGCCTGCCGATCGAAAGCATGGCGCTCCAGGCCCTGGTCTCGGAGCCGGTGAAACCCTGCATCGACGTCGTGGTGATGGCCAATACCGTCCATGGCTACATCTCGCAATCCGACAAGGGCGAGCTGGTGATCGGCGGCGGCACCGATGGGTTCAACAACTACAGCCAGCGCGGCTCCTTCCAGCATGTCGAGGAAACCCTGCGCGCCCTGATCGAGACCTTCCCGATCATCTCGCGCCTCAAGATGCTGCGGCAATGGGGCGGCATCGTCGACATGACCGGCGACCGCTCGCCGATCATCTCGAAGACGCCCCTCGGCAATTGCTTCATCAATTGCGGCTGGGGCACCGGCGGCTTCAAGGCGATCCCGGGCTCGGGCTGGGCCATGGCCGAACTGGTCGCGAAAGGCGAGCCCGGCGCCCTGGCCTCCGAATTCGACATGTGGCGCTTCCGCGAGGGCCGCTTCATCGACGAATCCGTCGCCGCCGGGGTGGCCCATTGATGTCGCGCCCCCCGCTCCGCCAGGGCCCGGCCCTCCGCCAGGCACCCGCCACGCCAAACCCGCGCCGCGCCGCCGCCCACCGGCCCGGCCGGATCCGCCCCCTTCATCTTGGCACAAATATCCCCGGGGGGGCCGGGGGGCAGGCAGCCCCCCGGGGCGTCCCCCTTTCGAGCGGCCGGAGGTTCCCGCCATGCTGATCCTGACCTGTCCCTATTGCGGCATCGCCGCCGAAGAGACCGAACTCTCCCCGGGTGGCGAGGCGCATCTGAAACGCTTCGGCCCCGGCGCTTCGGACGCCGAGTTCGAATCCTACATGTTCGCGCGCAAGAACCCCAAGGGCGTGCATTGCGAACGCTGGCGCCACAGCTACGGCTGCGGCAAGTGGTTCCTCGCCGCCCGCGACACCCTCAGCCTTGAGGTCTTCGGCACCTATCCCGCCCAGACCACCGAACCCCCCGCCGCGATCGTCGAGAAGATCATGGCCCGAAACCCCGACTGGAAGGGCTGGAAATGAGCGCGCGCCTCGCCTCGGGCGGGCGGTTGATCGACCGCTCCGCCACATTGGAATTCACCTTCAACGGCCGGAAACTGCGCGGTTTTCAGGGCGACACCCTGGCTTCCGCCCTGCTCGCCAACGGCCAGGTGCTGGTCGGGCGCTCGTTCAAATACCACCGCCCCCGCGGCATCGTGGCCCGCGGCGCCGAAGAGCCGAACGCGCTGGTGGGCCTGGGCCAGGGCGCGCGGTTCGAGCCGAACCAGCGCAGCACCACGACCGAGCTTTTCGAAGGCCTGACCGCGACCAGCCAGAACCACTGGCCCAGCCTGGAATTCGACATCGGCGCGGTCAACGACGCCCTGTCGCGCTTCCTGCCCGCGGGTTTCTACTACAAGACCTTCATCCATCCCCGCCCGGCCTGGAAACATCTGTTCGAGCCGGTGATCCGCCGCTCGGCGGGCCTTGGCCGCCCGCCGGAAGAGGCCGACGCCGACCGCTACGAATTCGCCTATGCCCATGCCGATCTGGTGATCGCGGGCGGCGGCATCGCCGGGCTTCGCGCCGCGCTTCTTGCGGGGGCGGCGGGGGCGCGGGTGATCCTGGCCGAACAGGGCCCGCATTGGGGCGGCCGCGCGCCGGTGGACGGCGATCTGATCGACGGCGCGCCCGCCTCGGAATGGATCGATTCCGCGCTTCATGCCCTTGAAAGGATGGAGAATGTCACGCTGCGCACCCGCTTCATGGTGGCGGGGGTGCACGACCATGGCCATGTGCTGGCCGAAGAGCGGATCGCCGACCACACGCCGGGCGACGGGCGGCCCAGGAAGCGGCTCTGGCGGATCCGGGCGGCCAAGATCCTGGCCGCGACCGGCGCGATGGAGCGTCCGCTGTCCTTCGCCGGAAACGACGTGCCGGGGGTGATGCTCGCCGGGGCGATGCGCGACTATCTGGCGGATTTCGCCGTCTCGCCCGGCGACCGAACCGTGGTCGTCACCAACAACGACGACGCCTATCTGACCGCGCTGGCGCTGCATGACGCGGGCCTGCGGGTCGCGGCGGTGGTCGATGCCCGCGCCACCGCGACCGGCCCGCTGGCCGGGCGGGTCCGCGCCCTGGGCATCCGGGTCGAGACCGGGCGCGGCGTCGTCAAGGTCCATGGCCGCAAGCGGGTCACCGGCGTCTCCATCGGCCTTCAGGTGGGCGAGGGCGCGGCGCTGGAGGAGATCGCCTGCGATGCCGTCGCCATGTCGGGCGGCTGGTCGCCCGTGGTCCATCTGTGGTCGCATTGCGGTGGCAAGCTGGTCTGGGATGCGGCGGGCGCGATGTTCCGCCCCGATCCCGATCGCCCGGCGCGCAACCATGACGGATCGGCGCTGGTGATCGCCGCCGGGGCCGCCAATGGCGCGCTTTCGGCGGCCGAGGCGCTGGAGGATGCCACCCGGGCGGGGCTTGAGGCGGTGGTGGCGCTTGGCCTCGAACCCGCCGATGCGGCCGGGCCCGTGCGGGCCGAACCCGTCCCCTCGGCCCCGGTCGAGCCGGTCTGGATCATGCCCGCGGGCGCGGGACCGGAACTGCGCGCCAAGATGTGGCTCGACTACCAGAACGACGTGAAGGTCTCGGACCTGCAACTGGCGGCGCGCGAGGGCTATGCCTCGGTCGAACATGCCAAACGCTACACCACGCTGGGCATGGCGACGGACCAGGGAAAGCTTTCGAACATCAACGGGTTGGCCGTTCTTTCTGATGCATTGGATCAAGAGATCGCAAAGACCGGCACCACCACCTTCCGCCCGCCCTGGACCCCTGTCACCTTCGGCGCGCTGGCGGGCGAGGCGAGGGGCGCGATCTTCCAGCCCCTGCGCAGGACCCCGATCCATGACTGGCACCTCGCCCAGGGCGCCTATATGGAGCCGGTGGGCCTGTGGCAACGCCCCTACACCTATCCCCGCATCGGCGAAAGCCATGCCCAGGCCGTGAACCGCGAGGTGCTGAACACGCGCCGCAACGTCGGGCTGCTCGATGCCTCGACGCTGGGCAAGATCGTGGTGAAGGGGCCGGATGCGGGGCGGTTCCTCGACATGCTCTACACCAATATGATGAGCAACCTCGCCCCCGGCAAATGCCGCTACGGGCTGATGTGCAACGAACAGGGCTTCCTTTTCGACGACGGCGTGGTGGCGCGGCTGGACCAGGACACCTGGCTTTGCCACACCACCACCGGCGGCGCCGATCGCGTCCATGCCTGGATGGAGGACTGGCTGCAATGCGAATGGTGGGACTGGCAGGTCTATACCGCCAACCTGACCGAGCAATACGCCCAGATCGCCATCGTCGGCCCCAGGGCGCGCGAGGTGATGGAGCGGCTTGGCGGCCTGGATGTCTCGAAGGCGGCGCTGCCCTTCATGACCCATGCCGAGGGGGATCTGGCGGGCATTCCGGCGCGGGTCTACCGGATCAGCTTCTCGGGCGAACTCAGCTATGAGGTGGCCGTGCCCGCCGGGCAGGGCGCGGCCTTCTGGCAGGCCTGCCTTGAGGCGGGCGAGGATCTGGGCCTGATGCCCTACGGCACCGAGGCGCTGCATGTGCTGCGCGCCGAGAAGGGTTTCATCATGATCGGCGACGAGACCGACGGCACGGTGATCCCGCAGGACCTGAACCTCGACTGGGCGGTGTCGAAGAAGAAGGCAGATTTCCTGGGCAAGCGCGGGATGGAGCGCAGCTTCCTTGCCGCGCCCGACCGCTGGAAGCTGGTGGGGTTCGAATCGCTCGACGGTTCGGTCCTGCCCGATGGCGCCTATGTGCTGGCCGGGGGGCACAACCGATACGGCTTCCGAAACGCCCAGGGGCGCGTCACCTCGACCTACTGGTCGCCCAATCTGCAAAAGGGCATCGCCATGGGGCTTTTGAAACACGGCCCCTCGCGCCTTGGCGAAGAGGTGGAGCTGACCCGGATCGAGGGCGACGAGAAGGCGGGCCCGATCCGGGCGCGCGTGGTCTCGCCCGTGTTCCTCGACCCGGAAGGAGAGAAGCTGAATGCCTGATCCGGTCCAGATATCCCCCGTCACGCCGCTGGCGGGCGCCGAATTCCACGGCTTCGCCCGGGTGCGCGAGGCGCCCGCCCAGGGCATGATCACCCTGCGCGCCCGGCCCGGCGCGGCGGGGCTTGAGGCCGCCGTCATGGCGGTGACCGGCGGCCCGCTGCCCGCCGCCCGCCAGATCGTCACCACCGAGGGCCGCTCGGTCGGCTGGATGGGGCCGGACGAATTCCTGCTGCTGCTGCCCCGGGACGAGGTGGGCCCGGCGCTTCGGGTGATCGCCGATGCCATGGCGGGGGCGCATCACCTTGCGGTGGATGTGTCCGACGCGCGGGCGCTCTTGCGCATCGAGGGGCCGCGCGCCGACCAGGTCCTGCGCAAGCTGACCCCGGCCGATCTGGACGCGCTGGCGCCGGGAGAGCTGCGCCGCTCGCGCCTGGCGCAGGTGGCAGCGGCCTTCTGGGCGGCGGAGGGCGGTTTCACGCTGGTCTGCTTCCGTTCGGTCGCGGGCTATGTGATGGATGTCCTGACCCATTCGGCGCAACCGGGCGCGGAACTTTCCTGAGCGCGGCGCGTTGGGGGACGAGGACCTGCACCGCCGGGTTTTCGGTCGCCGTCTCCGGGTTGCAGCGGGTGCGGCGCCTTTCTGTGCGCCCGGGGACATGTCCTCGTGCCCCGGGTCGCACTTGACCTTCCGGCGTTATGCGCCCTTATTCGGCGGGTAACGCCATCCCTCGAACAGGAGAGTCTGCCATGGCCTTCACCCTTCCCGATCTTCCCTATGCCCATGACGCGCTTGCGCCCCTCGGCATGTCGAAGGAAACGCTGGAATACCACCACGACCTTCACCACAAGGCCTATGTCGACAACGGCAACAAGCTGATCGCGGGCACCGAATGGGAATCGAAATCGCTTGAGGACATCGTGACCGGCACCTACCAGGCCGGTGCGGTGGCGCAGAACGGCATTTTCAACAATGCCTCGCAGCACTGGAATCACAACCTGTTCTGGGAAGTGATGGGCCCGGGCGAAGACAAGAAGATCCCCGGCGCGCTGGAGGGTGCGCTGACCGAGGCCTTCGGCTCGGTCGACAAGTTCAAGGAAGAGTTCGCCGCCGCCGGCGCGGGCCAGTTCGGCTCGGGCTGGGCCTGGCTGGTCAAGGACAAGGACGGCAGCCTCAAGGTCACCAAGACCGAGAACGGCGTGAACCCGCTGGTCTTCGGCCAGACCGCGCTTCTGGGCGTCGATGTGTGGGAGCACAGCTACTACATCGACTTCCGCAACAAGCGTCCGGCTTACCTCACGAACTTCCTCGACAAGCTGGTGAACTGGGAAGCGGTCGCGGCCAAGCTCTGAGCCCGGCCGCCGCGCGGCCTTCCGCGCCGGAAATGACGAACCCCCGCAGGTCCGGCCTGCGGGGGTTTTGTTTTTGCCCTAGCCTTCGCGCCGCAGGATGGCGCGGGCGGCCCGGCTTGTGTCTGCCTCCACCCTTTCCGATGCGGCGATCATCGCCAGCGCGTCCCCCTCGCGCCCCGAGGCGAGGATGGCCCGCGCCTTCGACACCCGGCTGCGGCACGAATGCGCGGTCCAGCCGCTGCGTCCCTGCAATTCGGCGGCGGCCTCCGCGTGACCCTGCGGCCCCTTGAAAAGGTCCAGATGCCTGACGAAGGCCGCCATGCCGATCGCGCGCAGGGCGGCGCGCAGCCGGTCGTCGTCCATGCCGCGCGCCGGGGTGCCGCTCATCCCAGGGCTTCGGCGATGGTTTCCTGGCCCGCCAGCGCCCCGGCCAGCGCCGCTTCCAGCGCGGCCACGTCCGGGGCCAGCCGGTAAAGCCCCGACAGGCCGCCGGGCGCGAAGCCCTCGGCCACGACATGGTTCAAGAGCGCGACCAGCGGCTGCCAGTAGCCGTCGGTGTCCAGCAGGAAGATCGGCTTGGCGTGCAGCCCGATCTGCGCCCAGGTCAGCACCTCGAAGAATTCGTCAAGGCTGCCCGCGCCGCCCGGCAGCACCACGATGGCGTCCGAGTTCATGAACATCACCTTCTTGCGCTCGTGCATGTCCTCGGTGATGACGAAGGTGGTCAGGTCGCGCTTGCCCTTCTCGGCCCCCAGGAGGTGGACGGGAATCACGCCGAGCGCGGGCGCCCCCGCCGTCTGGGCCGCGCGGGCGACCTCGCCCATCAGCCCGACGTCGCCCGCGCCATAGACCAGCCGCCAGCCGCGCGCGGCGATCACCTTGCCAAAGGCGCGGGCCGAGGCGGCATGGGCGGGATTGCTGCCCGGACGAGAGCCACAGAAGACGCAGATCGAAGCTTTGGTCATGGGAAAACCTGAATTCCTGTTGCCAGAGGAGGGTCTATCGGGATTCCTAAGCCAGAATCCGCCGCGAGGCGATGGGGCAGCCCGTCGTCGCGCCGGAAAAACGCAAGGTCCGTGAACGCAAGGTCCGTGCCCGAGGGCGGGACCGGCCCTTGCGTTCCGCACAGGCGGCAGGCGCGCCCCCCAGGGCATCGTGTCGAGAAGACCGGCCGTCCGGGAAGGATGGCCCTGGGGAAGACGGGCCTCGGGCAAAGACGGGTCGCCGGGGCAGCTTGCCCGCCGGGGCGGAAAGAGCGGAATTCCGCCGCGCGCAGATCATGGCGCGCGGGGGCTTGGGAAAGGGACGGATGCGATGGCAGGTTGGGCGGCGGCGAAGGCCGGGGGATGGGCGGGGGCGGTGACGGCGGTGGCGGGGGCGGCGACCCTGGTCGGCTATCTGGTCTGGGATGCGCGCCGCTCCGAGCCCGCCGCGCCCGAGAACCTGCCGGTCGCGGCGGCGGCGGTGCCGCCCGAATCGGCCGCAGCGGGTGCCGCGCCCGCGACCGCGCCTGTGACCGAGGCCGGGGCGGCCCCGGAGACCGCGCTCCCCCGGATCGGCACCTGGGCGGTGACCGCCACCGGCTCGGCGGTGATCGCGGGCTTTGCCGCGCCGCATTCCACCGTCCAGGTCCTGATCGACGGCACCTCCGTGGCCGAGACCCGCGCCAGCGGGGCGGGCGAATTCGCCGTGGTGACCACGCTTGCGCCCAATCCCGCGCCCAGCCTGATGACGCTCTACATGCTGCTCGCGGACGGCAGCGGGATCGCCTCGGTCGAAAGCGTGGCGCTTGGCCCGATCGTGGGGCCCGATACCGGACCTGGGACGGCTCCCGCCGCGGCCGAGGCCGATTCCCCCGCCGCCCCGGCCGCGCTTCTGGTCACGGGCGAGGGCGCGGTTCTGCTGCAGGAGGCTCCGCTGCCCGAGGAAGCCCCTCTCCCGCAGGAGGCCGCCGCCGCCGAGGCCGACCAGCCCCTGCCCGCCGCCGCCGAATCCGCCCCCACGACCGGCGGCGCGACCCTCGCGCCGGTCTCGGTCGAGACCATCACCTACACGCCCTCGGGCGAGGTGCAGATCGGCGGCGCGGGCCAGCCCGGCGCGGGCCTGCGGATCTATCTCGACAATGCCGCGCGGGCCGAGGCGCGGGTGCCCGAGGGGGGCAAGTGGCTGGCCACGCTGGCGGATGTGGCGCCCGGCCTCTACACCCTGCGCGTGGACCAGCTTGGCCCGGAGGGCGAGGTGACGGCGCGGTTCGAGACCCCGTTCCGGCGCGAGACGCTGGAGGCGCTGGCGGCTGCCACCGCAGGTGCGGCGCCGGGCGTCGCAGTCCCCGAAGAGGTCCCCGAGCAGGCTGCCGGACAGGCGCCCGACCAGACCTCGGCCCAGCCCCCCGATCCGGCCCCCGCGCAAATCGCCGCCGAGCCGGGCGTTGGCGCCGCGCCCGCCCTGGCCCCGGTCTCCGAGGCCCCGATTCCTCAGGACACGCCCCCCGAGGCCCCGATCCCGGCGGGCGCCGTTTCGGCCAACCCGCCGCCTGCGGCCGCATCCCCGGCGGAAACCGCGGCCGACCCCGCGCCGCCCGCCCGCCCGGTCACGATCACCGTCCAGCCGGGGCATACGCTCTGGGCCATCGCGCGCGACGAATTGGGCGGCGGGCTGCTCTATGTGCAGGTCTATGAAGCCAACCGCGACAAGATCCGCGACCCGAACCTGATCTATCCCGGCCAGGTCTTCACCATCCCGGGGAATTGAGGGGGGCGAGGCGAGGGCGGGCAGGGCGCTGCCCCCGGCAACCACGACAGCGGGCCGGAGCCCCCGCGATGGGAAGCCGAAAGGCGGGCAGCCCTGCGCCGGTGTGCCGAGGTTGGGACGCCGTGCTCAGGCGGGCCGCGAGAGCGGGAGACCGAGGCCGGAGCCCCCGCGATGGGGTGCCGAGAGACGGGCAGCCCTGCGTCGGCGTGCCGAGTTGGCGGGCACGCCAAGGGCGCGCCACCGCGAGGCCGGGTCGGTGAGGCCGGGGGAGGGCGTCGCGACATGGGAAGCCGAGAGGCGGGCAGCCCTGCGTCGGCGTGCCGAGGTTGGGGCGCGGTGCCTCAGGCGGGCCGTGAAACCGGATGCCGCCCGCCTGCGATCCTTCTCGGGGCGGGCGCTGCGGTGAGCGACTTCTCGGTGGAGGCTTTGCCGCGCGGGCGGTGCGCCGTTGGCAGGGGCCATCGGATGGGGCCGCCCCGTCCCGCCCGTGCCGCAGTCGATCCGGCGGCGGGCGCGCGCTCGCGTCAGGCGGGACGCTCCGAGGGCCCCGCTTTCCCGGCCGCCCCTTTACTCCACCCCCCTTTACTCCACCCCGGGGCGCGACTATCTCAGGGCCTCCTTGAAGAACGGAAAGGGCCGACCCGCGCCGATAGGCGCAGCCTCGGGCCGCGCTTCCCCGCCCCGCCCCGCCGGAGCCCCGGGCCGGACCCCAGCCTTCGCCGTCCGTCGGCCTGGCCGGGATCGCCGTTCGGGGCGCAAGCCCATTCGTCGATTTGCCGGATCACCAGATGCGCTCTCCCAGTTTCTACCCTTCCGCCACCGGGGACCGCCCCGCCAATGCCGCCGCCGGATCCGAGATCCCCGCCGCGCCGGGGGCCGAGACGCTGCGCCGCGTCGTGCCCTATCTGTGGCCCGAGGGGCAGCCTTGGGTGAAGCGCCGGGTGGTGCTGGCGATGCTGCTTTTGATCATGGGCAAGGTGATCGCGGTCACGGTGCCCTGGCTCTACAAGCTGGCGGTGGACGCGCTGGACGGCGCGGGCGGCGATGCGCTGGCGATCGGCGCGGTGGGGCTGGTCGTGGCCTATGGCATGGCGCGGGTGATGAACATCGCCTTCGGCGAATTGCGCGACGCGGTCTTCGTGCGGGTGGGCCAGCGCGCCTTGCGCCGCCTGGCGCTTGAGACTTTCGAGCATATCCACCGCCTGTCCTTGCGCTATCACATCTCGCGCCGCACGGGGGGGCTGTCGCGCATCATCGAGCGGGGGGTGAAGGGCGTCGACTTCCTCCTGCGCTTCCTTCTCTTCTCGATCGGGCCGCTGATCCTCGAGATCCTGATGATCACCACGATCTTCGTCCTGGCCTTCGGCTGGAGCTTCGCCGCCGTGGTGGCGGTGACGGTCGCGGTCTATATCCTCTTCACCCTCAAGGTCACCGAATGGCGCGTCCGCATCCGGCGCGAGATGAACAACGAGGATACCGACGCCAACCAGAAGGCGGTCGACAGCCTGCTGAACTACGAGACGGTGAAATATTTCAACGCCGAGACGCGCGAGGCGGGGCGCTATGACGGCGCCATGCGCAGATACGAGGCGGCGGCGGTCAAGACCGGGCTGTCGCTGGCCATGCTGAACGTGGGCCAGACCTTCCTGATGACGGCGGGGCTGGTCGCGGTGATGGTGCTGGCCGCGCAGGGCGTGCAGGCGGGCCGCATGACGGTGGGCGACTTCGTCATGGTCAACGCCTATATGATGCAGATCACCATGCCGCTGAACTTCCTCGGTTCGGTCTACCGCGAGATCCGCCAGGCGCTGGTCGACATGGGGCAGATGTTCGGCCTCCTGGGCCAGCCCGCCGAGGTGCTGGACGCCCCCGACGCCCGCCCCCTTGCCGTCACCGGGGGCGAGATCGTCTTCGACGAGGTGCGCTTTTCCTACGATCCGGGGCGCGAGATCCTCAAGGGCGTCTCGTTCCGCGTGGCGCCGGGCCAGACGCTGGCGCTTGTCGGCCATTCGGGATCGGGGAAATCCACCATCGGGCGGCTGCTGTTCCGCTTCTACGACGTCGGTTCCGGTGCGATCCGCATCGACGGCCAGGACCTGCGCGAGATCACCCAGTCCAGCCTGCATGCCGCCATCGGCGTGGTGCCGCAGGACACCGTGCTTTTCAACGACACGATCCGCTACAACATCGCCTATGGCAAGGATTCGCCCTCCGAGGAAGAGATCGCCGCCGCCGCCCGGGCCGCCCGGATCCATGATTTCATCATGAGCCTGCCCGAGGGCTACGACACCGCCGTGGGCGAGCGCGGGCTGAAGCTTTCGGGGGGCGAGAAGCAGCGCGTCGGCATCGCGCGCACGCTTTTGAAGAACCCGCCGATCCTGATCCTGGACGAGGCGACCTCGGCGCTGGACACCCGCACCGAACGCTCGATCCAGGATTCGCTGCGCGAGATGGGGCAGGGAAGGTCGGTGATCACCATCGCCCACCGGCTTTCGACCATCGCCGATGCCGACCGGATCCTGGTGATGGACCAGGGCGAGGTGGTCGAGGAGGGGCGGCATGAGGATCTGATCCAGCGCCACGGCATCTATGCCGCGATGTGGGCGCAGCAGATCGCCGAAGAGGAAGAGGCCGCGGCCTGAGGGCGGGCGGCCCCCGGTCGTCTGATCGCGGGCCGTCTGATCGCGGGCCGGGCGCCGCCATGCCCGCCCGTGCCGCCATGCCCGCCCGTGCCGCCATGCCCGCCCGTGCCGGGGGGCTTCCCTCACCGCCGTGCCGACCCTCACCGCCGTGCCGACCCTCACTGCCGTGCCGACCCTTGTCGCCGGGCCCGCCACTGCCGCCCCCACCGACCTGTGCCGCCATGCCCGCCCTTGCGGCGCTGTCCAGCGCCGCTTGCGATTCCCCACTTGCCCGCAGCGGTTTTCCTTTGACCCTGCGGCACGGGCGCGCCATTGCTTGGTGCGGGCCGTTGTCGCAGGGATCGAGGGTTGCAGGGATCGGGGGTTGTGCAGATCGGGGGAAGGTGATGTTCGGGCGGGTGATCATCGCGCTGGTGATCGTGATCGGCCTTGCCTCCTCGGCCATGGCCGAGCGGCGGGTCGCGCTTGTCCTCGCGGTCGAGGATTACCGGAACCTGCGCGATCTGGCCAATCCGGTGAACGACGCCCGGGCGATGGAGGAACTGCTCGAAAGCCTGGGCTTCGAGGTCTGGCTGGAAAGCGACCGCAACCTGAGCCGCAGCCTGCGCGCGCTGGAGGATTTCCGCCAGGACGCCGCCGGGGCGGATGTGGCGCTGTTCTTCTACGCCGGGCATGGCGTCGCCATCGAGGGCGTGAACTATCTGCTGCCCACGGATGCCGAGATCACCTCCTCGGCGCGGCTGGCCGAGACCTCGCTGCCGCTCTCGGCGGTCCAGGCGGTGCTCGACGAGGTGGCGCCGGTCTCGATCGTGCTGCTCGACGCCTGCCGCGACGATCCCTTCGGGGGCATCGGCGGATCGGGCGACGGGCGCGGCGCGGTGGCGCTGGATGAGGATCCGGCCGACCGCCCGCCCCCGGTGCCGGGGCTGGGGCGGATCGGGCGCGCGGACGGGGTGCTCTTCGCCTTCGCCGCCGCGCCGGGAGAGACCGCTTCGGACGGCGACGGGCGCAATTCGCCCTTCACCTCGGCGCTGCTGCGCCATTTCGCCACCGGCGGGGTGGAACTGAAATCGGCGCTGACGCTGGTGCAGCAGGATGTCTACGACCGCTCGCGCGGGCGGCAACTGCCCTATATCGAAAGCGGCCTGCCGGAGCTGGTCTTCATCGCCGAGGCGGGCGAACTGCCCGAACGCGACCAGTTGCTGATGGCCATGGCCGGGCTGACCGAGACCCTGCGCCATGAGGTCGAAAGCGTGGCCGAGGCCAACAACATGCCCCTCGCGCCGCTTTACGCCGCGCTGATCTCGGGCGATCTGGCGCGCGAAAACGTGGAAGAGCGGCGGCGCAAGCTGGAAGAGGCCGCGCGCTCCTACGCGGCGTTCCAGTCGGAACTGGTGAAATACGCCTCCGACGATCCGCGCGTGGCGCAATTGCGGGCCGAGGCCGAGGAGGCGCTGTCGCTGGGCGCCTTCGAGGCGGCGCGGGCGCGGCTGACCGAGGCGGCGGCGATCGATTCGACGGCGCGGCTGGCGATCCGCGACAATTACCTGACCCGGACGCTGTCCGAGGCCTCGACCCATGTGCTGAACGCCAATGCGGCGCGCACGGACCTGCGCTACGATCTTGCCATCGGCGACCTGACCCGCGCGGTCGAGCTTTACGCCGAGATCGAATCCGACCTGCCCGACCGCGAGACCCGGCTGGCCTATGTCATGGCGCTGGCCGGCCTGGGCGAGTTGCACTTGATCGCGGGGAACAGTTTCGGCGCGCTCGGCGCCCATATGACCCGCGCCGAATTCCTTGAGCGCCAGGCCCGGGCCGAGCCCTTCGACCTGGGCTGGACGCGCGAGCTGATCTGGGCGCTGAACAATGCCGGCACGGTTCTGCAACAGCTCGGCTATCTGCGCGAGGCCGAAGAGGCCTTCATGAACGCCTTCACCTTCAGCCAGCGCCAGAGCGACCAGAACCCCGACGACCGCGACCTGATGCGCGACCGCGCGGTGATGCAGAACAAGCTGGGCGAGGTGCGCTACGCCCAGAACGACCACGCCGGAGCCCTTGCCGCCTATGCCGAGGCGCTTGCCATCGCCGAGGCGCTGCTGGAGACCGATCCGACGCGGATCGTCTATCTCCAGGACGTCTCCTACACGCAGGAGCGGATCGGCGACGTCCATGCCGCGATGGGCGATTACGCGGCGGCGCGGGCGGCCTTCGACATATCCCTGCGGATCGCGCAGAGCCTGTGGAACGAATTTCCGAACGATCCCAGCATGCGCCGCGACATGTCGGTGGGGCTGGAGCGGCTGGCCGACATGACGGCGGCAGAGGGCGATCTCGACACCGCGCTGGCCATCTATCTCGAATCGCTGAACATCCGTGAGGAGCTGGTCGCCCGGGATCCCTCGCATATGCTGCTGCGCCGCGACCTCGCGGTGACCTACGAGCGGATCGGCGACATCCATTACGGCCGCGGCGATGCGGGTTCGGCGGTGATGTCGCATGTCCAGGCGATGACGATCCGCGAGGAACTGGTCGCGCTCGACGCCGCCAATACCGAATGGGCGCGCGACCTGAGCGTCAGCCACGAGCGGCTTGGCGACCTCTATCTGGCCGAGGGCGAGCATGGCGGCGCGCTGGCCTCTTACCAGCGCGCGCGCGATCTGCGCCTGGCCATCGTGGCGCTGGATCCGACCAACCTGCCGCGCCAGCGCGATCTTGGCGTGACCTATGAGAAGCTCGCGCTGTTCCATGCGGCGCTCGACGACATGGATCGCGCGCTCGCCGCCTATCTGGAGACGCTGGAGCTGCGCCGCCGCCTGGTCGACGCCGACCCCTGGGTGGTGCTTTACCAGCGCGATCTGGGCATCGTTCTGGTCAATCTGGCCGAGATGCTGCGCTTTGAGGACAGCGCGCAGGCGGGCGAGATGGCCGCCGAGGCCATCGCCATCAACGAGGCGCTGGTGGCGCGCCATCCCGACGACACGCTTTACCTGCGCGACCTTACCGTCTCGCAGAACATATGGGCCAGCATCCTGATGGACCAGGGCGATGGCGGCCTTGCGGCGGTGGTGGCGCGCGATTCGCTTGAGGTGACGGCCAGGCTGCTGGAACTGCGCCCCGGCGACCGCCAGTTCACCATCGACCGGCTGGTGGCGGCGAACCGGCTGGGGGATGCCGAGCTTCTGCTCGGCGCGCCCGACCGCGCGCTGCCGATCTTCCGCATCATGGCCGAGGCGGGCTATGCGGTCTCTTCCGCCGATCCCTACGATGTCGAGGCCGCCTCGCTTTACGCCACCGCGCTTGAGCGGATGGCCGAGGCGCTGCGCGACATGGGCGAGCATCGCGCCGCCCGGGTCGAGCTGGAGAGTGCGGTGGCGATCCGGCGCTGGATCGCGGGGCAGGACCCGGCCTCGTTGTTCCGCCAGCGCGAGCTGGTGGTGACCTTGCACAATTACGGCGCCACTTTCCTTGAGACCGGGGAATATCGCGAAGGCGCCGCCATCGAGGAGGAGGCCCTGGCGATCCAGCGCTGGATCGTCGGCCAGAGCCCGGGCGACACCCTGGCGCTGCTTGGCCTTGTCGTGGCGCTGGACCGGGCCGCGCTGTATTACACCGACGCCGCCGCCTATGTGACCGAGGCGCTCGAGATCATGGAATGGCTCGACGCCGAGGGGCGGCTGAACGATCCGGTCTATTACGGCTGGCTGGAGGATTTCCGCATCCGGGCCGGGCGCTAGGCCCGCAGGGCAGGTGTGCCGGATCCGGGGCGCGGCGCAGGGGCCGGTTTTTGCGGGCCGGTTTCGCGGGCCGGTTTTTGCGGACGGGTTGCTCTGGCCAGGCCGGGGCGGACCCTGACCCCGGCATGGCGCCCGCGAACATGGGTGCGCAGATTATGCGGCTGCGCTAGGCCGGGGCCGCAGGCAGGGGCCGTTGGCGCGGCCGGGGCGGCGGCGGGGTCCCGCCCTTCGCGGTTTTCCATTCCCCTCGCAGGGCTTGGCAATGGCGCGGGAATCCCTGTAAGACGGGGCAAACCGGTCCCGAGGCTTCGGCCATCGGGCCCCGGGGGCGGCGCATATGCCTTCGGGGCGCGCAGGGGTGGGCGGCTGGCCCGCGCGCAAGGGCACGAAAGACAGAACGGGCAAACGGCAGGAAGGCCCCAGGCAGTGAGCAATTCCGACAGCTTCATCCAGGAAGTCGCCGAAGAGGTCCGTCGCGACCGGCTTTACGGCCTGTTGCGGCGCTATGGCTGGATCGGCGTCGTGCTGATCCTGGGGATCGTCGGCGGCACCGCCGCCAACGAGATCCTCAAGGCGAGGGCCGAGGCGCGCGCCCAGGCCTTCGGCGACGGGCTTCTGGATGCGCTCGACCTTGGCGCCGAGGATCGCGCCCAGGCCCTGGCCACCGTCCCCGCCGACGGGCGGCAGTTGACCATGCGCGACATGGTGGTGGCCTCGGACCCCGAAAGCGACCGCGCGGGCGCGCTGGCGGCGCTGGAGCGGGTGATCGCCGATGCCTCGGCCCCGCAGGCCTGGCGCGACCTTGCGGTGCTGCGCCGGGTCGGCGTGCTTGGCGCCGAGGCGCCGGTGGCCGAGCGGCGCGCGGCGCTGGAAGGCATCGCGGCGCCGGGGCGGCCCTACCGGGCGCTCGCGGCCGAGCAACTGGCCTATCTTTTGCTGGAAGAGGGCCGGACCGACGAGGCGGTGGCCGCGCTGACCTTCCTTGCGGGCGCCGAGGATGCGGGCGCCGCCCTGCGCCAGCGCGCGACCGAGATCGCGGCGGTTCTTGCCGCGGGTTCGGCCGCGGCGGGCGCGCCGATACCGGATACGGCGGCAGGTGATGCGGGCTCCGTTGATGCGGGCGCGGGCGGCCAGAACGGCGAAGACGGCACTGTTGAGAACTGATCCATGCCCTTCGGGGCATCGGAAACCGACGGATGAAGGGGCAGGGGATCGTGGGTAAGGAACGCCAGATCGTTGCGGCAGGGCCGATGCGTTCGGAACCGTCCGGTTCGGGTGCGATTTCGCAGATGGTTTCGTTGGTGGCTTCGGGTGCGACCTCGGATCGGGCTTCGGGAGCGATGCGCCCCCGGGACCCGACCACGCAAGCCCCCGCCACGCAAGCCCCGGTCGCGCGGCACCTGCCCCCGGGCGGATCCGCCCCCGGCCGCAATGCCTATGCCGCCCCGGGCCACCCGCTGGCGCGCGCCGCGCTTTGCGGCGCCGCGCTGTCGCTCGCGCTGGCCGCCTGCGGCGAGCGCGAACTGATCCTGCCGGGCGAGCGGTTCTCGGTGCGCGACGATCTCGCCGCCTCGATCCCGCAAGAGGGCCAGCCCGCGCCGCGCGCGCCAGCGGGTGGCCCTGCCTCGGAAAGCCGCCCGATCAGCCTGCCCGCCGTCCAGTCCAATGCCGATTGGGCGCAGCGCGGCGGCAATGCCCGCCATGCCGCGCCCCATGCGGCGCTGTCGTCCGCGCCCAGCCTGGTCTGGGCGCAGGCCATCGGCCAGGGCTCGTCCCGGCGCGCCCGGATCTCGGCCGCGCCGGTGGTCGCGGGCGGGCGGGTCTTCACGCTGGATGCGGCCTCGGTGGTCTCGGCGGTCTCGACCTCGGGCGCGGCGCTGTGGCAGGCCGATCTGGCGGCGGTCTTCGACCGGGGCGGCGCGGTCTCGGGCGGCGGGCTGGCCGCCGGGGGGGACCGCCTGTTCGTCACCACAGCCTATGGCGAGGTGGTCGCGCTCGACGCCGCCACCGGCCGCGTGGTCTGGAGCCAGCGCGTCGATTCGGCGGTGCAGGGCGCCCCCACCGTCGACGGCGGGCGCGTCTATGTCACCGCCCGCGACGGCGCCGCCTGGGCGCTGGAGGCGGCGAATGGCAAGGTGGTCTGGCAGGTCGTCGGCAGCCCGGCCCCCTCGGGCTTCCTGGGCGCCGCCGCGCCCACGGTGGGGGACCGCGCGGTCATCTTCCCCTCGGGGGCGGGCGATCTGATGGCGGTCCTGAAGGTGGGCGGCGGCACCAAGGTCTGGCAGGCCTCGCTTGCGGGCAAGCGGCTGGGGCGCGCCTATGCGCAAAGCTACGACGTGACCGGGGATGCGGCGCTTGTCGGCGGCGTGCTTTACGCCGGGACCGGGGCGGGCCGCACGGTGGCGATCGACGCAGGCTCGGGCGCGCAGATCTGGTCGGCGGGCGAGGGCGCGCTCGGGCCCCCCGCGGTGGCGGGCGGCTCGGTCTTCATCGTCAATGACGAGGCGCGGCTGGTGCGGCTGGACGCGGCCAGCGGCCGGGTGATATGGGAAGTCGAAATGCCCTATTTCCAGGATGACCGCGCCAGGAAGCGCAAGGCGGTCTATGCCCATTACGGGCCGGTCCTGGCGGGCGGGCGGCTTTGGGTCGCCTCGTCCGACGGGGTGCTGCGCGGCTTCGATCCGGTCGGCGGCAGGCTGGTCCACAGCGCCGAGATCCCCGGCGGCGCGGCGACGCAACCGGCGGTGGCGGGCGGCACGCTTTACGTCGTCTCGGGCGCGGGCCAACTTCTGGCTTTCCGCTGAGGCGATTGCGGTGTAAGCCCCCGGGTTCAGGAGATCCGGGCCATGAGTTTCACCCTTGCCATCGTCGGCCGCCCCAATGTGGGCAAATCGACGCTGTTCAACCGCCTTGTCGGCAAAAAGCTGGCGCTGGTCGATGACCAGCCCGGCGTCACGCGCGATCTGCGCGAGGGCGATGCGCGGCTGTTCGACCTGCGCTTCACCGTCATCGACACCGCCGGGCTGGAGGAGATCACCGACGACAGCCTGCAGGGCCGCATGCGGCGCCTGACCGAACGCGCGGTGGAACTGGCCGATATCTGCCTGTTCCTGATCGACGGGCGGGTGGGCGTCACCCCCTCGGACGAGGTTTTCGCCGAGATCCTGCGCCGCAAGAGCGCGCGGGTGATCCTGGGCGTGAACAAGGCCGAGGGTAAGGCGGGGGATGCGGGCGCGCTGGAGGCCTGGAGCCTTGGCCTGGGCGAGCCGGTGCGGCTTTCGGCCGAACATGGCGAGGGGATGGACGACCTTTACCATGTCCTGACCCCGCTGCGCGCGGAATTCGCCGCGCGCGAGGCCGAGATCCTGCCCGAAACCGATCTCGACATCCCCGAGGACAGCGAGGACGAGGACGACGAGGAAAGCTGGCGCCCCTCGGCCGCGAAGCCCTTGCAGATCGCGGTGATCGGTCGGCCCAATGCCGGAAAGTCGACGCTGGTGAACCGCATCCTGGGCGAGGACCGGATGCTGACCGGGCCCGAGGCCGGGATCACCCGCGACGCGATCTCGATCAAGGCGGAATGGCAGGGCGTGCCGGTGCGGATCTGGGACACCGCCGGGATGCGCAAGAAGGCGCGGGTGGTCGAGAAGGTCGAGAAGCTTTCGGTCGCCGACGGGCTGCGCGCGGTGCGCTTCGCCGAGGTGGTGGTGGTGCTTCTGGACAATGCCATCCCCTTCGAGACCCAGGACCTGCGCATCGCCGATTTCGCCGAGACCGAGGGCCGGGCGGTGGTGGTCGCGGTCAACAAATGGGACCTGGAGGAGGAGCGGCAGGAAAAGCTGGCCGAACTCAAGGAGATGTTCGAGCGGCTTCTGCCGCAGTTGCGCGGCGCGCCGCTGGTCACCGTCTCGGGCAGGACCGGGCGCGGCATGGACCGGCTGCACGAGGCGATCCTGAAGGCCCATGCGGTCTGGAACCGCCGGGTGCCGACGGCGCGGCTGAATTCCTGGCTGTCGGCGATGGTCGAGGCCCATCCGCCGCCCGCCCCGGGCGGGCATCGCATCAAGCTGCGCTATATCACCCAGGCCAAGACCCGCCCGCCGGGCTTCGTGATCAAATGCTCGCGCCCCGACGACCTGCCCGACAGCTACCGCCGCTATCTGGTGAACGGGCTGCGCGATCATTTCGACATGCCGGGCACGCCGATCCGGCTGTTCTTCCGCAGCCAGGGCAGCGAGAATCCGTTCAAGGAGCGGAAATTCCATACGCCCAGCCGGTTGCGCAAGCATGTCGGCGGCAAGGTGGTGAAGAAGTAGGGGGCGGGGGCCCGGGCTGAGAGGGGAGGGGGCGCCGCCCCCTCGGCGCCTTTGGCGCCTCACCCCCGGGATATTTCTGCAAAGAAGAAAGGGCTTGGGGGGGCGTTTTTTGCCCCCCCCCGGGTTGGTTATGGGGGTGGGGGGTCAGACCAGCTCGCCTTGCGCGGAGATGCGGGTCTTGCCGCGCAGCCAGGGGTGCAGGGCCGGGGGCAGTTCGACCGAGCCGTCGGCCTGCTGGCCGTTTTCCAAGACCGCGATCAGGCAGCGCCCCACGGCGAGGCCCGAGCCGTTCAGCGTGGCGACGAATTCGGGTTTGCCGCCCGCCGCCGGGCGGTAGCGCGCATTCATCCGCCGGGCCTGGAAGCTGCCGCAGGTCGAGACGCTGGAGATTTCGCGGTAGCGGTTCTGGCCGGGCAGCCAGACCTCCAGATCCCAGGTGCGTTGCGCGCCAAAGCCCATGTCCCCGGTGCAAAGCGCCATCGTGCGGAAGGGAAGCTCCAGCTTTTTCAGGATCGCCTCGGCGCAGGCGACCATGCGTTCCTGTTCCTCGAGATGGGTCTCGGGGGTGCAGATCGTCACCATCTCGACCTTTTCGAACTGGTGCTGGCGCAGCATGCCGGTGGTGTCCTTGCCCGCCGATCCCGCTTCGGAGCGGAAGCATTGGGTATGGGCGGTCAGGCGGCGGGGGAGGGCGCTCTCGTCGAGGATCTCGCCCGCGACGGTGTTGGTCAGCGTCACCTCGGAGGTGGGGATCAGCCACCAGCCATTGGTGGTCTGGTAGCTGTCCTCGGCGAATTTCGGCAGGTTGCCGGTGCCATACATCGCCTCGTCGCGCACCAGCACCGGGGTCCAGGTCTCGGTCAGGCCATGTTCCTCGACATGGGTGTCGACCATGAACTGCGCCAGCGCGCGATGGACGCGGATCACCGCGCCCGAGAGCAGGACGAAGCGCGCGCCGGAGAGTTTGGCGGCGGTTTCGAAATCCATGCCGGGGCGGACGCCGGGGATCTCGTAATGTTCGACCGGGGGGAAGTCGAAGGCGCGCGGGCTGCCCCAGCGGCGGATCTCGACATTGGCGTCCTCGTCCGCGCCCTCGGGCACGCTGTCGAGCGGCAGGTTCGGGATGCGCATCAGCGCGTCCTTCAGTTTCGCATCCTCATCGGCGGCCTCCTGGGTCAGGCGGGCGATCTCGGCCTTCTTTTCGGCGACCAGGGCGCGCAGGCGTTCGAATTCGGCATCGTCGCCGCGCGCCTTCGCGGCGCCGACCTCTTTCGAGGCGCGGTTCTGTTCGGCCTGGGCGGTTTCGGCGGCGAGGATCCGCGCGCGGCGCCCCTCGTCCAGCGCCAGCAGCCCGGGCGAGAGGGGCGAGAGGCCACGGCGCGCGAGGGCCGCGTCGAAAGCGGCGGGATTTTCGCGGATGGTGCGGATGTCGTGCATGGCTGGACCCTTCCTCTCGACCTTTCGGGTGCCGGGGCGCGGCGCCGGACCCGGGGCGCTTATGGCAGAAGGCGGGTTCGGGGGGAAGGGGAGGGCGCCGCGCCTTGGGCGACCCCCGGGCCCGCGCGAAAGCGCCTTTGTCTCGCGCGAAAGCGTCCCGGTCTCGCGGGTTTGACCCAAGGCGGCTCTGGCATCCGGGGCGAAAACCCACTACATCAGCGCCGGACCCGGGCGCGCCCGGGCGGGGGTGGCCTGTCGGGCGCGCGCCCCGCCCGCCGTTTCGCCCGAGGCGAAGCAAGATGCCCGGTCTGAGACCCCGGTCTGGGACCGACCACGAAAGATCCGACGAGGAGAGAGAGCAAGATGTTCGCAACCCCCGCCTTCGCGCAGGCCGCAGGCACCGGCGCCGCAGGTTCCACCTTCGGGCTGCTGTTCCCGATGATCATGATCTTCGCGATCATGTATTTCCTGATGATCCGTCCGCAGCAGAAGAAGATGAAGGAACATCGCGCCATGGTCGACGCGCTGCGCCGGGGCGATCAGGTGGTGACCCAGGGCGGCATCGTCGCCAAGGTGACCAAGGTGCAGGAAGACGGCATGGTCGAGGTCGAGATCGCCGAGGGCGTGAAGGTCAAGGTCGTGCGCCACACCATCACCCAGGTCCTGAACAAGACCGAGGCGGCCGCCGCCTGAGACCGGCTGGCGGGGCCTGCCCACCGCGCAAGCACCCTGCGCCCGCCTGATCCGGGCGCGCCGGGGGCATGGCGCAACCCTGGCCGCGCCTGCCGTCGGCCCGCAGCAAAGACCGGGGCGCAGCTTGCCCCAAGGACCCGGGTGATACGGAGTTTTTCGCCATGACGCCGACCGCGACCTGGAAAACCGTGCTGATCGCGCTTGTCTGCCTTTGGGGCATTGTGGCGGCCACGCCGAATGTATTCTACGGCAAGGTGGAGCGGCACAACGACGCCGTGGCCGAGCTTTCGCGCGCCGAGCGGGCGGGCGAGGTGCTGCCCGCCGCCGAGGCCGAGGCGCTGGCGCGGGAGCGCGGGCTCTGGCCCGACTGGCTGCCCTCGGCGCTGATGCCCCTGGGGCTCGACCTGCGCGGCGGCGCCCATCTTCTGGCGCGGGTCGAGGTGTCGGATGTCTACAAGGCGCGGCTGGACGGGCTCTGGCCCGAGGCGCGCGACGCCCTGCGCGAGCTGCGCGACCAGGTCGGCACCGTGCGCCGCGCGCCCTCGCCCGAGGATACCCTGCGCATCACCATCGCCAATCCCGAGGCGATCGACGCCGCCGTGGCGGCGGTGGCGCGGCTGGCGACGCCGGTCGTCACCCTGACCGGGGCGGGGCAGAACGACATCGTGGTCACCAAGGAAGGCGCCGATGTCGTGGTGCGGCTGACCGATGCGGAAAAGACCGCGACCGACAACCGCACCATGCAGCAAAGCCTTGAGATCATCCGCAACCGCGTCGATCAGGCCGGCACGCGCGAGCCGACGATCCTGCGCCAGGGCGCTGACCGGATCCTGATCCAGGTGCCGGGCATCGGCTCGGCGGCCGAGCTGAAATCCCTGATCGGCACCACGGCGAAACTGTCGTTCCACCCGGTCCTGCGCACCACCACCGACGCGGGCGCGAGCCCCGGGGCGCGCAACATGCTCTTGCCCGCGCGCGGCCAGCCCGGGCTTTACTATGTGCTTGAGGAAACCCCGGTCGTCACCGGCGAGCAACTGGTGGACAGCCAGCCCTCGTTCGACCAGAACGGGCGGCCCGCGGTCTCGTTCCGCTTCGACGGCGCGGGGGCGCGCAAGTTCGGCGACTACACCGCGGCCAATATCGGATCGCTCTTCGCCATCGTGCTGGACAACGAGATCATCTCGGCGCCGCAGATCCAGAGCCATATTCCTGGCGGATCGGGCATCATCACCGGCACCTTCACCGTCGAGGAGGCGACCGAGCTTGCGGTTCTGCTGCGCGCGGGCGCGCTGCCCGCCGGGATGGAGTTTCTGGAAGAGCGCACCATCGGCCCGGAACTGGGCGCCGACAGCATCGCGGCGGGCAAGACCGCCGCCATCATCGGCATGATCGCGGTGCTGGTCTATATGGTCGCCTCCTACGGCATGTTCGGCTGGTTCGCCAATGTGGCGCTGGTGCTGAACGTGATCATCCTGGTGGCGCTGCTGTCCTCGATCGGGGCGACGCTGACACTGCCGGGGATCGCGGGGATCGTCCTGACCATGGGCATGGCGATCGACGCCAACGTGCTGATCTTCGAGCGGATCCGCGATGAGCTGCGCGAGGGCACAGCACCCCACCGCGCCTGTCAGGCCGGGTTCGAGCGCGCCTTCTCGGCCATCATGGATGCCAATATCACCGCGCTTCTGACCGGGTTCATCATGTTCTGGATCGGCTCGGGCCCGGTGCGCGGCTTTGCCGTGACCTTCACCCTGGGGGTCATCACCTCGATGTTCACCGCCGTCTATGTGACGCGGCTGGTGGTCGAGCTTTACATCAACCGCACCCGTCCGAAACAGATCGTGGTCTGAGGGGAGATCCGCAAATGGCATGGCGTCTCAAGCTTGTTCCCGAAAAGACCAGCTTCGATTTCTTCCGCTACCAGATCGTCACCTTCAGCATATCGGTGGCGATGATCGTCGCATCGCTGCTGTCGGTGGCGGTCTATGGGCTGAACTTCGGCGTGGATTTCCTGGGCGGCACCACGATCCGCACCGAATCGACCGAAGCCGTCGATGTCGGCAGCTACCGCGAGGCGCTGGCCGGGCTTGAACTGGGCGATGTCTCGATCACCGAGATCAACGACCCGGGCTTTCGCGCCGACCAGCATGTGACCCAGGTCCGCATCGGCGCGCGCGAGGGCGAGGAGGCGGCGACGCCCGAGCTGATCACCGAGATCGAGGCGGCGCTGAAGGCGGTCGATCCGGCGGTGATCTTCACCTCGGTCGAATCGGTTGGGCCCAAGGTCTCGGGCGAGCTGATCTGGAAGGCGATCCTGGCCGTGGTGGCGGGCTCGGCCGGGATCCTGGTCTATATCTGGATGCGGTTCGAATGGCAGATGGCGGTCGGGCTGGTCGCGGCCTGCGTGCATGACGTGATCGTCACGGTGGGGATCTTTTCCTTCTTCCAGTTGCGATTCGATCTGTCGATCGTGGCGGCGCTTTTGACCATCCTTGGCTATTCGGTGAACGACACCGTCGTCATCTTCGACCGGCTGCGCGAGAATCTGGCCAAATACAAGACCATGCCGCTGCGCGAGATGATGAACCTGACCACCAACGAGACGCTGTCGCGCACGGTGATGACCTCGTCCTCGACGCTTCTGGTGCTGATCGTGCTGCTGATCTGGGGCGGCGACGTGATCCGGGGCTTTGTCTTCGCCATGGTGCTGGGGGTGGTGCTGGGCACCTGGTCCACGCTCTACATGGCCAAGAACATCGTGCTTTATCTGGGCATCGACCGGGGCGACAAGCCGAAGAAGACCGCGACCCCCGACGAATACGCCAATATCGACGCCTGATGCGGCAGATCCTGGTCTCCTGGCCCGAGGCGATGCCGGTCGAGGGTTTCGGCCCCGGGTTCTTCCGCATCCACGGCCATCTGCTGCGCGGCCCGTCGCTGATCACGCCATGGGATGCGGGGCCCTGGGGCGGGCTGGAGGACTGGGCGACGCCGCTGGAATTGCGCGGGCGGATCGACGTGCTGATCCTGGGGCTGGGGGACACGATCTTCCACCCGCCGCGCCCCTTCCGCAACGCGCTTGAGGCCGAGGGGATCGGGATCGAGCCGATGGCCTCTCCCATCGCCTGCCGCAGCTACAACCTCTTGATCGGCGAGGGGCGGCGGGTGGCGCTGGCGGTGCTGCCGGTGTCCTGAGGGGGGGGCTGTCCTGGGGGATGCCGGTGCGGTGAAGGATGTGGGCGAAGGATATCGGTGTCGCGATCCGGGTCGCGGCAGTCTTGAAGATGCCCGTTCTCCTGAAAATTCCGCTTTCCTGAAGATCCTGGGCGCCTGGGAATCCTGTGCTCTTGAAGGTGCCGCGCTTTTGGATGCGCCCGTGCTGTAGTGGGGATCCGTGCCGCGAATGATGCCCGGTCCCTGTGCGGGTGCCCGATGCGGGGGCCGATACCGCGCGGCGCGGCTGCGGCGTCGGCGTCCGTTGCCTTTCGACGGCGCGCTGGCTAGACGGGCGTCATGGAGTTGAAGGTCACGGATCTTGCGGTGGCGCGCGGCGGCATGGTCGTGCTGGAGGGGCTGGGCTTCACCCTTGCCCCCGGCCATGCGCTGATCCTGCGCGGCCCGAACGGGGTGGGCAAGACCACGCTGCTGCGCACCCTGGCCGGGTTGCAGCCCGCCGTGGCGGGCGCGATCTCGGTCCCGCCCGAAAGCCTGGCCTATGCCAGCCATTCGGACGGGTTGAAGGCGGTGCTGAGCGTGACCGAGAACCTCGCCTTCTGGGCGGCCGTCCACGGGCTGGGGGGCCCCGAGGTGACGGCGGCGCTTTCGGCGATGAACCTTGAGGCGCTGGCGACCCGGCGCGCGGCGGACCTGTCGGCGGGGCAGAAGCGGCGGCTGGGTCTGGCGCGGCTTCTGGTCACCGGGCGGCCGGTCTGGCTGCTGGACGAGCCGACGGTCTCGCTCGACGCCGCTTCGGTCGCGCTGTTCGGCGGCGTGGTGCGCGCGCATCTCGCGGGCGGCGGCATGGCGGTGATGGCCACCCATATCGACCTGGGTCTGCCCGAGGCGGGGGTGCTGGAGCTGGACCCCTTCCGCGCCGCGCGGCCGGTCTCGGCGGCCTTCGGCGGCGGCTTCGACGAGGCTTTCGCATGATCGCGCTCTTGATCCGGGACCTGCGGCTGTCCTTGCGCGCCGGGGGCGGTTTCGGGCTGGGGCTGGCCTTCTTCCTGCTGGTGGCGGTGCTGGTGCCGCTTGGCGTCGGGCCCGAAGGGGGCATACTTGCGCGCATCGCGCCGGGGATCCTGTGGGTGGCGGCGCTTCTGGCCTGCCTTCTCAGCCTGGACCGGCTGTTCGCGCTGGATTTCGAGGATGGCAGCCTGGACCTTCTGGCCACCGCGCCGCTGCCGCTGGAGGGGGCGGTGGCGGTCAAGGCGCTGGCGCATTGGCTGGTGACGGGATTTCCGCTGGCGGTGGTGGCGCCCGCGCTCGGGGTGCTTCTCAATCTGCCGGGGCCGGGCTATCTGTGGCTGGTGGTGTCGCTGATCCTTGGCACGCCCGCGCTTTCGATGATCGGGGCCTTTGGCGCGGCGCTGGTGGTGGGGGTGAAGCGCGGCGGGCTTTTGCTGTCGCTTCTGGTGCTGCCGCTTTACGTGCCCACGCTGATCTTCGGCGCCGAGGTGGTGCGGCGCGGCATGGAGGGGCAGGCGGTGACGGTGCCGATGGCGCTGATGGCGGCGATCACCGCGGGGGCGGCGGGGCTTTTGCCCTTCGCCTCGGCTGCGGCAATCCGCATCAATCTGCGCCAGATGTGAATATGTTAGTATAAGGCCGGACAACAGCCACAGCGAAGGCCCCGAACAGCAGGACCGAAAGTAGCGAAACGCCATGTCGATCTGGGAATATGCCAATCCGAAGAAATTCATGCAGACCTCGGGCGCGGTGCTGCCCTGGCTGGTCGGCCTGACCGTGGCCAGCCTGACCCTGGGCCTGGTCTGGGGCTTTTTCTTCACGCCCGACGATTACAAGCAGGGCGCGACGGTGAAGATCCTGTTCATCCATGTCCCCACCGCGATGATGGCGATCAACGCCTGGGCGATGATGCTGGTCGCCTCGCTGATCTGGATCGTGCGGCGCCACCATGTCTCGGCGCTGGCGGCCAAGGCGGCGGCGCCGGTGGGCCTGTGTTTCACCGCCATCGCGCTGGTGACCGGGGCCTTCTGGGGCCAGCCGATGTGGGGCACCTGGTGGGCCTGGGACCCCAGGCTGACCTCGTTCCTGATCCTTGCGCTGTTCTATCTGGGCTATATCGCGCTCTGGCCCGCGATCGAGAACCCCGATACGGCGGCGGATCTGACCTCGGTCCTGTGCGTGGTGGGCTCGGTCTTCGCCGGGCTCTCGCGCTATGCGGTCAAGTTCTGGAACCAGGGGCTGCATCAGGATTCGACCATCCTCAAGGTGGGCGAGCGCGATCCGCTCGACGCTGCCTATTACCAGCCGCTGGTGGTCTGCATCCTCGGCGTGGTGCTTTTGTTCGTGACGCTCGTCCTTCTGCGCACCCGGACCGAGATCCGCGCGCGCAGGCTGGCGGCGCTGATGGCACGGGAGAAACTGGCATGATGCCCGATCTTGGCCGCTACGCCTTTGCGGTTCTGGCTTCTTACGGTGCGACTTTCGCGCTGATGGGGCTTTTGGTGGCGGTGACCTTGTGGCATGGCGCCAAGGTGCGCCGCGCGCTGGCCGAGGTCGAGGCGCGGATGGGGCGCGGCGATGGCTAACCGCTGGCTGATGGCGCTGCCGCCCGCGATCTTCCTGGGGCTGGCGGGGATGTTCTGGCTGGGCATGCAGCGCGAGGCGCCGGGCGAATTGCCAAGCGCCTTTCTGGGCCGCACGGCGCCCGCGCCGCCCGAGACCACGCTGCCGGGCCATGCCCAACTCGTTCCCGCCGACCTGCGGACGGGAGAGGTGACGGTGGTCAATTTCTGGGCCTCGTGGTGCCCGCCCTGCCGGGCCGAGCATCCGGTGCTTTTGCGCATGAACGACGAGGGGATCCGCGTCGTGGGCATCAACATGATGGACCGCGAGGAGGATGCGCTGAACTATCTGGCCGAGGCAGGCAATCCGTTCTTCGCCATCGCCACCGATCCGCGCGGGCGCAACCGGGTGGAATGGGGCGTGACCAACCCGCCCGAGACCTTCATCGTCGCGGGCGACGGCACGATCCTTTTCCGCTTCATCGGCCCGCTGATCGGCACCGATTATGAGCGCCGCTTCGTGCCCGCGCTGGAGGCGGCGCTGGCGGGCGAGGGCGCGCCCTGATCAAAAAGGGCGCTTCGGTCAGTCGGCGCCCTGCGGCCAGCGCAAGGCTCAGCCCGCCCCATCCCGCAGCCAGCGGCCATGGACCCAGCCTTTGCGCTCGGCCCCCTGGCTGCGACAGGTCACGCCGATCCGGTTGCCGCTGCGATGGCAGATGCGGACCGAATCGCCGTTGTGCAACTCGTCAAGCTTGCGATAGCCCGTGCCCGGCCCGCTGCGCACGACCAGAAAGCCCTCGCCATCGGGGTCGAGCCCGGCGACCAGGCTAGCGCAACCGGCGGCGCCGTTGGGGGGGCCGGAGCACCCGGAAATCCACGTCGAGTCGCTGTGCCTGCACCGCCCCGGCGGTCGGCAGGGCCGCAAGCGCAAGGGTCCATCTGTTCACTGTGGTTTCCCTGGATCATCCGGCGGGGCGAAAAATCGGGGCGAAAAACAGGCCCGCCCGGTCAAGGCTAGGCCCACAGGGGCGGGGCGGTCAAATGAAACGCCTGTCGCGCCGGTGTGACACCCCGGGCCGCGCGGCGGCCGGGGCAGGGCATGGAAAAGGCCCCGAAGCGCGGGGGGCTTCGGGGCCTTTCGGCTGGGCGCCGTGGCCGGGCCTCAGGATTTCGCCAGATTGCGCAGAACGTAATGCAGCACGCCGCCGTTCTCGACATATTCGATCTCGATGGCGGTATCGATGCGGCACTTGATCTGGATGGTCTTCTCGGTGCCGTCGGCGTAGGTGATGGTGCAGGGCACCAGCGACAGCGGCTTCAGATCCCCGGCAAGGCCCGCGATCGAGACCACCTCGTCGCCCTTCAGGCCAAGGGTCTTGCGATTGTCGCCGCCGGTGAATTCGAAGGGGATCACCCCCATGCCCACCAGGTTCGAGCGGTGGATCCGCTCGAAGCTTTCCGCGATCACCGCCTTGACGCCAAGAAGCGCCGTCCCCTTCGCCGCCCAGTCCCGCGACGAGCCCGCGCCGTATTCGATGCCGCCGAAGATCACCAGCGGCACGCCCTGCGCCTGCCATTCCATCGAGGCGTCGAAGATCGAGGTCTGCGCCCCGTCCGGCCCGACCGTATAGCCGCCCTCGACGCCGTCGAGCATCTCGTTCTTGATGCGGATATTGGCGAAGGTGCCGCGCATCATGATCTCATGGTTGCCGCGGCGCGAGCCGTAGGAGTTGAAGTCGCGCGGCGCCACCTGCCGCTCGGTCAGGTAGCGGCCGGCCGGGGTGGTGGGCTTGAAGGATCCGGCCGGGCTGATGTGGTCGGTGGTGATCATGTCGCCCAGGATCGCCAGCACCCGCGCGCCCTGGATGTCGGTGATCACGCCCTTGTCGCGGCCCATGCCCTGGAAATAGGGCGGGTTCTGGATATAGGTCGACGATGGCGGCCAGTCGTAGGTTTCTTCGCCGGTGACCTCGACCGCCTGCCATTTCTCGTCGCCCTTGAAGACATCGGCATATTTCGCAAGGAAGACCTCGCGCGTCACCACGCTGTCGACGATCTCGGCGATTTCCTTGCTCGACGGCCAGATGTCCTTGAGGAACACCTCCTTGCCCTCGGGGGTGCGGGCCAGCGGATCGCGGGTCAGGTTGATGTTCAGATCGCCCGCGATGGCATAGGCCACCACCAGCGGCGGCGAGGCGAGGAAGTTCGCCCGCACGTCCGGCGAGATCCGCCCCTCGAAATTGCGGTTGCCCGAAAGCACGGCGGTCGCCACCAGGTCGTTGTCGTTGATCGCCTTCGAGATCGCCGGATCACCCAGCGGGCCCGAATTGCCGATGCAGGTGGTGCAGCCATAGCCCACCAGGTTGAAGCCGATGGCGTCCAGATCCTCTTGCAGGCCCGCGGCGGCCAGATATTCGCCCACCACCTGGCTGCCGGGGGCGAGCGAGGTCTTCACCCAGGGCTTGCGCGTCAGGCCAAGGGCGCGCGCCTTCCTTGCGACCAGGCCCGCGCCGATCATCACATAGGGGTTCGAGGTGTTGGTGCACGAGGTGATCGCCGCGATCACCACCGATCCGTCGGTGAGGGTGTAGTCCTTGCCCTCGACCGGCACCACCTTGCGCACGTCCTTCGGCGGCGCGGTGACGGCGCCGCCCTCGTCCCCCATGTCGAGCGCATCGGGCGAGACGTCGATGCCGCGATAATCCGCCACCACCTTGTAGAAGCTGCGCGCGCTTTCGGTCAGGGGCAGATAATCCTGCGGACGCTTCGGCCCCGAGATCGCGGGCACGATGCCGCCCATGTCCAGCTCCAGCGTGCTGGTATAGATCGGATCGTAATCCGGGCCGCGCCAGAAGCCGTTCTCCTTGGCATAGGCCTCGACCAAGGCGATGCGGTCCTCGTCGCGGCCGGTGTTGCGCAGGTAGCGCAGCGTCTCGTTGTCGATGGGGAAGAAGCCGCAGGTCGCGCCGTATTCGGGGGCCATGTTGGCGATGGTGGCGCGGTCGGCCAGCGGCAGGTTGTCCAGCCCCTCGCCGTAGAATTCGACGAATTTGTTCACCACGCCATGCTTCCTGAGCATGGCCACCACCTTCAGCACCAGGTCGGTCGCCGTCGTGCCCTCGACCATCCTGCCGGTCAGCTTGAAGCCCACGACCTCGGGGATCAGCATCGAGACCGGCTGGCCCAGCATCGCGGCCTCGGCCTCGATCCCGCCGACGCCCCAGCCCAGGACGGCCAGGCCGTTGACCATGGTGGTGTGGCTGTCGGTGCCGACCAGCGTGTCGGGATAGGCCACCAGCGCGCCCGACTGGTCTGTGTCGGTCCAGATGGTCTGCGAGAGATATTCGAGGTTGACCTGGTGGCAGATCCCGGTGCCCGGCGGCACGACGCGGAAATTGTCGAACGCCTCCTGCCCCCATTTGAGGAAGGTGTAGCGTTCCATGTTGCGCTCATATTCCAGATTGACATTCATCTGGAAGGCGCGGGGATTGCCGAATTCGTCGATCATCACCGAATGGTCGATCACAAGGTCGACCGGGTTCAGCGGGTTGATCTTCTGCGCGTCGCCCCCCAGCCCCTTGATGCCGTCGCGCATCGCGGCAAGGTCGACCACGGCGGGGACGCCGGTGAAATCCTGCATCAGGACGCGGGCGGGGCGATAGGCGATCTCGATCGGGTTCTTGCCGCCCTGCCTGCCCCATTCGGAAAAGGCGCGGATGTCGTCCACGGTGACGGTCTTGCCGTCCTCGAACCGCAGCATGTTCTCAAGCACCACCTTCAACGAGGCGGGCAGGCGCGAGAATTCGCCAAGCCCCGCCGCCTCGGCCGCCGGGATCGAGTAATAGCCGACGGTCTTGCCGCCGATGGTCAGGGTCTTGCGGGTCTTCTGGCTGTCATGTCCGACGGTGACGGTCATGGCTATGGCTCCTTGCGCTCGGATCGTGGCATCGTGATGGCTACGTCCGGGGACCTGTCAGGCGGCCTCCGGGAGAGTCGGAGTTTATGTATACAATGGTATGCCAAAAGTCCAGATCACATCTCCGACAGGATGCGTGGGCGGCGCATCCCTTGCGGCGATTCCCCCGCGCTTCGCCGACAGGATAGAATGGTTCGTCCTCCCTCGCAAAACCTTGATTGGCAGGGTGGGGGTCGGTTTCCTATAAGCGAGGGGTCAGGACGCAAACCGGGAAAGCGAAGATGCGACATCTGGTCAGCGCCGTCTGTGGGGCCTTCTGCGGGATCGTGCTTTGCGCCGCCGGGGCGCTGCGGGCGGAACCCGTGGTCGTGGTCGAGCTGTTCACCTCGCAGGGCTGCGTCTCCTGCCCGCCGGCGGATGCCTTCTTCGCCCGGCTGGCCGAGGATCCCCGGGTGATCCCGTTGTCCTTGCATGTCGACTATTGGGATTACATCGGCTGGAAGGACAGTTTCGCCGATCCCCGCTTTACCGAGCGCCAGAAGGCCTATGCCCGCGCCATCGGCAGCAAGACCATCTATACCCCGCAATTCATCGTCGAGGGGCTGGACCGGGTCGAAGGCTTTTCCGCCGACGAGACGCTTGCCCATATCGCCCATCGGCTGGCCCGCCCCTCGGCGGTCAGCCTGCGGGTGACGCGGCGCGGGGGCGGGCTGGTGATCCATGCCGATGCCGATCCGCCGCTGGATCAGCCGGTGCGGGTGCAGGTGGTGCGCTATCTGCCCGAGCAGACCGTCACCATCGAGCGTGGCGAGAATGCCGGAAAGACAGTGACCTATCGCAATGTGGTGACCAGTTGGGACAATCTGGGCGACTGGCCGGGCCGTGCGCCGCTGGAGCTTGAGGTCGCGCTTGCGGGTGACGCGCCCGCCGTGGTGATCGTGCAGGCCCCGGGCCCGGGCGAGATCCTGGCCGCCGCCCGCGCCGATTGAGGCGCCCCCGCGCGGGAAGTGCCGGGCCTTTGGCGGCGCCCGGGCCTTTGCCGAGGCCTTGCCGGAAGGTTTGCTGTCTGTCGCCCGCGTTCGCCGTTTCCCTGTCTGCGGGGCCTGCATTTGCCGCAGGCTTCTTCGTCACTCCCCTGCTTGTCGGCTGCCCATTGCCGCTCCGGCGGCAGGCGCTTGGCCGCAAGCCGGGGTCGTCCTCTAGCGGGCTGCTGAAAAAGTCATGCAGCGGCGTCGGCTTGCGCGGAAGATCATCAAATTGGTCCGATAGCGGGCCAAGATAGGCGGCTTCCGCAGGGATGATTGACGATGCGGGAAAAATTTCCGTCCCGAGGTCGCCCCAAGATACTCTTTCAGCGGACTGTTGGATCCGGCAGGCTGAGAAGCGCCCGATTGCCGGGCTGGCGCGGCGCTTGCGAGATGGGCCGGTGTGACGTGGGCTCCTGAGGTGGACGGCCCTGCGACAGGCGGCAGGGCTCAGGGTGCGCCCGGGACCTCGGGCGATTTGTCACGCTCCGCGTCCATCGTCGCCTTCCTCGGGGCCGCCTCGCCCGGGCCTGCCTCTTCCCGGCGCGCCCCGGATCCGGCCGCCGCGATCGGCCCGCCGCCACCCTTCCAGCGTTTGTGGATCCAGAACCACTGGTCCAGATGGCGGCGCACCAGCGCCTCCAGGCTGTCGTTCAGCGCCTGGGTCATCGTCGCCGGATCGCCATGCGGGATCGGCGCCTCGACGATCACCTCGAAGGACAGCCCGTCGGGCTGGCGCACCGCATAGGTCGGCACCACCAGCGCGTCGTATTTCAGCGCCATCTCGGCGGCCGAAAGCGCGGTCAGCGCCTCATGGCCGAAAAAGCCCAGAAGCGCGCCCGAGCGCATGTGCTGATCGACCAGCAGCCCCAGCATGCCGCCGCCGCGCAGAAAGCGCACCATATCCGCAAGCCCCTTGCGCCCGCGCGGAAACAGCGGCGTGCCGATCCGCGAGATCGCCTGGACGTAATGGGCGTTGAAGGATTTGTTGGCCATTTCCATGTAAAGCGCGCCGACCGGGTAGCCGCGCGCGATCAGCGCCGCGCGGCTGGCGTCGTAATTGCCGAAATGCGCGGTGACCAGGATCACCGGGCGCTTTGCGGCATGGGCCTCGGCCAGGGCGGCCACGCCCTCGCCTTGCAGGGGCAGGCTGGCGGCGCGGGCGATGAACTCCGGGCCGGAATAGATCTCGATCAGGGTGCGGCCGACATTGTCGGGCACGGCGCGGGTGATGCGGCGCACCTCGTCTTGCGGCAGATCGGGCAGGATCATCGCCAGATTGTCGCGGATGCGGCGTCGATAGCCCGCCAGCGGCGCTATGACGCGCGAGACGACCCAGCCGCACAGCGGCACCCGGATCCGGTAGGGCAGGCACAAGAGCCCCCCGATCATGCCCCGGAACAGCAGGTCCTGCAGCCGGTGGCGCAGGTTGAAGGGCGGGGGGGTGTCTTCGCTCATCTCTCTCGCCGGTTCTCGTGGTGGCTTCCGGGGTGGCTTCCGGGCCGCGCGGGCTCAGCCCGCCTTCGCCCGGGTCTCCCGATGCCAGACATAAAGCCCGGCCGCCACGATCACAAGCGCGCCCGCCACCGTCCACAGGTCGGGCCATTCGTCGTAGAACACCACGCCCCAGAGCGTGGCGAAGACGATGCCGACATAGGTGAAGGGTGCCACGCTCGAAGCTTCGGCCATGGAGAAGCTGCGGATCAGGAAAAGCTGCGCCATCGTGCCGAACAGCCCGATCAGCGCGAAAAGCCACAGGTCCGCCAGCGCGACCGGCACCCACAGGAACGGCATGGCCAGCCCGGTGACCAGCGTGCCGACGGCGCCGCCCCAGAGCATCGCGGTCCAGACCGGCTCGCGCAGGCCAAGGCTGCGGGTCATCAGCGCGTTGCCGGTGTAGCACATCGCCCCCATCAGGGGCAGCAGCGCCCAGGCCGAGAAGGCCTCGGCCCCCGGGCGGATGATGATCAGCGCCCCGGCCAGCGCGGCGAGGATGCCGAAGATGCGGCGCGGCCCCAGCCGCTCGCCCAAAAACAGCGCCGCCCCCAGCGTGATCAGCACCGGGCTGAGGTCCGATATGGCGGTGGCCTCGGCCAGGCCGATATGCTGGAGCGAGAGGAAGAAAAAACCGATCGCGCCGACCTGGAACAGGCTGCGCAGCACATGCTGGCCCGGCCGCGCCGTGCGCATCAGCCCCGGCGCGCGGCGGTTGAGGATCAGGCCCGCCAGCAGGACCTGGCCCAGGAATCGGGCGAAGACCACCTGCGGCGGCGGGTAGTCCCGCACCAGCGTCTTCGCCGTCGCATCCATCAACGTGAAGATCAGGATGGCGATCAGCATGAGGACGATGCCCTTGGCGGTGTTCTGCGCGGCGTTCTGGGGGACGTTCCTGGGGATGTTCCGGGCGGTGCCGCGGGCATGGCCCTGGGCCTTGCTTTCGGCATTGCCTTGGGCGGCGCCCGGGTTGGCAGAGCCTGCGCCCGATGGCGGGCAGGGCGGCTTGTGCCCGGCGGTCAAATCCTGTCGCGTCACGTTCTGGGCCTCATGTTCTGCTGCACGGGGGAAGAGGGATCATGCCCGGGATCTCGAGGGCCGTCTGCTCCGGGATGCGCAGCCTCCCGGCAGGGGCTTGAGGCGCGGGCGGCCGGGGCACAGGCGACCGGGGCGCGCGGATGGTGGGGGAAAGCGGGGGCCAAAAGCGCGGGCCAGAGGCATACGAAACCCCGCAAACCGGACAGCCAAACCCTGGGGGCATCGCCGGTGCGGGTCCTGATCGCGCGACCTGTTTCCTTGCGCCCCAGGGCGCGCGACATCCCGGTCTGCCGGTGACCGATGCGCAGGTGCTCGATTGGGCTTCCGGCCGTTCAATCCTGACGCGGCCAATCCCGATCCGGTCAATGCGCCTCTGGCGGGTCCCGATCTGGCCAAATCGGATCTGGCCAAGTCCGGCCTGGCCAAGTCCGATCTGGCCGCCGCCGCGATGGACTCGGCGGTCGTGTCACCGATGAAGGGCGAGGCGTTGCGCATGATGGCCGAGCCATAGGCTTGCGCCGGGTCGGAGGCAAGGCTCGGGATCTTCGTGCTTCGTGCTTCGTGCTTCGTGCTTCGTGCGGCGTTTGGCCGGGTTTGAAGTGTAATCCAATCCATGCTTTTGGCCCCGGGGCGCGCGGCGCTGGTCGGGCGTTGGTGGCCTGCCTCGGGCGGCGGATGCGCGCCCCGACCACCCATGCCCCGACCACCCTTGCCCCGCCCGCCCGGGCTTTGGTCGCCCGCCGCTCAGTTGCGCGCGCCTGGGGCGCCAGCACCTTGGCCCCAGGTGCTTCGGCAGCCCGTATAGCGATACCTGCGGCCGAGTGTGTGTGAACACTCGGTCGAGCATGGCTGGGCCCGGTGAGGCGTTCTATCGCAGGCGCTAATGCAAGAATTCGTTCTGGTGTTTCCGGTTAAGTCCGGCCCCGTAAGGAAACTGTTCTCGGCTGATTTCGGAAATTGGCGTTTTCACACACCCTCGGCCCATATCTGCTCCGCGTTCTAGCGAGTCCCCCGATGCGCCCCCCGCGCGAGCGCCCCGACGCGCGCCAATGCCCCTCTCCATGCCGCTCTCCATGCCGCCCGAGACGCGCCATGCGCGCGGCGTCAGTCCTCGGCGGGGTCGACGAATTCCAGTTCCCCGGCGCCCTGCAACTGGCGGATGGCCGAGATGACGGCGGCCATCGCGGCTTCGGCGTCCTTTTCGCGCACCGGGCCGCGTTCGGCGATTTCTTCGCGGATCAGTTGCGCCATGCGCTGCGACATCGAGCCGAGGAGGAATTCCGTCGCCGCCTCTTCGGCCGCGCGCCCGAAGCTGAAGGCCATGGCATTGACCAGCGTCGGCTGATCGACCAGCCGCACCACCTTGGGCACGTCGCGGGGCTGGATGCGCTGCGGGATATGGGCATAGGTGAAGATGGCGCGCCGCACCTCGGCGGCAAAGCCGGTGTCCTCCTGTTCCAGCCCGGCGAGAACCTCTTCCCGGGTGGCGGATTGCGCCACGTTGAGGATGGCGCCCACCCGCTCCACCGGGCCGCGCTCGAAGGCGCGCGGCGGCTGGCTGTCGATCTGTGACAGGATCGCGGCGCCGATCCGACGCACCGTCTCGGGGTCGACATTGCCGGTCTGCGACACTGCGAAGGCGATGCGCCGCGCCCGCTCGCCCGGCAATTGGCCGAGGATTTCGGCCGCCGCCGCCACCGGCAGTTTCGACATCACCACGGCGGCGACCTCGGCCGATTCGGCTTCGATCACCTTGAGAATCTGCGCCGGGGGCAGCGCCACCAGCCGCTCCCACGGGTCGCTTCGGCCCGCCATGTTCGCCATCCGGCGCAACCGGCTGACCGCCGTGGGCGACAGATGGCCGTCCATCGCGCTCAGCGTGCCCTCAAGCCCGCCGGGGAAGGTCAGGCCGACCGATTCCAGCTCGGATTCGAATTCCGCCACCACGCTGTCGAGCGTCTCGCGGTCGACCAGCCGCATCCGTCCCATCTGCTCGGCCAGGGCGGCCTGCATCTGGTCCGGCAGCCCGGTCAGGCGCAGTGAGCCGCCGCCCGAGATCAGATAGCGCACGATCACTGCCGCCTTCTGCCGCCCGGTCAGCGGCACGGCGGATCCGCCGGACCCCGGCGCAAGGGCGGAAGCGGGCTGGGGCGTGATGCGGGCGAGCGCCTGGGGCGCCTGTCGGCTGAGCGCCTGCGGGTCGGGGGCCATGGGAACCTCTTCTGCGGTCGGGCTGCGGTCGTCTTGGCGCAGTCTCGCAGCCCCGGGTTAACAGAGGCTTTCCGCCCGCAGGTTTTTCCTCCGAACCCGTCGGTCAGCTCGTCGGCGCCAGGACGCAGATCCCCCGCGCATCGTCATAGCTGGAGCCCTCGGCGCAGGTCAGCGCCGCCGTCTCGAGGGCTTTCGAGCCGCAGTCCCAGGCGGCGGCGATCCCGGGGGCCAGGGTGAGGGCGACGGCGAAAAGGGCGGTGCGGATCTTCATCTTCGTTCTCCTGTCGGTGCCGGGTCGGTGCCCGGGAGATGTCGCGAAAGAAAAAGGCCATGGCGTCCTGCGCCATGGCCCATCCTGACACGAGTCGCGCCAAATCCGGCGGGAAAACCGCGCGGCCCCGCCGTTTTCAGCCCGCCGTGCCGAAAACGCGGGCGAAAATCGTCTCGACATGCTTGGTGTGATAGCCGAGGTCGAACTTCTCCTCGATCCCGGCGGGCGAGAGCGCCGCGCTCACCTCGGGGTCGTTGAGGAGTTCGGTCTTGAAATCGGCGCCCTGCTCCCAGACCTTCATCGCGTTGCGCTGGACCAGCCGATAGGCGTCCTCGCGCGACACGCCCGCCTGGGTCAGCGCCAGAAGCACCCGCTGCGACATCACGAGGCCGCGGAACTTGTTCATGTTCCTGAGCATGTTCTCGGGGTAGACCACCAGTTTCTCGATCACGCCCGCAAGCCGGTTCAGCGCGAAATCCAGCGTGATCGTGGTGTCGGGGCCGATGGCGCGCTCCACGCTGGAATGCGAGATGTCGCGCTCGTGCCAAAGCGCCACATTCTCCAGCGCGGGGGTGACCGCCATCCGCACCAGCCGGGCGAGCCCGGTGAGATTTTCGGTCAGCACCGGGTTCCTTTTATGCGGCATCGCCGAGGAGCCCTTCTGCCCGGGCGAGAAATATTCCTCGGCCTCAAGCACTTCGGTGCGCTGCATGTGGCGGATCTCGATGGCGATATTCTCGATCGACGAGGCGATCACGCCAAGCGTGGCGAAGAACATCGCATGGCGGTCGCGCGGGATGACTTGGGTCGAGATCGTCTCGGGCACCAGGCCCAGCTTCTCGCAGACATAGGCCTCGACGCTGGGGTCGATATTGGCGAAGGTGCCGACCGCGCCGGAAATCGCCCCGGTGCGGATCTCTTCGCGCGCGGCGCGCAGGCGCGCGAGGTTGCGGTCCATCTCGGCGTAGAAACGCGCGAAGGTCAGGCCCATGGTGGTGGGCTCGGCATGGATGCCGTGGCTGCGGCCGATGCGGACGGTGTCCTTGTGCTCATGGGCGCGGGCCTTGAGCGCGGCCAGCACCCGCTCCACGCCGCCGATCAGGATGTCCGAGGCGCGCACGAGCTGGATGTTCAGCGTGGTGTCGAGCACGTCGGACGAGGTCATGCCCTGATGGACGAAGCGCGCGTCCTCGGCGCCGACATGTTCGGCGAGATGGGTCAGGAAGGCGATCACGTCATGTTTGGTCACCGCCTCGATCTCGTCGATGCGGGCGACGTCGAAGGTGACGTCGCGGGCGCGCCAGACGGCCTCGGCATTGGCCTTCGGGATGACGCCGAGCGCGGCCTGCGCGTCGCAGGCATGGGCCTCGATCTCATACCAGATGCGGAATTTCGTCTCGGGCGACCAGATGGCGACCATTTCGGGGCGGGAATAGCGCGGGATCATCGCGGACCTCTGACTGGCGGACGGGTTGGGGACCGCATAAGCCTTGCCCGGCCAAGGTTCAAGGCGCGAGGGCGTGGTTGCGCGAGGTGGGCGGCGCGAGGTGGGCGGCGCGAGGTCGGCCGCGCGCGGTTCCACCTGACGGGTGGAGAGGAACGGCGTTCAGGGGCTCTGTGCGAGGCCCTGTGCGAGGGGGGCCGGGGGCAGGGTTCAGTCGCCGGTTCCGGGCGCTGACCGGCTGCGGGCGCGGGCGATCTCGGCGGTGATCCGGCGCTCGAACCGGGAAAGCCGCGTCGGCGCGAGGGTCTGCGCCTCGTGCAGCGTCAGCCAGCGCAGGCGCGCGCGCGGCGCGGTGGCGCGCAGGATCCCCAGCCGCAGGGCGCGGCGCTGCGGGCGCCACAGCACCAGCCGGTCGATCCATCCCGGCATGCCCAGGGGCGTGATCGCGATCAAGGTGGAGAGCCGGGTCAGACCGGCCACCATGCCGCCCGGCCCCGGCCCATGGTGAAAGGCGGTTCCGGGCGCCCAGATCCGGTCGAACCAGCCCTTGAGCAGCGCGGGAAACCCCGCCCACCAGGTCGGGAAGACCAGCACCAGCAGGTCGGCGGCGGCAAGCTCTTGCCGCAGCGGGGCGATCCCGGGCGCGGCTGTGATCTGTGTCCCGGTCTCCGTCCCGGTCTCCGTCTCCGTCCCGGTCCGGGCCATGGCCTGCGCATCCGTCGCCGCCTTGTTCCCCGTGGCGGCCGGTGCCGGGGTTCCGGGCTGCGTGCCCGCTCCGGCCTTGCTTCGGGCCTCGCTTCGGACATCGGATCCGGCCTGCGCCCCGCCGTAGCCCCGCCGTTCGGCAGCGGTCATGCGCGGATCGAAGCCCTCGGCGTGAAGGTCGCGCAGAGTTGCGTCATAGCCCGCGCGGCGGGCCGCTTCCAGCGCATGGCCCGCCAGCCGGGCGCAAAGGCTGTCCGGCAGCGGATGGGCCAGCACGACAAGGCAGCGCGGCGCGGTCAATGCCTGCTCTCGATCAGCCGCGCCAGCGCCTCGGGCGGCAGGGTCGCGGCCCGGACGACATAGCTGTGGATCGAGAAGACCACGGCCCGGCTGGCGGGCAGGCGCAGGAGGCACTGGCGCTCGCAGCGCACGAACATCCGCTTGGGCGCGGCCCCGGAATGCGGGCCCGGGATATCGGGACTCGAGTCGGGGCTCGGATCGGGGCGGCTTTCGCCCTCGGCCCGGGGCTGGTGCAGGGCGGGGTCGTCGTAGGTCAGCCAGTTCATCCGCCACAGCGGCTGTTCGGGGCGGATGGCGTCGAACAGCCGTTGCACGCGGCGGGCAAGCCCCTCGTCATAGGGGGCGACCGGCCTGTGGATGGCGACCAGCGGGCGGCCGATCTTCTGCGCCAGCGTCCAGCTTGCCGGAAAGCACAGGATCGCGCCGGTGAGCGCATGTTCCCCGCCCGGCTCGGCCTGTTCCATCAGGCAGAGGTCCTCCTGCACCAGCCGCCCCAGCGTCAGGAGCGGGGCCTCGGCCTCAAGCGCCACCGCGACGCCGTCGGGCCGCAGCGCCTCGGCCCGGCCGATGCGGTAGCCCGGGGTCGCGGCCAGGTCCGACAGCACGCGGGCGTAAAGCTCTTGCGCGGCAGGGCGGGCGGGTCCGGACAGGGCGTGGACCGCCTCGGGCCGGGTCGAGATCAGATGGTCGCGCAACCGCATCTGGCCCGCGAAGGCGTCGTCCACCCGCAGCCAGTCCGGGCGGCCGTCGGCGCGAGGCTCCACCGGCAGGATCCCGGGCAGCCGGGCGGTGCGCGGGTCCATCCAGGGCAGGAAGGGCAGGCTGGATTGAAGGACGGCATCTTGCATGGCGCCCAAGGGTAGGGCCGGGCGGGCGCGGGGGAAAGGGGGGGGGGCTGCGGAAAACGGAGGGGGTGCTCTCGGACGCGGGGCCGCATGTCGCGGTCCATGGCCCGCGCCGCAATCCGTTGCCGCTGTCGCAACCCTCCGTCGCGTGCCGGAATGTGCCGCCGGGCGCCGGAACCCGTGGCCCTTTGTCGGCGCCCGCGGTCATGTCGGGTCCGGGGTCGGTGCCTGAAGCCGGGGGCGGCGCCGGAAGCCGGGGCGCCCTGTCGAGGCGCGCGGTTCGGGCGATGTCACGGCGCGAAATCTTCTTGTTCGAAGGGAGGCAGGAGGGAGGCTCTCGACCGCCCCCGCGCGCGGGGGGGCTCAACGCCTGCGCCAGCGCCTCGGCCACGGCGAGATACACCGCCGCCGCGCGTGCGGGATCAATATGAATTTCCCGCCGACCGCGCCAGGGCGCGCGGTGGGGGCGACAGTGGTCCGCCGCGGCGGTCTCCCCACAGGGGGCACGGTAAAGGGGCGGCCCTTGCGGGCCGCCCCTTGTCGATGTCTTCCCTGTCCGGGCGCGTGCCGGATCAGACCGAATAGTAGAGCTGATATTCGACCGGGTGGGGGGTATGCTCATAGGCATAGACCTCTTCCCACTTCAGCGCGATATAGGCGTCGAGCTGGGGCTTGGTGAACACGTCGCCCGCCAGCAGGAAGTCCATGTCGGCTTCGAGCGATTCCAGCGCCTCGCGCAGCGAGCCGCAGACGGTCGGGATCGCGGCCAGTTCCTCGGGCGGCAGGTCGTAGAGATCCTTGTCCGAGGCCGGGCCCGGGTCGATCTTGTTCTTGATGCCGTCGAGGCCCGCCATCATCAGCGCGGCGAAGGCCAGATAGGGGTTCGCCGAAGGGTCGGGGAAGCGGGCTTCCACACGCTTGGCCTTGGGCGATTCGGTCCACGGGATCCGCACGCAGCCCGAGCGGTTGCGGGCCGAATAGGCGCGCAGCACCGGGGCCTCGAAGCCCGGGATCAGGCGCTTGTAGCTGTTGGTCGAGGGGTTGGTCAGCGCGTTCAGCGCCTTGGCGTGCTTCAGGACGCCGCCGATGAAATAAAGCGCCTCCTGGCTGAGGTCGGCATATTTGTCGCCCGCGAACAGGGGCTTGCCGTCCTTCCAGATCGACATGTTGACATGCATGCCCGAGCCGTTGTCGCCCTTCATGGGCTTGGGCATGAAGGTCACGGTCTTGCCATAGGCGTGGGCCACGTTGTGGATCACGTATTTGTATTTCTGGATGTTGTCGGCCTGTTCGACCAGGCCGCCGAAGATCATCCCCAGCTCGTGCTGGCAGGTCGCCACCTCGTGGTGGTGCTTGTCGACCTTGATGCCCATGCGCTTCATGGTGGACAGCATCTCGCCGCGCAGGTCCTGCGCCTCGTCGACCGGGTTGACCGGGAAATAGCCGCCCTTGTGGCCGGCGCGGTGGGCGAGGTTGCCGCCCTCGTATTCGGTGTCGGTGTTCCAGGCCGCCGCATCGGCGTCGATCTGATAGGCGACCTTGGCCGGGGTGACCGAATAGCGCACGTCATCGAAGATGAAGAATTCGGCTTCCGGGCCGAAATAGGCCGCATCGCCGATGCCCGAGGATTTCAGATAGGCCTCGGCCTTCTTGGCGATCTGGCGCGGGCAGCGGTCATAGGCCTCGCCGGTGTCGGGCTCGACCACGTCGCAATGCAGGCAGAGGGTCTTCTCGGCGTAGAACGGGTCGATATAGGCCGAGGACGCGTCCGGGATCAGCTTCATGTCGGACTGGTCGATCGACTTCCAGCCGGCGATCGAGGAGCCGTCGAACATGAAGCCTTCCTCGAAGAAGTCCTCGTCGACCAGATCGACGACCAGCGTCACATGCTGAAGCTTGCCCTTCGGGTCGGTGAACCGCACGTCCACATATTCGACCTCTTCGTCCTTGATCAGTTTCAGAGCCTTTGCAACCGCGCTCATGCTACTGCCTTTCGTTATGGGTTGTCAGTGATGAGGACCCGGCCTCCTGGTCCGGTGCCTCGGGGTTCGGCTGTGGGATGGGGTCAGACCGCTTCGTCGCCGGTCTCGCCGGTGCGGATGCGGATCGCCTGTTCGACGGGAGAGACGAAGATCTTGCCGTCGCCGATCTTGTCGGTGCGCGCGGCGCCGATGATCGCCTCGACCGCCGTCTCGACCATATCGTCGGACAGCACCACTTCGATCTTCACCTTGGGAAGGAAATCGACCACATATTCGGCGCCGCGGTAGAGTTCGGTATGGCCCTTCTGGCGGCCAAAGCCCTTCACTTCCGTCACCGAGAGGCCTTGAATGCCCGCTTCCTGCAGGGCTTCCTTCACCTCATCGAGCTTGAAGGGCTTGATGATCGCCTCGATCTTCTTCATTGGGCCGACTCCCCCGTTGTCTGTCGTGGACCATCGACCATTTCCGGCAGCGGGTCACAATCGGTCTGGACCGGGATGCGACATATGGCGGCGGAAATCTGCGCGATGTGCATTAATTTTGTGCATGTGGTCGCGATATTGGGCGATTTGCGGATGGATTGGGCGGAAAGATGACCGAACTGCTGACATCGGCGCAGATGCGGGCGCTGGAACGGGCCGCGACCGAGGGCGGCGGGGTGAGCGGGCGGGCACTGATGGAGCGCGCCGGGGCGGGGGTGGTCGAGGCGATTCTGGCCGAGTGGCCCGGGTTCGGGGCGCGGGGGCCGAGCGGGGGCGGCGTGCGCTCCGGGGAGGCAGGGCAGGGCGGGGGCGCCGCCCCCGCACCCCCGGGATATTTGCGCCAAGATGAAGGAGGCAGGCGGGCGGTGGTCCTGTGCGGGCCGGGCAACAACGGCGGCGATGGATTTGTCGTGGCGCGGCTTCTGCACGGGTCGGGATGGGCGGTCGAGGTCTTTCTGTTCGGCGAGGCCGGGCGGCTGCCGCCGGATGCGCGGGCGATGCATGACCTCTGGCGGGCGCTTGGCCCGGTGCGCGATCCCCGGGGGCGGCGGCCGGAGGAGATGTCGGGGGCGGCGCTGGTGGTGGATGCCCTGTTCGGCACCGGCCTTGCGCGGCCGGTTTCGGGCGAGATCCGCGCCTGGCTGGCCGGGGCCCGTGCCCTGGATCGAGCGGGGACGAGGGTCGTTGCGGTCGACATGCCCTCGGGTCTCTGTGCCGACAGCGGGCGGGTGCTGGGGGAGCCGGTTCCGGCGGAGGAAGAGGAGGGCGGGGCCGATCTGACGGTGAGTTTCCATCGGCCGAGGCCGGGTCATTTCCTGGGGCGGGGGCCGCTTCTGTGCGGGCGCCTGCGGGTGGTGGAGATCGGGCTGGGGCCGCTGCCCGGGGGCGACTATGCCGCGCTGGTGAGCGCGGGCGGGCTTGGGCTTGCGCCGGGGGCGGCGGCGGGCGGTTCGCGACCGCCAGGCGGGCTGGCGAAATCGGGGCGGGGGCACAAGTTCGACCACGGCCATGCGGTGGTGGTTTCCGGCCCCGCCGGGCAAGGTGGCGCGGCGCGGATGGCTGCGCGCGGCGCGCTTCGGATCGGGGCGGGGCTGGTGACCCTGGCCTCCGGGCCCGGGGCGCTGGCCGAGCATGCGGCGCGGCTGGATGCGGTGATGCTGCGGCCGGTGGCCGGGGCGCCCGCGTTGGCGCGGATGCTGGAGGACCGGCGCATCGGCGCGCTTTGCCTTGGCCCGGGCCTGGGGACCGGCGCGCGCGAGGCCGGGCTGGCGGGGGTGGCGCTGGCCTCGGGGCGGCGGCTGGTGCTGGATGCGGATGCGCTGACGCTGATCGGGCGCGACGCGGCGCTGTTCGGGGCGTTGCACGGGGGTTGCGTGCTGACGCCGCATGGCGGCGAATTCGCGCGGCTTTTCCCCGATCTGGCGGCGCGCCTGGCCGAGCCCGCCGCGACGGGCCCGGCGTTTTCGAAGCTGGACGCCTGCCGCGCGGCGGCGGCGCGGGCGGGCTGCGTGGTGCTGTTCAAGGGGGCGGATACGGTGATCGCGGCGCCGGAGGGCGCCTGCCGGATCAATGCCGCCGCCTATGACCGCGCGGCGCCCTGGCTGGCCACGGCCGGATCGGGGGATGTGCTGGCGGGTTTCATCGCCGGGCTGCTGGCGCGCGGGTTCTCGCCGTTCGATGCCGCCTGCACCGGGGCCTGGCTGCATGTGGAATGCGCGCGGTCCTTCGGTCCGGGGCTGATCGCCGAGGATCTGCCCGAGACCCTGCCGAAGGTGCTGCGCGGGCTTGGGTTGTAAGCGGGAGCGCATGGGCGACTGCGGCGCGGCCTGCGCTGATGTGTTCGGTGCGATCGGCTTGACCGAAGGGGGCCAGCGGGGGACGTGTCAGGCTCGACCCTGTGTCAGGCGAGGGCGGGCGCACACGCCCCTCGGCTGCGGTCGGGACTGGCGCGGGTCGGCCGGGGTTTCAGGCGTGAACGGGCGCCGCCTCGCAGCACAGTTCCAGCCCGGCGGCATAGATCACCTCGTCCCGGGCGAAACGCAGGGTGAAGAGCCGCACCTCGGCCACGGTTTCCTTGCGGATATAGCTGCCGTCGGCCAGGCGCTCGGCCGCGACCATCGCCGCAGGCTTGCCGTAAAGCGCCTTGGCGCGCCAGTCGCGGACCAGGATCTTCTGGCCCGGCGCGACGAAAAGGTCGGCCTCGGGGCGGTCATGGCCCAGCGAGGCGGCCGAGATCCGCACCATCTCCTGCCCGCGCAGCACCGCCACCTCGACCGCGACCAGCTCGCGCGCGCCGTTGCGGGTCACCACCCGGTCGCCGGGGGAGAGGAACTGCACCGGCAACGCGCCGTCCAGCGTCAGGACCGTGGTTCCGGCGGTCAGCCCGCGCGGCGAGTCGAGGCCGGTTTCGGCGCCGAGGCCTTCGAGGGTTCCGAAGGAAAGGGTCATGTCGCCCATGGGTCTGTCCTCTCTGTTGGCGCGCCGAGCCGGGGTTTGCCCGGCGGGCGCCATCGCGCCGCTGTTCGTGCTGGTGACACCTTTCTTGCCCCCGACTGTGGCAGGAATGCGCCCGCGGCGGGCTCATTTGCGGGCAGAAGCGGAAAAAGCCGCGTGGTTTGTGGCGAAAATGGGGCGAGATTTTCCGCTCGCATCCGGTTTGCGCCTTTGTTAGAAGGGCGCCGAATTTCCGTGCCGGACGGGGGCCGGACCTTCGGGAAACGAAGGGCCGGCCCCCGCTGCATTGGAATGCGACGCGTTGCGGGTGTGGCGGAATTGGCAGACGCACCGGATTTAGGTTCCGGCGCCTTACGGCGTGGGGGTTCAAGTCCCTTCACCCGCACCATTTGAGGATTGGGAAGGACGAAACGAATGACGGTCACCGAGACCCTGAACGACGGCCTGAAGCGCGGCTATACCATCACGGTGACCGCCGCCGAACTGGACGCCAAGGTGCAGGAGAAACTGCTTGAGGCGCAGCCCGAGGTCGAGATCAAGGGCTTCCGCAAGGGCAAGGTGCCGCTCGCGATCCTGAAGAAGCAGTTCGGCCAGCGCATCCTGGGCGATGCGGTGCAGGACGCCATCGACAGCGCGCTGAAGGGCCATTTCGAGACCAGCGGCGACCGTCCGGCGCTGCAGCCCGAGGTGAAGGCCCGCGACGGCGAGACCTGGAAGGAAGGCGACGATTTCGTCGTCGATGTCGCCTATGAGGCGCTGCCCGATATCCCCGAGGTCGACCTGTCCGGCGTGACGCTGGAAAAGCTGGTGGTGAAGGCCGACGAGGCCTCGCTCGACGAGGCGCTGAAGAACCTGGCCGAGAACGCCAAGAACTTCGAGGACCGCAAGAAGGGCACCAAGGCCAAGGACGGCGACCAGGTCGTGATCGACTTCGAGGGCTTCATCGGCGACGAGGCTTTCGAGGGCGGCAAGGGCGAGGAATATCCGCTGGTTCTGGGCTCGGGCTCGTTCATCCCGGGCTTCGAGGAGCAGCTCGTCGGCGTCAAGGCCGGTGACGAGGTCGAGGTCAAGGTCAGTTTCCCCGAGAATTACGGCGCCGCCCATCTCGCGGGCAAGGAAGCCCTGTTCAAATGCAAGGTCCATGCCGTGAAGGCGCCGAAACCCGCCGAGATCGACGACGAGCTGGCGAAGAAATTCGGCGCCGAGGATCTGGCCGCGCTGAAGACCCAGGTCTCGGGCCGTCTTGAGGCCGAATATGCCGGTGCCGCCCGCGCGGTGCTCAAGCGCGGGCTGCTCGACCAGCTCGACAAGCTGGTCTCCTTCGATCTGCCGTCGAAACTGGTCGAGGCCGAGGCGGGCCAGATCGCCCATCAGCTCTGGCATGAGGAACATCCCGAAGAGCACGGCCACAACCATGGCTCGATCGAGGCCACCGAAGAGCACAAGTCGCTGGCCGAGCGCCGGGTGCGCCTTGGCCTCCTGCTGGCCGAGATCGGCCGCAAGGCCGAGGTCACCGTGACCGATGCCGAGATGACCCAGGCGGTGATCCAGTCCGCCCGCCAGTATCCGGGCCAGGAACGCGCCTATTTCGAATTCGTGCAGAAGAACCCGCAGATGCAGCAGCAGTTGCGTGCGCCGATCTTCGAGGACAAGGTGGTGGACCATATCCTGGGCCTGGCCAAACTGTCCGAGAAGGAAGTCGGCAAGGACGAGCTGCAAAAGGCGGTCGAGGCGCTGGACGAGCTTTGATGCCTGCGCCGCGCGGCCGGGCGGATCCCTCGCCCCCCGCGCGTGTCTTACCCGCAGATTGACGAAAGGCCGCCCCCAGGGGCGGCCTATTGCATTGCAGCGGCGTTTTCCGGGCCTGATCCGGTTCCGGGGCCCCGACAGCTCCTCCAGCCGATGCCAGAATCCGGCCCAGGGAAAAGGCCGCAGCCCACCGGAGCCAACCTCCGGGTTTCCGGTGTCAGGCTGCGAGGTGAAGCGGGAAATGTCCTGCGCAAGCCGCAGGTTCTCAGAGCTTGCCGGGACGGGAGGCGGCGCGGGGAAAGGGCTCGGTGAGCATGGCTCTAGGCGCCTTCCGTTCTCGGCCCCCCAGGATCTCTAGTCACCTGGGGCTCAAGCGACCGCTCCGACCCACAGTCGCGCGGAGGCTTTCAACCGCGCGCGGGATCCGAAGTATCGTCTTCTCTGGGTTACCTCGAGTCGTCAGTTTTTTGTGCCGCTCAGCCCGCGCAGGATCTGACGCGCCGTCCGTCGTCGGTTCTCGGTTTCCCGGCCCTCGGACCACGGGCCCCTCAGCCGTCGGAGCGTTCGGCGTCGCCGGGTTCGGGGTAGATGAAGCCGTTCACCGGATAGACACTGCCATAGGTCTCGGGCGTGCTTTCCACCCGCACCTTGGACCAGTCGTTGCGCTCCGAGACATCGACGACCGACATCTGCAACGAGATCCGGTTGCGGTCCCAATTGGCATGGTCGATCAGCACCTCGCGCTCGGACAGGACCTGCGAGACCACGGCGACATGGCCCATCGGCATCTTGCGGGTCGAGGCGAAGGCCATGACCGCGCCGGGCTGCGGCTGGTGCCCGCGGTCGTAGACGCCCCGGGCCGCCCCCCACCAGGTGCCGGCATTGCCGCGGATCTCGACGCCGCTCGCGGTGCGGGCGAAGGGCACGCACCAGACCCGCTCGCCCCTCGCGCGGCGGGCCTGGGCCTCGCTGATCGCCAGGGCTTTCAGCTCTTCGTTCTGGCCCGCGTCGAAGCCCTTGGAGGATTTCGTCGCCTGGTCGAGCGAGGCGCCGCAGGCCGAAAGCGCCAAGGCCGCGCCCAGAAGGGCGGCGAGGCGCAGGCCGGTGCGGGGCCTGAGGGAGGCTGAGGATCGGGAAGACGAAAGGCGAAAGAGGCTGCTGCCGCTTGTCATGCGGTTCTGTTCCATGCTGCGGTGTTTTTGTCACTGTCCGGCAGCGTCTTTGCCCCGCTCTCGGGAATATTGCAAAGATTGAAATAAATCGTAGGCGGATTGCTGCCAGCCGCTGCCCGATACAAGGCAGATCCTCGCCATATGCGGGCGTTTTCGGGGCGTTTCGGGCCTTGGGCCGGAGAAGCGCGCCTGTTCTGCGGGCAGATGCCGGATCCTTGGGGCATGCCGCCGCACTGCGGGGTGGGCTCTCGCGAGGGGGGGAAGGCTTTCGCCCCTGACGGACGGCTTGCGACGGGCGCTAAGGAAAGCGGGTTGCGCAAGGTGCCGAGGTTCGGAGTGGGGGGCGGGAACGGTCCAGTTGCGAGGCGGCGCACTACGAGGCGGGGCGCCGGAGGAAGTGGTGCGAAGCGGCGCGGTGCGAGCCGCACGGTTGATACGATGCAGCACAACCCGCAAGCGGCGCAGTGCTGGCGTGAGGCTGTCGTGTGAGGGAGCCATGCGAGACGACGGCAGCGTGAGGCCCGCGCGGTCGATGCGATGCAGCGAGCCGGCGAGGGTGCGAGGCGCGGCGGCGGTGTGGAGAGCGAGCCATGCGAGGGGTCCAACGCGCAGCTACTCGGTTGAGGCGATGCAGGGCAGTCTGCGCGGGTGCGGGGCGTCAGGCGGTTGTGACAGGAGGCCGTGCGATGCCATGCAGCCCACAAGGACGGGACGGCGCGCGCGAGGATCGCCCCTTGGCAGGCTGCTGGAAAAGTATCCTGGAGCGGCTTCGAGACGGAAATTTTTCCTGCAGTGTCGAAAATCACTGCGGAGGCCGCATATTTTCGCCCACTCCCGGACCAGATTTACTGATTTTCCGCGAAAGCCGATGCCGCCGCACGAGTTTTTCAGCGGCCCCTCGGGCGCAGTAAGAAGCCCGCCGCGCGGAGGGCGCGGCGGGCGGGGTCTTTGCGGGGGCGGGCCGGGCGCGTGGCCCGGGTCGGCCCTGTTCGGTCAGAGTTCTTCCGAGGCGGCGGCGCCGACTTCGCTCAGAACCTGCGCGAGTTCGGATTCGGCTTCCGCCTCGGCCTCGGCGGCCAGTTCGCGGATCGACTTGCCCGAGGCCTGAAGCTCGGCCTCTTCCACCGAACGCGCCACGTTCACGGTGACCTCGACGGTCACCTCCGGGTGCAGCACGATCGAGACCGCATGCAGGCCCAGATCCTTGATCGGCTTTTCCTGCACGATCTGGCTGCGGGCCACGGTGAAACCGGCGGCGGTCGCCGCCTCGGCCACGTCGCGGCCCGAGACCGAACCGTAGAGCGCGCCCGATTCGGAGGCCGAACGGATCACCACGAAGCTTTGCCCGTCAAGCTTTTCGCCCACGGATTCGGCTTCCTTGCGGGTTTCGAGGTTCACCGCCTCAAGCTGGGCCTTGCGGGCCTCGAAGCTCTTGATGTTGGTCTCGTTGGCGCGCAGCGCCTTGCCCTGCGGCAGCAGGAAGTTGCGGGCATAGCCGTCCTTGACGTTGACGACTTCGCCCATCTGGCCAAGCTTGGCCACGCGTTCCAGAAGGATCACTTGCATCTGTCGTGCTCCTTATTTCACGGCATAGGGCAGCAGGGCGAGGAAGCGGGCGCGCTTGATGGCGGTCGCCAGTTCGCGCTGCTTCTTGGCCGAGACGGCGGTAATGCGCGAGGGCACGATCTTGCCGCGCTCGCTGATGTAGCGTTGCAGCAGACGGGTGTCCTTGTAGTCGATCGCCGGGGCATTGTCGCCCGAGAAGGGGCAAACCTTGCGGCGGCGGAAAAACGGTTTGTTCGCCATGGTCTAAGTCCTTTTCCCGGCTGTGATCAACGACGCTCGCGACGGTCGAAGCCGCCCCGTTCGCCCCGGTCTCCGCGATCGCCGTCGCGGTCGCCGCGGTCACGCTCGTCGCGCTTCTGCATCTGGACCGAGGGGCCCTCGGCGTGCTTGTCGACCTTGATGGTCAGCACGCGCATGACATCGTCATGCAGGCGCATCAGGCGTTCCATCTCCTGCACGGCATTGGCCGGGGCGTCCGACTTCAGCAGCGCGAAATGGCCCTTGCGGTTCTTGTTGATCTTGTAGGCCATGGTCTTCACGCCCCAATACTCGTGTTCAACGACCTTGCCGCCGTTGTCCGCGAGGACGGTGGAGAAATGTTCGATAAGACCTTCGGCCTGCGCGTTGGACAGATCCTGACGCGAGATGAAGACATGCTCGTAAAGCGGCATGAGGCTTCCTTGCTGTGCAATGGGCGGCTTCAAAGGACGGGCATCGCGCCTTTCCGGGCCCGTCCACGAGAGGCATCGCCGGTTCATGGTCAATCGGAAAGGATGCGGCTTTATACAGAAGGTGCGCGTCGATGCAAGCGCGGTAAGCGGCGGCGCGCGCCCCTGTCGGGCGGCTTTGTGCGAAACGGGCCGGATGGCGCGACTGTGATGTGCGGGGGCGCACGAAGCCTGTTCGGACCTGCCGGATTGTGCCAGTGTCCCGGCGCGGGCAATTTCGCTGCGCCTGCATCATACCCATGGAGACCGAGATGAACCGCATCCTACCCCTTGCGCTGACCGCGCTTTTCGCCGCCCCCGCCTTCGCCGAGCCGGTGAAATACGACCTGGACCCGACCCATAGCGCCGCGGCGTTTTCCTACAGCCACCTGGGCTTCTCGACCACCCGGGGGATCTTCGGCGGGGTGACCGGCACCATCGACTTCGACGCCGAGGCGCCGGAAAACAGCGCGGTCGAGATCTCCTTCCCGATCGCGGGCCTTGCCACCGGCGATGCGGGCCGCGACGGTCATTTCCTGTCGGGCGACTTCTTCGATGCCGCCAAATCCGAAGTGGTGACCTTCAAGTCGACCTCGATCGAGGTGACCGGCGAGGACACCGGCCTGATCACCGGCGATCTGTCGCTGAACGGCGTCACCAAGGAAATCGTCATCGACGCCAAGCTGAATTTCGCGGGCACCCATCCGATGGCCAATACCGAATGGCTGGGATTCGACGGCACGGTGACGCTGATCCGCAGCGATTTCGGCCTGGGCATGTTCGCCCCCGCCATCGCCGACGAGGTGCTGGTCGAGGTTTCGATCGAGGCGGGCAAGGCCGCCGAATAAGCGCCGGCCCCGACGACCCCGGGCGCCCGACAGGCGGCGCGGCCGGGCCCGATTCTGCGGGATCCGATTTCGGGAGACGGCCGTGGGAGAGGTCCTGCGGCCGTTTTCCCTTGCCGGGCCGACTGCGGCCTCCGGCTTTCCGGTTCCTCGGCTTTCCGGTTCCTCGGCTTGTCGGTCCCTTGGCTTTCCAGGGGCCGGTTTTGCCAAGTCTCGACTGAGATGGGCTTCGACTGTGCCGGGCCTCGACGCTCCGGGGGCTCGACGCTCCGGGGCCTGGGCCTTCGGGCCGGGCCGTCCCGCGCCCCCGCCCGAACCCGGACAGGCGACCATAGACCCCGCCCAGGCACCCGGGCCGGGGATGGGCTTCGGAGCAATCTTTCCCTCAGCATTTCTCTGCCGCTGTTCTATGGTGCTGTCTCGGGGCGGGTTCCCGGCTGGCCGTCTCTTGCGGCCGAAAGCGCCTGCCATCGGCACGCAGGACAAAAGGCGCGGCCCCGCCAGAGCCCGCCGCCCTTTTTGACCGGGGCCGGACGCGGCCGGGTGACTGGCCCGGGCGGGGGCTACCGCTCCGCATTCCCCGCTCCGCATCCCCCGTTCCGCATCTATGGGCGGCGGCGGAGGTCATGACGGGTGCCGCGATCCGGAAGCCACGATCGTGGCCTTCGCAATCAATGGGCCGCGACCGAAACGCCGCGACCCTGCGGGCGATTGCCCGGCGCCTTGGTCAGGGCGCCGTGAAACCGGCAACCCGTGCCATCGGACCGGCCGTCCCGATCCGCAAGGCTCGATCCGGGCTGCTCAATCCAGGTGGCGGGCGGTCAGTTCGACCGAGACGGTGACGGAAAAGCCCACCGTGCCTTCGTCGCCATAATTCTCGCCCATGCCGTAGTCGCGCCGGTCCAGCACGGTCTGCCCCTGCATGGTCGCGACACCGTCCCGGATCTCCAGCGCGAAGGGCAGCGCGACCTCGTGCGAGACGCCGCGCAGGGTGAGGCTGCCCTCGGCGACATGGCTGGCGCCGTCCGCGCCCTCGGCGGGCCGGATGGTGGCGTCGAAGATCGCGGTCGGGTGGTTGGCGATGTCGAAGAAATCCGCGCCCTTGGCCTGGTCGGTGACCGAGCCGAGGCTGAGGCTCGTGGTGTCGATCTCGACCCGGACCGCGCCGTTGCGCCCCTCGACCGCGGGCTCGTCGAAGCGGATCGCGGCGGTCCAGCCGGCGAAGCCGCCCGAGACCTCGGCCCCCATCTGGCGGACGGTGAAGGACAGCGTGCCGCTTTCCACCGCCCAGTTTCCGGCGGTCTCGCCTGCGCCTTCGGCCGCTGTCGAGACCCCTGTCGACGCCGGTGCGGCGCCGGTTCGGGCGGGGGCCTCGGCGATCTGCCAGGCCGCGCCGAAGGCCAGCAGATAGACCGCGAAAGCCGCCAGCATCGGCAGGCGCCCGGCATGCGGGGCGGCGTCGACCCCAGATCCAGCTTCGGCCGAGGCCGCCGTGCCGCGCAGCATCCGCGCCAGCGTGGCGTCGCGGTCGATGACGACATGTTTCAGCGCCCCCGCCACATGCAGCAGCACCGCCGCCAGCAGGACTTTGGTGAACAGCCAGTGCATGACGGTGGCGACATGGGCGACGGTTTCGGATTTCGGCACGAAGGGCAGGCCCTGGCCGAAGGGCCACAGGATCGGAGCGAACCCCTCGACCGCGGCATGGTGGATCCAGCCCGAGAGCGGCACCGCCACCAGCGAGATGTAAAGCCCCCAATGCACGATCTCGGCGGCCAGGGTCTCAAGCCTGCGCTCGGGGTGCAGCGCGGCGGGCCGGACCTGGGTCAGCGCCCACAGGATCCGCGCCAGCGCGACGAAGAAGACCAGCGTGCCGAGCGTCTTGTGGATCGAGAACAGCCGCGCCTTGCGGGCCAGTTCCCCGGCATTGCCGAAGGGCAGTTCGTTCGCGATCACGCCAAGCGCGAAGGCGGTGAAGATCAAAAGCGCGGTCAGCCAGTGAAAGCTGCGGGCGACGGCGCCGTAATGGGCGCGGCTGTTGGTTAGGGACATGGCGAACCTTCCGGGCGCGGATGTTGCAGATACGGGGCCGGGCCGGGGCCTGGCTGCGGGAATGGGCGACGATGCCGCGGTTGCATCATAGCCCGGACGGCGCGAGGGCGTGAGACCGAACCCGCGCACAAAGCCTGTTCGCCAGCGCGGCTTCACCATAATGTCAGCGGAAGGTTAGGGCGCGGAATGGCCTTCCCGGCCCTCCTTTGAGCAAGGGGCGCGCAGGGTTTGCCGGATGGGGGGCGCAAGGCGGACGTGGGTCTCCCGGCGCCCCCTTTGCACAAGCTGGCGCAGGGCGAAGTCTTGCAGGGCGCGGCTCGCCGAATGGTGGCCGGGGCGGAAGGGGCGGCATCGTCCCTCTCTTGGCCCTCGGCGCCAGGTGGCGGAGGCAGAGCTGCCTGTCGTGCGGGGCTCGCCGGATGAAGTCTCCCGGGCGCAGGCGCGGCGTGACCCTCCCTGAACCCTCGGCGCAAGGTGAGGGGCGGACTGTGCGCCCGGCGGTTTGGCCGGATGGGGGCGGGCGCGAGGCGCGACATGGGTCTCCTCGCCCCTCTTGGCGCAAGGGGGGGGAGGTTTGGTGCCGGGCCGGACAGGGCTTGCCGGGTTGAAGGGGTTATATGGGCAGCTTTTGGCACGGATGAGGCAGGCGCGATCACGGATTGGGCGGAGGTCGCCCGAAGAGTGCCTGGCGGAGACCCGTGAGCGGGAATCGTCTGGCGGAGCTTTCCAGGGGAAAGCTGGCGGGCGGGGCTTGCCGGGTTGAAGGCGCGCGCGGAAATGCGGCGCTCCCGCTCCCGCTCCGTGTGACCGGGATGGCCGGGGGCACGGCGGTGGTTGGGGGGAGGGGGTGGGCGGTGATCTCCATGTTAAGGCGCGCGGGTGGCAGGCTGTTGTGGCTCGTTCCGCCCCGGTTCCCTCGGCTCCGGTCCGATCTGCTTCCGTCCGGTCTGCCCCGCCTGGCCGACCTCGATCCGACACGTTCCTGTTCGACCCGTTCCGGTCCGGCCCGACCGTCCTGGCTACCCGCTTGCTGTCAGGCCCGTTCCGTTCGACCGGCCCTTTCCGATCCTCCCCCGGTCCCGCCCGCTATTCCGCCTGCGAGGACAGCCAGTCCATCAGCCGGGGCCGCAGGCTTTCGTCGCCCGCCGTCCGCGCCGCCTCGATCACGCCGCGCGCCTGCGCCAGATCGACGCGGCGCAGCAGCGCCTTCACCGGCCCGATCGAGGCCGGGCGCATCGACAGCATGCGAAACCCGAGCGCGGCCAGCGCCAGCGCCTCGATCGGGCGCCCGGCATCCTCGCCGCAGAAGGACAGCGGAGTGGCGCTGCGGGCGCAGCGCGCCACGATGCCTTCCAGGAAATCCAGAAAGCTCAGGTTCAGCGTGTCGTAGCGGCGGCGCACCCGCTCGTTCTCGCGGTCGGCGGCATAGAAGAACTGCTTCAGGTCATTGCCGCCGACCGAGATGAAATCGGCCGCCTCGAAGAAGCTTTGCGGCGCGTAGGCCAGCGACGGCGTCTCGCACATGGCGCCGATCTCAAGCGTCTCGGGCACGACATGGCCAAGCGAGCGTTCGCGGTGGATCTCGCGCAGGACCTGGGCGCGGGCCTCGGTGAATTCGGCATGTTCGGCGACGAAGGGGAACATGATCGACAGGGGCCGCCCGGCGGCCGCGCGGATCAGCGCCTGGACCTGCATCCGCAGCACGCCCGGCTTGTCCAGCCCCACCCGGATCGCGCGCCAGCCCATGGCGGGATTGGGCTCTTCGTTGGGCTTCATATAGGGCAGCACCTTGTCCGAGCCGATGTCGAGGGTGCGAAACACCACCCGCTTGCCCTTCGCGGCATCCATCACCCTTGTGTAGAGCGAGGCCAGCTCGGCCCGTTTGGGCATCTTGTTGCGGATGAGGAACTGAAGCTCGGTGCGGAACAGCCCCACCCCCTCGGCCCCCGATCCGTGCAGGCTGGGCAGGTCGGCCATCAGCCCCGCGTTCATGTGCAGCGCGATGGTGGTGCCGCATTTCGCGGTGGCGGGCAGGCGGCGCAGGCTGGCGTAGCGCTTCTGCGCCTCGGCCTGCATCGCGGTCTTGTCGCGGAAGGCGCGCGCCACGGTTTCCTCGGGGCGCAGATGCACCACGCCCTGGTCGCCGTCGACCAGGATCGGGTCGCCGTTCAGCGCCTCGGTGGTGATGTTGCCCGCATGGATCACCAGGGGGATCGCCAGCGCCCGCGCCACGATGGCGGCATGCGAGCCGACCGAGCCCTCGTCCAGCACCACGCCGCGCAGCTTGCGGCCGTAGTCGAGCAGTTCCGCCGGGCCGATGTTGCGCGCCACCAGGATCGGATCGGGCGGCATCTGCGCCCCGGTGTCGCGGCCCTGGCCGGTCAGGATGCGCAAGAGCCGGTTCGACAGGTCGTCCAGATCGTGCAGCCGGTCGCGCAGATAGGCGTCGGGCACCTGTTCCAGCCGGGCGCGGGTGGCGGATTGTTCCTTTTCCACCGCCGCCTCGGCGGAAAGGCCGCGCATGATGTCCTCTTCCATCCGCCTGAGCCAGCCGCGCGAATGGGCGAACATCCGATAGGCCTCCAGCACCTGCTTTTGATCCTTGTCGAGCTGTTCGGCCGCCAGCAGGTCGTCGATCGAGATCCTGAGCTGCCCGACCGCGTCGCGGATGCGGTCGATCTCGGTCAGCGGATCGTCGGCGACCGGGTTGGTCACCACGACGCGCGGCTCGTGCAGCCAGACCCGCCCCTCGGCCGAGCCCTCCTGCCCGGTGGCGCCGCGAAACATCACCGGCTGGCGGTGCAGCGCCTTCACGCCGCTGTCGTCGCCGTTGAAGGCGCCCAGTTCGGTCATTTCGGCCACGACCATGGCGACCACCTCGACGGCATAGATCTCGTCGTCCGAGAATTCGCGCGCCTCCTTCGACTGCACGACGAGGACGCCGATCTTCTCGCCCACGCGCTGGATCGGCACGCCGAGGAAGGACGAGAAGATCTCTTCCCCGGTTTCGGGCATGTAGCGAAAGCCCTTCTCGGCGGGGGCGTTGGCGGTGTTGACCGGCAGGCCGGTGCGCGCGACGCGGCCCACCAGCCCCTCGCCAAGCCGCATCCGGGTGTGATGGACGGATTCCTTCTTCAGCCCCTCGGTCGCGAACAGTTCCAGCGTCTCGGCATCGCGGAAGAGGTAGATCGAGCAGACCTCGGTCCGCATCGAATCGGCGATCAGATGGGTGATGCGGTCCAGCCGGTCCTGGCCGCGCCCGGGCGTGGCCAGGACATCGCGCAGGCGGCGCAGAAGCTTGCGGCTGTCGCTTTCGCTGCGTTCGGGCATGGGGCGCGGGGGTCCGGGTGGGGTGGCTCTTGCGGTCTTTAGATCACATGGGTTCGGAAAACGGAACGCCCCCCGCGCGCGGCCCATGCGAAAGTGGCGGAAAGCTTTGGGGCGAGGCGCCGGGAGGCCGGTGCGAAACTGCCGGAAAGGCTTGCGTGACCCGCAAAGGCTTGCCTGACAATGCCGGAAGGGCTTGCCGGAAAGCGCCGGAGCGGCCTGCGCGAAAGCGCAAAAAACCGGCAGCCCCGTCGCGTTGGCCCGCGCGAGACCCGACCGGGGCCGCCCCTCGCGCGTCCTTTCGCCGCAATCGCCCCGCCCGGCCCCTTCGCGAAGGCGCCGCCGCCCGTGGGTCGCAGGGCCTTGCCCGCCCGTGATGGCGCGGCCTTGGGGCTCTGCCGCAGGGGGGCCAGCGCGGGCTTGCCGCAAGGGAGTCAGCGCGGCCTTGCCGCAGGGGCGGGCGGGTCGGGGGCCTTGAAGCGGGCGGGGGGGCGCACTAGGCTCGCGCCGTCACGCAAGGGAAGGCGACATGGCCGGAAAGCGCAGCATTTTCGAAGAGGTCGCGGCGGATCCCGCGACGACCGCAGGACAGGGGGGCGCGAAGGCGCGCCCGGCGAAGGCGGGGGGCATGATCGACGCCCGACCCAAGGGGGCGCGGCGTTCGATCCGCAACTGGCTGGTGGCGCTTTTCGTGCTTGTCGTCGCCATGGTGGTGATCGGCGGGCTGACGCGGCTTTCAGACGCCGGGCTTTCGATCACCGAATGGCGCCCGGTCACCGGGGCGATCCCGCCGCTGAGCGCCGCCGCCTGGGACGCCGAATTCGCCAAATACCGCGAGACGCCGCAATTCGCCTTGGCCTTCCCCGGGATGACGGTCGAAGAGTTCAAGACCATCTTCTGGTGGGAATGGGGCCACCGCCAGCTTGGCCGCATCGTCGGCCTGGTCTGGGGGCTGGGCTTTTTGTGGTTCGCCTTGCGCCGCGCCATTCCGGCGGGCTGGACCGGGCGGCTTTTGCTGGTCGGCGGCCTTGGCGGGCTGCAGGGCGCGATCGGCTGGTGGATGGTCGCCTCGGGGCTGGAGGGGGCGCGGATCTCGGTCGTGCCCTACCGGCTGGCGGTGCATCTGGGGCTCGCCTTCGTGATCCTGGGCTTCCTGGGCTGGTATGTCATGCTGCTGTCGCGCCCCGAGGCCGAATTGATGACCGCGCGGCGCGGGCGCGAGGCGAAGCTGTTCTCGCTTTCCACCGGGCTTTTGCATTTCAGCTTCCTGCAGATCCTGCTGGGGGCGCTGGTCGCGGGCACCGATGCGGGCCAGGCCTTCCCGACCTGGCCCCTGATGGCCGGGGGGCTGATCCCGCCCGACATCCTCTATGTGACCGACCTGGACGGCAATGCGCTGCCCGGCTGGCACGCCTTCTTCGAGGGCCAGGCCATGACCCAGTTCCTGCACCGGATGGCGGGCTATCTGCTGTTCGCCTTCGGCATCGTGGTCTGGCTGCGCGGCCGCCGTTCGGCCCATGGCATGACGCGGCGGGCCTTCCATCTGGTGATGGCGGTGCTGGCGGCGCAGGTCGTGCTCGGCATCGTCTCGGTCCTGACCGGGGCGCATCCGCATGTGGCGATCACCCACCAGATCGGCGCGATTCTGCTGTGGTGCCTGATCCTGCGCGCGCGCCATCTGTCGCAATACCCCGTGGCGGGGTCCATTCGCAAAGGAACGGCCTGATGTCCCCAGATGCCCCCAAGCCTGATGCCCCGAAAAACGACGCATACGAAGCCCTGATCGCCCATGCGCGCGAGACGGCGGCGCTGGAGCAGGTGGCCGGGCGGCTGTCCTGGGACCAGGAGACCCATATGCCGCGCGGCGCCGCCGCGCAGCGCGCCGAGGAGATGGCCGCGATGGAGGGCGTCCTGCACGCCCGCCGCTCGGACCCCCGGCTGCGCGACTGGCTGGCGGCGGTGACGCCGACCGAGCCGGTGGCCGAGGCGCAACTGGCGAAGATCCGCCGCGCCTGGGAGCGTGCGGGCCGCGTGCCCGCCCGGCTGTCGCAGGAGATCGCCCGCGTCACCTCTGTCGCGCAGGGCATCTGGGCCGAGGCGCGGGCGCGCGACGACGTGGCGGCCTTCCTGCCGACGCTGGCCGAGGTGGTGCGGCTCAAGCGCGAGGAGGGCGCGGCCCTGGCCACCGGCGGCGACGCCTATGACGCGCTGGTCGACGATTACGAGCCGGGCATGACCGGCGCCGACATCTCGGCCATGTTCGACGCGCTGCGCCCGCGCCTGGTGGATCTGCGCGGCCGGATCCTGGGGGCGTCGAGCCGCCCCGCCGCGCTGCACGGCAGTTTCGGCGCCGATACCCAGATCCGGCTGGCGCGCGACCTGGCCGGGGCCTTCGGCTACGACTTCACCCGAGGCCGGATCGACATCGCCGTCCATCCGTTCAGTTCCGGCGCGGGCGACGATGTGCGCATCACCACCCGCATCGCCGAAAGCGATCCGTTCAACTGCTTCTATTCCACCATCCACGAGGTCGGCCACGCCATCTACGAGCAGAACATCGACCCCGATTACGCGCTGACACCGATCGGGGGCGGGGTCTCGATGGGGGTCCATGAAAGCCAGAGCCGGATCTGCGAGAACCAGCTCGGCCGCTCGCGCGCCTTCACCGGCTGGCTGTTCGCGCAGATGCGCGAGCGGTTCGGCGAATTCGGCATCAGTTCGGAGGAGGAGTTCTTCGCCACCGTGAACCGGGTGGAGCCCGGCTTCATCCGCACCGAGGCCGACGAGGTGCATTACAACCTTCACGTCATGCTGCGCTTCGATCTGGAGCGGGCGCTGATCCGGGGCGATCTGGAGGTGGCGGATCTGGAAGAGGCCTGGAACAGCCGCTTCCTGGCCGATTTCGGCGTGGCGGTGGACCGGGCCTCGAACGGGGTGCTGCAGGATGTGCATTGGTCGGTGGGGCTTTTCGGCTATTTTCCGACCTATACGCTTGGCAACCTTTACGCGGGCGCGCTGCATGGCGCGATGCGACGGGCGCTGCCGGATTTGGACGACCAACTGGCGGCGGGCGATCTTTCCGGCGCGACCGGCTGGCTGCGCGAGCATGTGCAGCGCCATGGCGGGCTTTACACGCCGCACCAACTGATCTCGACCGCCATCGGCGAGGAGCCGGGGGCGGGGCCGCTGCTGGAGTATCTGGAGGCGAAATTCGGCGCGATCTACGGGGTTTGAGCCAGGGGGGAGGGGGTAGCAGGGGGCGCTGCCCCCTCGGCGCCTTTGGCGCCTCACCCCCGGGATATTTCTGCAAAGAAGAATGGGGCAGGGTGGGGGGCGATGGAAGTGGTGATGGGGGCGGAGGCGCTTTCGGCGTTTCTGCGCGAGGAATTCGGTCAGGTGGCCGGGGATTTTGCCCTGGAGGCCGTGGAGGCGGAGAGGGTGTGGCTGCGGATGCGGCCTGCCGAGCGGCATCTGCGTCCGGGCGGCACGGTCTCGGGGCCTTCGCTGTTCGCGCTGGCCGATGTGGCGATGTATCTGGCGATCCTGTCGCGGATCGGGCCGGTCGCGTTGGCGGTGACCACGAATTGCTCGATCGATTTCATGCGCAAGCCCGCGCCGGGGCGCGACCTTCTGGCCGAGGCGCGGATCCTCAAGCTGGGGCGGGTGCTCGTGGTGGGGGATGTGCTGATCCGTTCGCTGGACGAGGCGGCGGCGGACGGCGATGCGGCGGGGCACCGGGAGGGGCCGGTCGTCGCGCGGGCCTCGCTGACCTATTCGATCCCGCCGCGTTGATCCGTGGCGGGGCGGTCCGGGGGACTTGGAGGTGCCCGGGACGGAAGCGAACGGAAGCGGGTGGGCTTCGGCGGACCGATCCGGTGCGGGATGTGGGCCGGATTGGCCCGTCAATGCCCGGCCGGTTCCTTGCCGGAGTGCCGCCTTTTCGGCGCGGATCTGGCGCGGCACCTTGGCAGGTCGTTGAAAAGGGGCGGGGCTTGAGGCGGAAATCCAGCCCGCATTGACGGAAGTGACCGTGGAAACTGCACCATCGGGTGCGAGACCGAGCCAGTTGGCAGGGGCCTGGGTTGCCGCGTGACTTTTCCGCAGCCCGTGGAGCGCGGCGTGACGGCCCGCTCGGCCTGGGGATACCGGATCGGGGCTGCATTGGAGCGCGAGCTTGGCGGCGGGCGGTCTTACGGTTGGGCGATTTCCTCTGGGTGGCATGGGCCGCGCGCCCCTATCGGCCGGAGCGGCGGCGCCGTTGCCAGCCCGAGGGTCGGCATGCCCCCCTTGCCGCTGCCAGCCGGTTGCGCGGTCGGGTGGCCGCCGCCTGCGCTTTTTCTTGGGCCGATGCGGGTCGGGCCGAACGGCGAAGGCGGCGGAGAGCCCAGGCCGTTGGCCGCCGGTTCGCAGGCGTCAGACCCGTCCGCGACTCCCGTGGCCGACCAGGACCTTCCGTCGCCCGCCGCGCGCGCCCCGCAGCCCGCGCTCAGCCCCTGCGCGCGGGATCGAAGGTCAGCAGCCGCAGCGCATTCAGCGTCACCAGGACCGTCGCGCCGGTATCGGCCAGGATGGCGATCCACAGCCCGGTGATCCCCGCGACCGATGTCACCAGGAACACCGCCTTCAGCCCGAGCGCGATGGCGACGTTCTGCCGGATGTTCCCCATCGCCGCCCGTGCGAGACGGATCAGCGCGGGCACATCCGCCAGCCGGTCGCGCAGGATCGCGGCATCGGCGGTTTCCAGCGCCACATCGGTCCCCGATCCCATCGCCACGCCCACGCCCGCCTGTTTCAGCGCGGGCGCGTCGTTGATGCCGTCGCCGATCATCATGACCCCGCCCTGTGCCTGCATCTGGCGGATGGCGTCGAGCTTGTCGGCGGGCAGCATGCCCGCGCGGAAGTCCATCCCAAGCCCGCCTGCGATGGCGGCCGCGGTGCGGGGATTGTCGCCGGTCAGCATCACGCTTTCGATGCCGAGCGCGCGCAGATCGGCGATGGCTTCGCGGGCGTCGGGCCGGGGCTCGTCACGCAGGGCGAGAAGGCCCAGCAACTCGCCCTCGCGGAAGACGGCGACGGTGGTCTTGCCCTCGCTTTCCAGCCGGGTGGCCTCGGCCCGGGCCGGGGCGTCCAGCACGCCCGCCGCTTCGGCATGGCGCGGCGACGATACCCAGACCGCGCCGCCGTCGATCACCGCGCTGACGCCCTTGCCGGGCAGGGCCCTGGCCCCGGTGGCGGGCCGGGGGGCGATGCCCCGGGCTTCGGCGCGGGCCAGCACCGCGCGGGCCAGCGGATGGGCCGAGCCCGCCTCGACCCCGGCGGCGGCGGCCAGCAGCGCCTCGGCCCCGGTCGCGCCGAAGGGCAGGACATCGGTGACCTCGGGCCGCCCCAGGGTCAGGGTGCCGGTCTTGTCGAAGGCGATGCGGCGGGTGGCGGCGGCGGCCTCGATCACCGCGCCGCCCTTCATCAGAAGGCCGCGCCTGGCCCCCGAGGACAGCGCCGAGGCGATCGAGGCCGGGACCGAGATCACCAGCGCGCAGGGGCAGCCGATCAGCAAAAGCGCCAGCCCGCGATAGACCCAGGTGCCCCAGTCCTGCGCGAAGAAAAGCGGCGGCACCACGATCACCAGCACCGAGACCGCCACGATGGCGGGCATGTAGAGGCGCGAGAAGCGGTCGATGAACCGCTCGGTGGGGGCGCGGGCCTCCTCGGCCTCCTCGACCAGGCGGATGATGCGCGAGATCGTGTTGTCGCCCGCCGCCCGCGTCACCCGCAGCCGCAGCGCGGCCTCGGCGTTGATGGCGCCGGCGAAGACCTGCTCGCCCGGGCCGCGCGTTACCGGAACGCTTTCGCCGGTCACCGGGCTTTCGTCGATCCCCGAGGTGCCCTCGACGATCTCGCCGTCGGCGGGGATGCGGTCGCCGGGGCGCACCAGCACGGTCTGGCCGGGGGCCAGGCTGGCGGCGGGCACCTCGACCGTGGTGCCGTCGCGTTCGAGCCAGGCGCTTTGCGGCACCAGCGCCGAGAGCGCGCGGATGCCGTCGCGGGCCTTTCCGGCGGCGACGCCCTCCAGGAGCTCGCCCACGGCGAAGAGAAAGACCACCAGCGCGGCCTCTTCGGCGGCGTCGATGAACAGGGCGCCGATGGCGGCGATGGTCATCAGGCTTTCGATGGTGAAGGGCTGGCCCATGCGCAAAGCGGCCCAGGCCCGCCGCGCGACCGGGGCGAGCCCGATCAGGCAGGCGGCGGTGAAGGCCCAGCGACCGGGCCCGGCCGAGGTCAGCATCTCGAAGATCCAGGCGGCGGCGAGCAGAAGGCCGGTCAGGATCACGAGGCGGCCCTTGCCGGTCTCGTGCCAGCGTTTGCCGCGGTCGGCGGGGTCGTCGTGGACATGGCCGGGCGCGCCATGGCCGGGGTCGCGGGTCGCCGCGGGTGTCCCGGAGGCCGGGTGGGAACCGCCATGATCCGGGGGCGCCGCGTGGCTGTGGCCGATATGGTCCGGGGCCGGACGATCCGCCCCGGGTTGATCTTGCGCGGCCGTGTCCTGCCCGCAAACCTGCCCGCAAACATGCGTGGCGGGGTCATGCGGGGGCTGGCCGCCGCCCACCCCGCCGCGAATGCCGTAGCCCAGCCTGCGCACGGTGTCCTCGACCCTCTCGCGCGGGGTGGCGCCCTCGTCGATCCTGAGCCGCAGCTTTTCCGACATCACCGTGACCGAGACCTCCGAGACCCCGGGCATCCGCGCCACCGCATCCTTGATCTTGATGGCGCAGGCGGCGCAATCCATGCCCGAGACCGCCCATTCCATCCGCTCGCCGCCATCCCGGGGCGTTTCGCCTTGTTCTTCCTGCTTGGTCATGTCGAGTCTCCGCCCGGGATTCGGGCCGTTGTTTCATTTCGACTCGATAGCTAATGTCTCTAGCGGCTATAGCTTCAAGGGGGAAATCATGCTGACGATCGGAAAACTCGGCCAGGCCGCCGGGGTGAAGGTGCCGACCATCCGCTACTACGAACAGATCGACCTGCTGCCCGCGCCCGGGCGCTCCTTGGGCAACCAGCGGCTTTACGGCGCCGAGGTGCTGGACCGGCTGCGCTTCATCCGCCATGCCCGCGACCTCGGCTTTCCGCTTGAGGCGATCCGCGACCTGCTCAGCCTGTCGGACCGGCCCGACCAGTCCTGCGCGGCGGCCGATCAGATCGCGCGGACGCAGCTTTCGGCGGTGCGCGCGCGGATCGGGCGGCTGCGGGCGCTGGAGGGGGAGCTGGCGCGGATGGTGGCGCAATGCGCCCATGGCACCATCGCCGATTGCCGGGTGATCGAGGTTCTGGGCGACCATGCGCTGTGCGGCCACGACCATCCCGGGGACGTGACCGGGGGGCCGGGCTGACGGGCGGGCACGGGCTGACGGGCGGGCGCGGCGATCCGGGGTCGGGGGGCGGAGACTTGCGCGGGCGAAGGGCGGGGCGGCCGACCCCGCCGGAAGAGGCCAGCCGCTTTCGCCTTTGAGGCGGGTCGGCAGGGCCGTCGCAAGCGTCGGAAGCGGTGTCGGCCCCGAACCCGGTACGGATTGCCCGTCGGTGCCCCCATCCGATCGCCTCGGCGCGGGCGAAGAGATCCGCCGCCCCTCGCGGATCCTTCGGGGAATAATATTTCCTTTCGCCCGGGTCTTTTGGAAGCCATAAATACGACAAAGTTGGTAGTCTTTATCGCATGGGCATCGCGAAACGAGTCGTTCCGGCCACGCGATCCCGACCGCACCGCAGGCGAAAGGAGAGGGGCCATGATCACGACGCTTATCGTTGCGGGCCTTGACGGTTCCGCCGCGCCGCATTGGCAGCAGTGGTGGGCCGCCAGCGATCCGCATGCGCTGATGGTCGAGCTTTCCGATCCCGGGAGGCCCTCGCCCTCGGTCTGGGAGGTCGAGCTGGCCTCGATGATCCTGCAGCATCCGGGCTGCGTGCTGGTCGGCCATTCGCTGGGCTCGATCCTGATCACCCGGCTCTTGACGCAATGGCCACATCTGCGGGTCAAGGCCGCGCTGCTGGTGGCCCCGGCCGAGACCGGGGGCGCCGACCGCATCGCGCATTTCGGCCCGATCCCCGAGCGCGATCTGGGCGTTCCCGCGCTGGTCGCGGGCAGCCGCAACGATCCCTGGATGGGGTTTGAGCGCGCGCAGGCGCTGGCCGGGGCCTGGGGCGCGGGCTTTCTGGACATGGGCCATGCGGGACATGTGAACGTGGCCTCGGGCTATGGTCCCTGGCCCGCCGCGCGGGCCCTGCGCGACGGGCTGCGGGCCGAGGCGGAGGCGCGCGCGGGTTTTGGCGACGCCTTCGGAGCCGGGGACGAGGCCGAGGATCCCGCCGAAACGCCCGCTTTGCGCCGCTCGTCCTCGGGGGTGGCCTACGGGCCGGGCATCCTGCCCTTCCGCGCCCGCGCGCTGCGCCGGATCGCGGCGGGCCTGGCGGTGGGCCGGGGGGCGCGGCGATGAGGTCGGGTCCGGCGACGGATTCCGCAAGGCGCCTGCCGGTGCCGTCGCCGCTTGAAGCGGCGCCCGGGTTCGACCTTGTCGCCCCTGGGGCAGGGAGGAGAGGATGATGGAAGCTTCAGTCCGGCCCGCAGCGGCCCCCACCGCGCAAGGCCTGATCCCGCCCGGGATCGCCTCGGGGCACGCTTCGTCTGGGTCGGCCTTGCCCGGCTCCACCCCTTCGGGGCGTCTCGCGCGGGCGCAGGCTGTCGGCGCCCGTCATGATCGCTTTGCGGAGGGGGCTGCACCGGGTCTTTCCCGGAGGGATGCGCCCGCCGGATCGTGGCTGCGCCGCGCGGGCAGGGGCAGGGGCGCGACGCTTGGCGCGCGCGCGGCCCTGCCGGTGCTGCTGTTCGCGTCGGCCTATCTCTTCGCGCTGGTGCTTGTCCTGATGCCCAAAGGGCTGCTGGCGGTGCTTCCCGGCGCCCTCGCGCCGCCCGCCCCGGTGGTGGCCACGGTGACGGCCACCGATCCCGCCACCGATCCGACGCTCGCCCTGGCCGCCGCGCCACCCCGCCTTTCCGCGCCCTGACGGGCTTTCCCGCAACCTTCCAGCCCGGGCCCGAGCGCGCGCCGAACCAGGCCAGTTCATCGCGAACCCGATCGGCAGAACAGGAGGTTTCCATGATCTACAACGGCTTTGAGCCCGCGCTTGCGGCGCTTCTTGCGGGCGAGGATCGCGCGCTGTCCGAAGAGGGCGCCGAGGAGGCGCAGCTTCACGATGGCCGCCTGGCGCTGACATCGCTGGCGCTGCTGGTGGTCGTGGTGGCCGCGCTGGTCTGGCTGGCCTGAGGCGAGCCCGCCCCGGCCTGGACCCGGGCCCCGGAGCAACCGGATAAGCAAGGGGACGGGCCCGAAATCCGGGCCCGGCCCGAATGACGGACGAACCGAATATTGTGGAGTGACGATGGACCGCCCCCGTTCCGACGGGTCCCTTTCGACCGAGGCCCTTTCCCTGGGGTCCCTTCCCGCGGATGATCCGCCTGCACGGGGGGCTGCCGCATCGGCGGCTTCGCCCGATGGTGCGCCCGATGGTGCGGCGGCGCGGCCTGACGCGCCTTCAGCCGATTCGGCCCTGCCAGACCTGCCCGTATCTGGCGCGCCCCCGTTCCCGCCCGCGCCGCCGGGCCCGGTGCCTGCCTCGCCAGCCCGGGGGCCGCATGTGCTGATCCTGGGCGGCGGGGCGAGCGGGGTCCTGATGGCCGCCCATCTGCTGGCGCAGGAGGCGGCGGGCTTCCGCGTCACCCTGGTCGAGGGGCGCAACCGGCCCGGCCGGGGCCTGGCCTATTCCACCCCCGACCCGGACCATCTGCTGAACACCCGCGTCCATAGCATGAGCGCCTATCCCGCCGATCCGCATCACTTCCACCGCGGGCTCAAGGCGCGGCCCGAGGGCGCGGGCGTGACCGACCGCTGTTTCGTCAGCCGCGCGACCTATGGCGCCTATCTTTCCGACCTGCTCCGGCCCTGGGCCGATCCCCGTCTCGTGGCGACAGGGCAGGCGGAGGTGGGCGGGTCGGGTGCCTCCTCCTCGGCATCCGCCCCGGAATTCGCCCCGCAACCGCATGTCCCGACCCCGCCGCAGGCGTCGCGATCGGGCGCCCCGGCGTCCGGCGCCGCTAGTGCCGCCGGTCAGACCTTCACCGGCGGGCGGCTGCGCTTTCTGGCCGAGAATTGCACCTCCCTGACCGAGCGCGCCGACGGCGTCGCGGCGGGGCTGGAGGGCGGGCGCAGCCTGATGGGCGATTACGCCGTGCTGGCGACCGGCCATGTCCTGCCCTCGCCCGATCCCGAGGGGCTGCTCTCGGACGCCTGGGCCGTGCCCGAAGGCATCGACCCCGAGGCCCGGGTGGTGATCCTGGGATCGGGGCTTTCCATGGTGGATCAGGTGCTTACATTGCTGAAATCCGGCCATAGGGGCGAGATCGTCGCCCTGTCGCGCCGTGGCCAGTTGCCGCGCCCGCATGCCTCGGGCACGCCGCTTGCGGTGGCGGCCGAGGAGGTGCCCTTCGGCGCTCCGGTCAGCCGCCTCTGGGCCTGGGCGCGCGGGCTGGCGCGGCGGGCCGAGGCGCAGGGCGGCACCTGGCGCGACGCGGTGGACGGCATCCGCCCGCATGTCCAGGCGCTGTGGCGCGCGCTGCCGGATGATGCGCGGGCGCGCTTCCTGCGCCATGGCGCCACCTGGTGGGACGTGCATCGCCACCGCATCCCGCCCGCCTCCGAGGCGCGGCTGTCGGGGGCGTTCCTCTCGGGCCAGCTTCGGCTTCTGCGCGGCGCCTGGCGCGGGGTTGATCGGGGGGGTGAGGGCGGGATCGCGGTCTCCTACCGCCCGCGCGGCAATTCGACGACCGAGACGATCGCCGCCGCGCTGGTGATCGACTGCCGGGGCATCCGGCGCGATCCGCTGGCCAATGCCTCGCCCCTGATCGGCGATCTTCTGGCGCGCGGCGCGGCGCGGATCGACCCGCTGTCGATCGGGCTGGATGTCGATGCGGATTGCCATGTGGTCGGGCGCGACGGGCGGCCCTCGCGCCGGATCCATGCCATCGGCCCGGTGTCGCGCGCAGCCTTCTGGGAGATCACCGCCATCCCCGACATCCGCGTCCAGACCGAGGCGCTGGCGCGCCGTTTCGCCGGGGCCGCGGTCCCGGCCTGAGGCCCCGGTCTGAGTCCCGGGCCTTTGCCCGGGGCCCGGGATCGCGGCCAAGCGTCGGGTCGGTGCCTGGCCCGCGGCGCCTGCCTTCCGGTGCGGTCTGCCGGTGCGTGGTCTGCGGGTGCTTGGTCTGCCGGTGCTCCGATATCGGAGCCTCGTTCGAAGGGCCATAGTCCCGCGGGATCAGTTCGGGCGCCCCCGCTCATGCTCCGTTCCGGCCGGGCCCTGCCGGTTCGGGCAGGTCGCGCCCATGCGCCCGGGCAGTTCCAGCAGCCCCGCCAGCCCGCAGTTCCCCCGCACCAGATCGGCCAGGGTGACGCTGTCCATCTCGTCGTAGAACGCCTCCAGCGCGCGCGCGATGTAGGCTTTCAGGCGGCAGTTCCAGGCCAGGGGGCAGGTGTTCGTCGCCGGGTCGAAACATTCGGCGAAGGGCAGGTCGGATTCGAAGACGCGGAACACCGCGCCAAGCGAGATCGCCTCCATCGGCAGGGCAAGGCGCAGCCCGCCGGTCCGCCCCCTTTGCGTGGCGACGAAGCCGCTGGCCTGCAGCATCGACACCACCTGGAGCAGATGGTTGAGCGAGGCATTGCAACGTTCGGCAATCTCGGCGGTGCGGACGGTGCGGCCGTCGTTGACGGCGCAGAACATCAGGACGCGCGAGGCGAGATTGGTCCGAAGGGTCAGGCGCATGGGCGGCGGGGCTCGTCTGGCTGGCGTGGCTGGTGGCTGGCGTGGCTGGTGGCTGGCGTGGCTGGGCGGGGCGTCTGCTGCGGCCCGGAAGGGGCCGTGCCAAGGGAAGTCATGCCAGCCCGGAGGCGGCGGCAAACTGATCTGGATCAGATTCCCGTGCCGGGGATGCGGTTTTTCCGCGCGGGCCTTGGGACTGGGCTTATCGGGGCGGCGGGCGGCGTTTGACCGGCCGACCCGATGGACCCCAGCCGATGGGCGAGTTGCCCGGCGGGGCGGCGAGCGGCATCGGCTGCAGCACCGAAGGGCGGGGCTGAGTGGTAGCGCGGGGGGCCGCGCCGACCCGATGGACACCAGCCGATGGGCAGAGTTGCGCGGCGGTGTGACACGCGGGGCCGGTTGGTGCGCCCAAGGGGACGCGACCGGCGGATCCGGCTGGTGGAGCGACAAGCCGCATCGGTTGTCAGGTCGCAGGGCGGATTTGATCGGCGGGCCGGAGGGCGGTGCCGGCCCTTTGGCGGCGGAGTTGCCCGCCGCGATCCCAAGGGTTCGACCCGGTTCTCGCCGCGCCTTTCGCCGGGGGCTTCGTGCGCTCGGCCGCGCCGGGGGCTCGACAATCGGGCTGCGGGGCCGCATGGATTGGTCGAGGTGGCTTCGGGCCGAATCTGCCTTGCGGCCGGGCCCGGCGAATCCGATGCGGAAAGCCGGACGCGGCGGGTCCTTCGCCCGCTGGAAGCGGGGCTGGCCCGGCAGCTTCAGCTTCGCGCCCACTGGCCGATGCGGCGGTTTCGGCCCCGCTCCGGTGCCTTTGCGGGGGTCCTTTGCGGTGCCTCGCCCGTAGGGTTGGCCCAGACAGGGTTGGCCCAGACAGGCCGGAGCGGGCCCGGCCAGGATCCGCCGACATGGCAGGTGTCGGCCCCTCGGCCCGCGCAGGCGGGCCGCGCGCGGTAGCCCGGCCCGGGCCCCATGCCCCAGACCGCCCGTTCTGCCCGGATGGCCCGGGCAGGACACCCGAGAGAACGAAAGGCACCGCCCCGAATTGCGCGATCTCAGCCGTCTTCTTTCCAACCCCGATCGGATCGGACGCCATCTTCTCGGCCTTGGCCTCGGCGTGGTCGGGGGCGCGCTGTTCTGGAGCCTGGGCCTGCCGCTGCCCTGGATGCTGGGGGCGCTTTTCGCCACCATGGCCGCCGCTGTCGGCGGCCTGCCGGTCAGCGGGCCGAAGCGGGCGCGCCCCGTGGTGGTCGCGGTGATCGGCGTGCTGCTGGGATCGCGCTTCGGCCCCGAGGTGCTGGAGCAGGCCGGGGCCTGGCTGGGCACGCTTGCGGTGCTGGCGGTCTATATCCTGGCGGTCGGGCTGGTGGTGGTGCCCTTCTATCGCTTCGTCGGGCGGATGGACTGGGCCACGGCCTATTTCTCGGGCATGCCCGGGGGCTTGGCCGAGATGATCGAGGTGGGCGAGGCCAGGGGCGGCAAGGTGCTGCCGATCACCCTGGCCCACAGCCTGCGCATCGTGCTGACGATCACGATCGTCGCCTTCTGGTTCCGCATCGTCCAGGGCCATGAGGTGGGCGGCATGCCGATGCGCGCCGCCACGCCGCTGAGCCTGGCCGAGGCGCTGATGCTGACCGGCTCGGCCGTGGTGGGGGCGGGACTGGGGCTCTTGCTGCGGCTGCCCGCGCCGACCTTCCTCGGGCCGCTGCTGGTCTCGGCGTTGCTGCATCTGGCGGGGGTTTCGGAAAGCGCGCCGCCGGGCTGGATCGTGGTCATGGCCCAGATCGTCCTGGGGACGATCATCGGATGCCGGTTCCGCGGGGTGCCGCTGGCCGCGCTGCGCGAGGCGGCGGTGCTGTGCCTGGGCGCCACCGGGCTGACCATGGCGCTGGCCTTCGCCTTCGCGCTGGCGATGCAGCGGGTGGCCGGGGTCGATACCGAACAGGCGGTGTTGGCGCTGGCCCCGGGGGGGCTGACCGAGATGGGGCTGATCGCGCTGGCGATCCATGCCGACGTGGCCTTCGTCGCGCTGCATCATGTGGTGCGCATCCTCTTGGTGATCGTCGCCGCGCCCCTGGTCTTCGGCCTGGTCGAGCGATTGCGCCGCCGCGACTGAGGGGCGGGACCGAAGCGCCCAGACCGAGGCGCCCAGACCGAGGCATCCAGACCGGGGCATCCAGACCGGGGCGCCCCTTTCCGGCCCGGTCGTGCCCCGGCCGCCGTCGGATTGCCCCCCGGCTTTCCCGCGCCCTGGCCGTGCCCCGGCTCCGCACCTGAGCCCGCCGCGCCCTGGTCCACCGTGCCCGGCTCATTGCGCCCGGCCCCCGGACCTCCGACCCCGCGCCTCCGGCGCCGCTACCCCCGCCCGGCCAGCCGGTTTCCCAGCCCCGCCAGCCATGACGGGCGGCGCGCGCCGGGCCGCGCCTCGGCCCGGTCGGCGGCGTTCAGCAGCGCATACATCCCCCTGACCCCCAGCCAGCGCAGCGGCTCCGGCTCCCACCGGCGCATCCGGCGGTTGACCCAGGGCAGCCGCGTCAGCCCGCTTTCCACCCCGAGCGCCAGATCCGCCAGCGTCCGCCCCGCGAGGTTCGAGGTCGAGACCCCCACGCCCACATAGCCCCCGGCCCAGCCCATGCCGGTGGCGGGATCGAAGCCCACCGTCGCGCACCAGTCGCGCGGCACCCCCAGCACGCCGCACCAGGCATGGTCGATGCCGACCTCGCGGGTCTGGGGGAAATGGCGGTGCAGGATCGCGGTCAGGCGGCGGATGGTTTCGCCGTCGGGCGCGCCGTCGCGGTCGATGCGCGATCCGAAACGATAGGGGATGCCGCGCGCCCCCATGGTGATCCGGCCTTCGCGGCTGCGCTGCGCATAGCAATAGGAATTGGCGAAATCGCCAAGGATCTCATGCCCCTGCCAGCCGATCTTCGCCCAGATCTCGGGGGGCAGCGGCCGGGTCACGATCTGGGCGGAGTTCAGCGGCAGCCACTCCCGCCCCAGCCCCGGCAGGGTGGCGGTGAAGCCTTCGGTGCAGCGCAGCACCGCCTTCGCGCGGATCTCGCCCCGGTCGGTCTCGACCAGGCCCGGGGACAGCGCGGTGACGCAGGTGCCCTCATGGATCACGACGCCCGCGCGTTCCACCGCCTGCGCGAGGCCGCGCGCCAGTTTGGCGGGCTGGATCCGGGCGGTGTTGCCGACCACCATCGCGCCGAGCGCGCCGGGGATCGCGATGCGTGTGGCCATCTCGTCGCCGCCGATCAGGCGGATGCGGCCCTCTTCGCCCCAGTGGCGGCGCGTGTCGGCCTCGGCCCGCATCCTTGCCAGTTGCGCGGGATTGGTCGCGACGATCAATTCGTCGCAACGGCGGATGTCGGCCTCGATCCCCTCGGCCTCGGCGATGCCGATCACCTCGTCGACGGTGCCGTTCATCGCCTGCACCATGGCGCGCACCGCCGCCGCGCCCGAGGTCGCGGCATAGCGGCGATGGCTCCAGGCGAAGCCGCCCGACAGCCAGCCGCCATTGCGTCCCGAGGCGCCGAAGCCCGCGAAGGCCTTCTCGACCACGATCACCTTCAGATCGGGTCGCGCGCGTTTCAGATACCAGGCGGTCCACAGCCCGGTATAGCCTGCGCCGATGATGCAGACATCGGCCCGGGTCGGGCCCGGCAGGGGCGCGCGGGGGGTGGGCGGGCCGATCTCGGCATGCCAGAACGAGACGCCGCCGATGTTGCGGGGGGCGGTGGCGGGGGGCGAATGGGGCGCATTGGCGGACATTGGCGCTCGCTTGCAAAGGGGGGGGCGGCCGATGACCCGAGGGGGACGAAGGCGCGCGAAGGATCGTGGCATTTCGACCGGGATCGGCGGGAATGTCCATCGCGCCCGGTGCGAAACCGGGTGGGAGACACGGCCTGGAACCCGGTGCGCGACCCGGCCCGAGACCCGGCCCGAGACGGCGATCCCCGGGGCGCGGCGGGCGGGCAGGCCGACCGGGCCCGCGGATGGCTTGACAAGCCTGCCGCCCCCGGGCCATGCAGGGGAACCTTCGGTTTCCGGGGGCAGGCGGCGGGCCCCGGGGCATCGCTTTCGGCCCCGGATGAAAAGGGAACGCGGTGCGATTCCGCGGCTGCCCCCGCAACTGTAAGCGGCGAGCGCGGACGAACAATGCCACTGGGGCGCGCCTTTCGCGCCCTGGGAAGGCCCGTCCAATGCGCCCAGACCCGCAAGCCAGGAGACCTGCCAGGGTGATCACCCTTTCCGCCGTGCGTGGGGCGCGGAGGAGGGCGGGCTTCCGCCAGCGGTGACGAAACATGTCACCGGGCGGGCGGCCTTCGGCCTTTTCCCCTCGGGCCATGCAACGCATCCGCGGTCGCGCCGTCCCGGCCGCCGCCTGAGGGAGACATCAGATGCAGGGCATCTCACATATCGCAATCCTCGCGGCCCTTGCCGCGACGGGCTTCGCCACCGGCGCCCGCGCGCAGGAACGCGCGCTGTCCGACCATCTGCCGCTTGGCGAGATCACGCTTTCGGCCAGCACCGAGGCGCGCAGCCTGTCGCAGACCGGGGCCACCGTCTCGGTCGTCACCGGCGAGGATCTGAAGAAATCGGGCGAGCTTTCGGTCGCGGGCCAGCTTGCGCGCCTGCCCGGGGTCTCGATGGCGCGCAACGGCGGGCTCGGCACCTCGACCGCGCTGCGGCTGCGCGGCCTGGCCGGGCCCTATATCGGCGTGCGCATCGACGGGATCGACGTCGCCGACCCCTCGGGCACGCAATGCGCCTATGATTTCGGCTCGACCACCACCGGGGGCATCTCGCGGATCGAGGTGCTGCGCGGCTCGCAATCGGCGCTCTACGGCTCCGAGGCGATCGGCGGCGTCGTCGACATCACCAGCTTCCGCCCCGTGAAGGACGGCGTCTCGGGCGAGGCGGGGCTTGAGATCGGCTCGGACGCGACGCGCTCCGCCACGGCCTCGGTCGGGCTGAAGACCGAGCGGGCGGAGCTTGCCCTGACCCTCAGCCACACCCGCACCGACGGGATTTCGGCCTATGCCGGGGGCACCGAGGACGACGGGTTCGAAACCTCGATGCTGACGCTGCATGCGGCCTACGACCTGACCGACGGCATCCGCATCGGCTTCAACGGCTTTGCCCGCAACAGCTATACCGAATTCGACGGCCAGACCGCCGACAATGCCGAGACCGAGCATGGCCGCCTGCGCGGGGGTCGGTTGTTCGTGGCGGCCGAGACCGGCGCGGTCAGCCATGAGCTGTCCTATGCCCGGACCGAGACCTCGCGCTACTATCCCCTGGGCTGGGTGCAGGCCTATGACGGCGCGCGCGACCAGATCGCCTATGACGGGCGCTGGCGGGCCTCGGAGCAGGTCTCGCTCAACTGGGGCCTCGACCGCACCAGCGAGGATTTCGGCGCGGGCAGCGACCGGGGCAAGGCCTGGACCACGGCGGTCTACAGCGAATTGCTTTACGCGCCGACCCCGGATCTGGACCTGTCGCTGGCGCTGCGCCGCGACGATCACGAACATTTCGGCGGCAAGGTCACCGGCCGCGCCGCCATCGCCTGGCGGCCGGGCCAGGACTGGGTGATCCGGGCCGTGGCCTCGACCGGGTTCCGCGCGCCCTCGCTCTACGAGATGTATTCGGCCTATGGCGACACTGGCCTGATGCCCGAGACCAGCCAGAATTTCGAGCTTGGCGCGGAATATCTGCTGCCGGGCGGCTCGATCCAGGCCACGCTGTTCCAGACCACCATCGACGACAAGATCGGCTGGGACGGCTCGGCCACCACCTGCGCCTCGGCCTCGGGCGGCGGCTGGCCGGGCTGCTACGCCCAGATCCCGGGCGAGACCCGCACCCGCGGCATCGAGCTGACCGGCAGCTACCAGGTGGCGCCGGGCTGGACCGTCTTCGGCAATTACACCTATGCCGATGCCGTGACCTCGGACGCGGGGGTGGACACCCGGCTGGTGCGGGTGCCGCGCCACGACCTGACCTTCGGGGTCGAGGGGCGGTTGGCCGACCGGCTTTCGGGCGTGCTGACCGTGCAGCATGTCGCGGATTTCCTCGACAACGGCATCTGGCCCGCGCCGGTCTCGGCGATGCCGGATTACACGCTGGCCAATCTGACGCTGACCTATGAGCTGAACGATGCGGCCCAGGCCTATCTGCGGGTCGAGAACCTGTTCGACGAGGAGTATCAGACCGTCCGCAACTACGGCCAGCCGGGCCGCCAGGTCTTTGTCGGTGTCCGCACCTCGTTCTGAGGCGGGCGCGGCCCTGCTTGCCCTTCTGCTGTGGGGGGCGGGCATGGCGGCCGCGCAGGAGGGGGCGGCGCCGGTCGCCCCCGAAGCCATCTTGGCGTCCGATCCGGTGGCTTCCGATCCGGTAGCTTCCGATCAAGGGGCTTCCGATTTTGGGGCCTCCGATCCGGTAGCTTCCGGTCCGGTAGCTTCCGATCCGGGGGCCCCCGGCGCCGGGGGCGCCACCACGCCTCCCGGTGGGCAGCCGCCCGCGCGGGTGGTGTCGATCAATCTTTGCACCGACCAGATCGCGATGATGCTGGCGGCGCCGGGGCAGTTGGTGTCGGTCAGCCATCTGGCGCTCGACCCGCTGTCCTCTTCCATGGCTGAAGAGGCCGGGGCCTATGTCGTCAATCGCGGCCAGGCCGAGCAGGTCTATCTGCTGGCGCCCGATCTGGTGCTGGCGGGCCAATACAATTCCCCCGCCACCATCGCGCTTCTGCGCGGCTTCGGCATCCGGGTGGAGCAGGTGGCGGCGGTCACCTCGCTCGACGGCGTGCCGGGGCAGGTCCGCGCGGTGGCGCGCGCGCTGTCGCGCGAGGCCGAGGGCGAGGCGCTGGTCGCCGAATTCGCCGCCGGGCTGGCCGCGCTGGCCGAACCCCGGACGCAAGCGCCGCCCATCTCGGCCGCGCTTTACTATCCCAACGGCTATACCAGCGGCGAGGGCACCCTGGCCGACGACGTTCTGGCCCATGTCGGGCTGGAGAATATCGGCGCGCGCGCGGGCCTGAGCGGCGGCGGCATCCTGGCGCTGGAGCGGCTGGTGCTGGCCGCGCCGCAACTGATCGTGACCTCGACCCCCTATCCCGGCGCCTCGCGCTCGGAAGAGATCCTGCGCCATCCCGCGCTGGCGCGGCTGCGCGAAGGGGCCGGGGTCGCGGCCACCACCGATGCCGACTGGGTTTGCGGCACGCCCCATGTGCTGCGCGCCGTCGCGGCCATGGCGCGCGCGCGCGCGGCTTTCGAGGCGCGCGAGACCCCGGAAGGGCCCGCGCCATGACCCGGCTGATCCTGGCGCTTTCGGCGCTTGTGGCGGTGCTTTTCGCCGCCTCGCTGCTGATCGGTCCCGCCGGGCTGGGCCTGGGCGAAAGCCTGCGGGCGCTTTTCGCGGGCGAGGGCGGGCCCATCGTGCAGGTGATGCGCGAGATCCGGCTGCCGCGCGCCGTCCTGGGGCTCTTGGTCGGCGCGGTGCTGGGGCTTTCGGGCGCCGCGATGCAGGGGTTCTTGCGCAATCCCCTGGCCGAGCCGGGGCTGATCGGCATCTCGGCCTCGGCCTCGCTGGGGGCGGTGATCGCGCTGCAGACCGGGCTGGCGGCGGCCTTCGCGCTGGCCCTGCCGCTGGCGGCGCTGGCGGGGGCGGGGGTGGCGGTGGCGCTGGTCCTGGGCCTTGCCGGGCCGCGCGGGGGGGCGCTGGCGCTGATCCTGGCGGGGATCGGGATCTCGGCGCTGGCGGGGGCGCTGACCTCGCTGGTGCTGAACCTGTCGCCCAATCCCTTCGCCGCGATCGAGATCGTGCATTGGATGATGGGCTCTTTGGCGGATCGCTCGATGCGCCATGTCTGGCTGGCGGCGCCGCTGATGGCGGGGGGGATGGCGCTTCTCCTTTCGCTGGGGCGGGGGCTGGACGCGCTGACCCTGGGCGAGGATGCGGCGCAAAGCCTTGGCGTCGATCTGGCGCGGCTGCGGCTTTGGCTGGTGATCGGCACGGCGGCGGCGGTGGGGGCGGCGGTCTCGGTCGCGGGGGCGGTGGGCTTCGTCGGCCTGGTGGTGCCGCATCTGCTGCGGCCCCTGACGGGGGGGCGGCCCTCGCGCCTCTTGCCCGCGGCGGCGCTTGGCGGCGCGGCGATGCTGCTGGCCGCCGATGTGGCGACGCGGCTGATCGCGCCGGACCGCGACCTGAAGCTGGGGGTGCTGACCGCGATCGTGGGCGCGCCCTTTTTCCTGCATCTGATCTGGCGGCTGAGGAGGGTCGAGGCATGAGCCTCTTGGCGCTGGAGGATCTGGGCGTGCGGCGCGGCGGCCGCGAGGTGCTGGCGGGCGTGTCCCTGCGGATCGGGCCGGGCGAGGTGGTCGGGCTGATCGGCCCCAACGGCGCGGGCAAGACCACGCTTCTGCGCGCCGCACTTGGGCTTTTGCCGCATGCGGGGCGATCCTCGCTTTCGCGGATGGCGCCCCGGGCCCGCGCCCGCGCCGCCGCCTTCCTGCCCCAGGGGCGCGAGATCGCCTGGCCGGTTTCGGTGGAGAGCCTGGTCGCGCTTGGCCGCGCCCCCCATGGGGCGGCCGATCCCGCCGATCCCGCCGTGGCGCGGGCGCTGGAGCGGGTGGGGCTGTGGTCCTTCCGCCACCGCCGCGCCACCGAGCTTTCGGGGGGCGAGCAGGCGCGGGTGCTGCTGGCGCGCGCCCTGGCGCAGGAGGTGCCGCTTCTGCTGGCGGACGAGCCGGTCGCCGGGCTAGATCCCGGGGGGCAGATCGCGACCATGGCGCTGTTCGGGGAACTGGCGGCCGAGGGGCGCTCGGTCCTGGTCTCGATCCACGATCTGGGGCTGGCGGCGCGCCATTGCGGGCGGCTGGTGCTGCTGGATGGCGGGCGGATCCTGGCGGATGGCGCGCCGGGCGAGGTGCTGGGGGAGGCGCATCTGGCGCGCTCTTTCGGGATCCGGGCTTACCGGGCCGAGACCCCGGACGGGCCGGTGATCCAGCCGGTGGCCACTGTGGGGTGACGCCCCCGGGGGGGCGGTGGTGGCGGAGAGGCAGGGAGGGGGCGCTGCCCCCTCGGCCCGTGCCGGGCCTCACCCCCGGGATATTTTTGCAAAGAAGAATGGGCAGGGGCCAGGAGAGGGGCAGGCGGGTCAGGGGGAGAGTGTGGTGTCCTGCCGCAGGCGGCCGTCGGTGTCGAAGATCAGGATGCGGTCGCTTTCGGTCACCACGAGGATCCAGCCCGTGCCGAAGGTCACCGCGCCCGCGGTTTCGCCTTCGGGCAGGCGGATCCCGTCGGGCAGGGCGGGCGGGGGGGCGTGGCGTGAAGGGGGCAGGCGCGTGACAAGCAGCGCCACCACCGCTATGACGCCGCCGATCATGCTCAGCATCAGGACGATGACCAGAGCCTTCAACAGACGCAGCGAGGGCGGCAATCCGCCCATGTCGGAACCCGGGGTCATGGTGAGGGGCGCGCCTTTTGCGGATCTTTCCCTGCCCGGGGGCAGCTTTCGGGCGAGGATGTTATGACAGAAGATTTCTCCGACGACGATACCCCTTTCGATCTGGGGGCGCAGGCGGCGATCGAGGTCCGCATCGGCGAGGATGCGCCCGCGCGGCTGGACAAGGCGCTGGCCGCGCTCGTGCCCGAGGCGGCGGCGCTGTCGCGCTCGCGCCTGGCGCGGCTGATCGCCGAGGGGCGGGTGTCGCGGCTTGGCGCGGCGGGCGAGGCGGTGGTGACCGATCTCAAGGCCCGGGTGGTGCCGGGCGAGTGCTGGCGGATCCGGCCCGGCGTGCCCGAGGCGGTCGAGACCCGGGCCGAGGCGATCGCGCTGACCGTCGTGCATGAGGATGCCGATCTGATCGTGATCGACAAGCCCGCGGGGATGGTGGTCCATCCCGCGCCCGGTTCGCCCTCGGGGACGCTGGTCAATGCGCTTTTGCACCATTGCGGCGAGAGCCTTTCGGGGATCGGGGGCGCGCGGCGGCCGGGGATCGTGCATCGCATCGACAAGGAGACCTCGGGCCTGCTGGTCGTGGCCAAGTCGGATGCGGCCCATCACGGGCTGGCCCGCCAGTTCGAGGCCCACAGCGTCGCCCGCCATTATCTGGCCCTGTGCCAGGGCCTGCCCGATGGTGCCGATCCCCGGTTGCGGGGGCTGCGGGGGGTCGGCGTCGAGCCGGGGGGCGTCATCCGCATCGCCACCCATCTGGCGCGCCACCGCAGCGAGCGGCAGAAACAGGCGGTGGTCTGGCCGCCGGAAGGCCGCCATGCCGTCACCCGCGCCCGGGTGGTCGAGGGATTCGCGGGCCAGGCCGCGCTGATCGATTGCTGGCTTGAAACCGGGCGCACGCATCAGATCCGCGTCCACCTGGCCTATGCCGGGCACGGGCTGCTGGGGGATCCGGTCTACGGCGGGCGGCGCAGGCTTTCGGAGAAATTGCTGGGGCCGGGGGCCGCTGCGGCGGCGGATTTTCCGCGCCAGGCGCTGCATGCCGCGAGCCTTGGTTTCACCCATCCGGTGAGCGGGGCGCGGCTGGAGTTCCGCTCGGCCCTGCCGCCGGACATGGCGGCGCTGCTTTCGGCCTTGCGCGGGGGGGCTTAGGGAGGGGGCGGCAAGGAGGAGTCGTTTGGAGGGGGCGCTGCCCCCTCGGCCCGTGCCGGGCCTCACCCCCGGGATATTTTTTGCAAAGAAGAAAGGGGGAGGGGTTGGCTTGGTGGCCGGGGGTTTTGGGGGCCAGGTGTTTGTGGGCCCGTCTTTTCTGGGGGCGTGGCTTGCCGTTAGCAGGCTGCTGAAAAAGTCATGCTGCGCTGGCTTGCGCGGAAGATCATCGGATTGGTCCGGTCGCGAGCCAAAAAGTGCGGTTTCCCCAGGGATGATTGACGATACAGGGAAAATTTCCGTCCCGGACTTGCCCCGGAATACTTTTTCAGCAGCCTGTTGGGCGGCCTTGCTCCGCGGGGAGGCGGGTTTCCTGGCGGAAGTCGGGCGGATGATCGGGGGCGGCGGGGGCTTGGTTGGCGGGCGGTGCCTTCGTACGGGGGCTGGTCGTTTGGTCGCGGGCGGTGGGCCATGACAATGACGTGAAGCCGCCGACATATCGCGCGCTCGACGGGACCTCGGGTTTCGATCCGTGTTAGGGTGGTGAGGGCGCCCGTCCCGGGCGAGGTCTTGAATCGGGGCGGGCCGATACCCAGATAACAGCGTTCCCCGGGGGCTGATGGCACCGGGGAAGAACTAGGGGGCAAAGCATGAGCACCTACCAGAACCTTCCCGCACCCAGCCCGGAACAGGGGCTGAACCGTTACCTTCAGGAAATCCGCAAATTCCCGCTTCTGGAACCGGAAGAGGAATACATGCTGGCCAAGGCCTGGGCCGATCACCAGGATCCGCAGGCGGCGCATCGGCTGGTGACCTCGCACCTGCGGCTCGCCGCCAAGATCGCCATGGGTTATCGCGGCTATGGCCTGCCGCAGGCCGAGGTGATCTCGGAGGCCAATGTCGGGCTGATGCAGGCGGTCAAGCGCTTCGACCCGGAGAAGGGCTTCCGGCTCGCGACCTATGCGATGTGGTGGATCCGGGCCTCGATCCAGGAATACATCCTGCGGTCCTGGAGCTTGGTGAAACTGGGCACCACCTCGGCGCAGAAGAAGCTGTTCTTCAACCTGCGCAAGGCCAAGGCCAAGGTCGGCGCGCTGGAGGAGGGCGACCTGCGCCCCGAGAATGTCGCCCGCATCGCCAAGGATCTCTCCGTCACCGAGGATGAGGTGATCCAGATGAACCGCAGGCTTTCGGGGGGCGATGCCTCGCTGAACGCGCAGGTGGGGTCGGACGGCGACGGATCGGTGCAGTGGCAGGACTGGCTTGAGGACGAGGACAGCGACCAGGCCGCAGATTACGCCGAGCGGGACGAACTCGACACCCGCCGCGCCCTTCTGGCCGAGGCGATGTCGGTGCTGAACGACCGCGAGAAGGACATCCTGATGCAGCGCCGCCTTTCGGAAGAGCCGGTGACGCTGGAGGAGCTTTCCGAAAGCTATGGCGTCTCGCGCGAGCGGATCCGCCAGATCGAGGTCCGGGCCTTCGAGAAGCTGCAATCGCGGATGCGCGATCTGGCGCGCGGCAAGGGCCTGTCGGTCCCGGGGTGAGGTCCTGGCCTGGGGGGTCGGGTTGGATTTGCCGGTCGGGACCGGGCGTTTCGGGGCTTCTGGCGCAGGTGCATGGGCGTTCGCGCCCTTATGACTTTGGCCTTAACTGCATCCAACTCGGCGTCGCGAGCGGGCGGTCGATGCCCCCGTGACTGTCGTCCGTGCAGCGCGAGGCGGGCCGGGCTGCCGTAGGCGGTGGGCGTCACGCGCGCGCGATGCCGCCGTGCCCGGGCTGGGGCGGGCGGCGGCCCGCTCTTTCCTTGCATCCTGCGCGTCCGGCGGGCACGGTCTTTTGACTCGGTGGGCTCTCGACCACCGCACGGGCTCCGGCAGGTTACGGAGACTCCCTGATGTATTCCTCGTGGCGCAGGGATTGCGGCAAGACCGCCGGACGGACCGGGCGCCAATGTTCCGCAAGCCGCAGAAAAAGTGACGGCGCGGTGTGGTTTCGCGGTGGGAAGCGCAAGATCGATCCGCAATCGCCGGAAAATCCGCGCGCTCCGGGCCCGATTGCCGCGACCAAGGAAGCGTTTCCGCCTCAATACGGGCCGAAAGTCCTTTTCCAGCGGCCTTTCGGAGGCCCGGCTCAAGGGGGCGGGTTGCGCCTTCGATCCATGCCTCCGCATCTGCCGCCCGCGCAGCGGATCTTTCGCCCGCGCCACACCCCGCCTGGTCAGAGCACTCGCCCGAGCCAGGATGGTGGCGGCGCCGACCGCGCGGGACGGAAAGCCGACGCTGTCCCGGTCAGGCAAGTGCCCGGTTGTGCGCTCGCTCGCCGCCGCGCCTGTTGCTCGCGCCGCAAGCCTGCGGACGGCCGCCCGCTACGCCAGGCGGTTGCCCGAAACCCTTAGCAGGCTGCTGAAAAAGTCATGTGCAACCGCAGCTTGCGTTAAAAAAACAGGAAATTCGACCGATAGCGCGCCAAAACAGGCCATTTTCGGTCCAATTTTCTACCTTGTCGGGAAGATTTTCGCTTCAAGACAGCCCCAAAATACTTTTTCAGCAGCCTGTTAGTCCCGCGCGCGGCCTTCAGGTGCCAACGGCAAAGACCGCGCCCGCCCTGCGCCTTTGCGCCAAAGCTCGACCACTCGGCATGCGGCCTGAGTCCCACGACCCGGATCCGCCGCTTCCCCGCGCCGCGCCCCTGCGCGGCATTCGAGCCGGGCCCTCCGCCAGCCCCCCGATCAGGGTTGCCCGACGCGGGTCGAGACGCTAGGACCGGAAGTTGCAAGCGAGGGAAACCGCCATGAAAATGACCGACACTTTCATCAAGCCCATGCACCGCGAGGGCATTCCCTTCGTCGCCGCCTTCGCTGCCGTCACGCTGGTCCTGTTCCTGATCTGGGCGCCGCTCGGCTGGATCGGCACCGGCCTGACCGTCTGGTGCTACTATTTCTTCCGCGACCCGAAGCGCGCCGTCCCAGAAAACCGCGGCCTTCTGGTCAGCCCTGCCGATGGCGTGGTCTCGATGATCGCCCCCGCCGTGCCGCCCGCCGAACTCGGCCTCGGGCCCGCCGCCCTCACCCGGATCTCGGTCTTCATGTCGGTCTTCAACTGCCATGTGAACCGCGCGCCGATCGCGGGACAGGTCACCGCCGTCGCCTATCGGCCGGGGAAATTCCTCAACGCCTCGCTCGACAAGGCGAGCGAGGACAACGAGCGCAACGCCCTCGCCATCGAGATGGCCGATGGCCGCCGGATCGCTGTGGTGCAGATCGCGGGGCTGGTGGCGCGACGCATCGTCTGCTGGACCAAACCCGGCGCGCAACTGCGCACGGGCGAGCGTTTCGGCCTGATCCGCTTCGGCTCGCGGCTCGACGTCTACCTGCCCGAAGGGGTGCAGCCCCAGGTCGCCCTCGGCCAGACCGCCGTCGCGGGCGAGACCGTGCTGGCAATCATCGGCGAGGACACCCCGGCCCGCCAGGCCCGGATCGACTGAGATGGGGCCTTCCGAAACCCCGGCCGAAACCCCGGCCGAGACCCCGGCCGAGACCCCGCCCCAACCGGGCCCGCAGGATCCCGCGTCCGATCCGCCCCTCCCCCCCCCTCCGCGCGAACGCCAGCTCCTCCTGCTGAAGCTGCTGCCGAATTTCGTCACCATCCTCGCGCTCTGCGCCGGGATGACGGCGATCCGCTTCGCGATCTCGGGGAATATCTCGACCGCTGTCCTGCTGGTCGCGCTGGCGGCCTTCCTCGACGGGCTCGACGGGCGGCTGGCGCGGATGCTGCGCTCGGAAAGCGCCATCGGCGCCGAACTCGACAGCCTGTGCGATTTCGTGAATTTCGGCGTGGTGCCCGCGATGGTGCTCTACCTCTGGGGCCTGCATGGCGAGGTGGGGCTGGGCTGGATCGCGGTGCTGATCTTCGCGGTCTGCTGCATGCTGCGGCTGGCGCGGTTCAATGTCGGCAGCCGGGGCGAGATTCCGGCCGAGAAGGCCGATTTCATCGGCGTGCCCTCGCCCGCGGGCGCGCTGCTGGCCTTGCTGCCGATCTATGTCTCGCAGGTCACCGGCCTTGGCGTGCCCGAAGAGCTGGTGGCCTCGTGGATGATCGCGATCGGCGTCCTGATGATCAGCCGCATCCGCACCCCCAGCCTCAAGCGGGTGCGGGTGGCGGCCTCCTCGGCGCCCTTCGTCCTGGTGGGCGCGGTGGCGGCGGTGGCGGCGGTGATCACCTACCCCTGGGTCATGCTGCTGGCTTTGTCGCTGGCCTATCTCGGCTCGATCCTCTGGCTCGCCCTGCGTCGCCACCGCGCCGCCGCCGACCATTGACCGCCGCCCGAGCGGCGGCAAAGAATGAAGAGCGCCTCCCCCCTTTCTTCTTTGCAAAAATATCCCGGGGGTGAGGCGCCAAAGGCGCCGAGGGGGCAGCGCCCCCTCCAAACCCCAGCCCCCCAGCCGCAGCCCCAGCCCCAGGCCGCCTCAACCCTCCATCGCCTCCAACTCGTCGATGAACCCCGCGATCATCGAAAGCCCCTTGTCCCAGAACGCCGGGTCCGAGGCATCCAGCCCGAAGGGCGCCAGCAATTCCTTGTGGTGCTTCGATCCGCCGGCCTTCAGCATGTCGAAATATTTCGCCTGGAACTCGGGCAGCCCGCCCTCGTAGGCGGCGTAAAGCGCGTTCACCAGCCCGTCGCCGAAGGCATAGGCATAGACGTAGAAGGGCGAATGCACGAAATGCGGGATATAGGCCCAGAAGGTCTCGTAGCCGTCCATGAAATCGAAGGCCGGACCAAGGCTCTCGGCCTGGACCGACATCCACAGCGCGTTGATGTCGTCGGGGGTCAGCTCGCCCTCCGCCCGCGCGGCATGCAGCTTGCATTCGAAATCGTAGAAGGCGATCTGGCGCACGACGGTGTTGATCATGTCCTCGACCTTGCCCGCGAGCAGGGTCTTGCGCTCGGCGGGGGTCGCCGCGGCGTCGAGGAGCTTCCTGAAGGTCAGCATCTCGCCGAAGACGCTGGCGGTCTCGGCCAGCGTCAGGGGGGTGGCCGACAGAAGCTCGCCCTGGCCCGCCGCCAGCACCTGGTGCACGCCATGGCCAAGCTCATGCGCCAGCGTCATCACGTCGCGCGGCTTGCCCAGGTAGTTCAGCATAACATAGGGATGGACCGTGGTCACGGTCGGATGGGCGAAGGCCCCGGGCGCCTTGCCGGGCTTCACGCCCGCGTCGATCCAGCCCCGCTTGAAGAAGGGCCGGGCCAGATCGGCCATTTCGGGGGCGAAGGCGGCATAGGCATCCATCACCGTGGTTTCGGCCTGGTCCCAGGCGATGGTCTTCGGCGGCTCCAGATCCAGCGGCGCATTGCGGTCCCAGACCTGAAGCCGCTCCAGCCCCAGCCATTTCGCCTTCAGCGCGTAATAGCGGTGCGAGAGCCGCGGATAGGCCGCCACCACGGCATTGCGCAGGGCCTCGACCACCTCGGGCTCGACATGGTTCGACAGATGCCGCCCGGCCTGGGGGCTGGGCATCTTGCGCCAGCGGTCCTCGATCTCCTTTTCCTTGGCGAGCGTGTTGTGGATGCGCGCGAACAGCTTGATGTTGCGGTCGAACACGCCCGCGAGCGCCCGCGCCGCCGCCGCGCGCCGGGCGCGGTCGCTGTCGGTCAAGAGGTTCAGCGTGGCCTCCAGGTTCAGCTCCTCGGCCTCGCCCTCGACCTTGAACATCAGCCCGGCCATGGTCTCGTCGAAAAGCTTGTTCCACGCGCTGGCGCCGACGACCGACTGGTCGTGCAGGAATTTCTCCATCTCGTCGGACAATTGGTGCGGCTTCATCGCCCGCATCCGCTCGAACACCGGGCGATAGCGCGCCAGCGCCGGATCCCGCGCCAGCAGCGCCTCAAGATGCGCATCCTCCAGCCGGTTGAACTCCAGGCTGAAGAAGACCAGCGGCGTCGTGGCCCGGGTCACCCGGTCCTGGGCATCGGCCATGAACTTGGCGCGCGCGCTGTCCATGGTGTTCTGGTAGTAGCGCAGCCCCGCGAAGGACATCAGCCGCCCGGCGGTCACGTCGATCGCCTCATAGGCGCGGACGCAGTCCAGCAGCCCGCCCGCATCCAGCGCGGCCAGGCGGCCCTCGTAGCGGGCGGCGAAATCGGCGCAGGCGGTTTCCAGCCCCTCCATGTCGCGCAGAAATTCGGGCGCCTCGGCATCGGGATAAAGATCCGACAGGTCCCATTCCGGCAGGTCGCCGAATTCCGCCGCGCCCTTGCCGGGATCGCGGGCATCGCGGGGAACATCGCGGGGAAAATCACGGCGGGCATCGCCGAGGGAACGGGAAAGCGGCAGGGTCATGGTGCGATATTCCTTCGGGGCTGGCCCGGATGGCGGGCCCGTGTGGCTGGCCCCTGTGCCGGGGCCCTTTGGTTGGCCCCTGTGCCGGGGCCGGGGGATGGTCGGCGCCGGGGCGCCTTCGATCCCATCTAGGCGCGCGAGGGGCCGGGCCGCAAGTCCGCCCGGGCCATTCGCCCCGCCGGGGGCGCCGCGGAAGCGGCGGGCCGGAACGGACGCAGCGTCAGCTTGCGCGGGGTTCGTGCGTATTTTGCAGGCAGGATTCGCCGCTTTTCTCTGGCATCGCGGCGGTTGCGGCGGGTAATTGCACAATAATCATGCAAATACCCGGGCTCCGCCCCGTCCGCCCGCAAGATTTCCTCGGGGCGGGGCTTTACCCTCGCCGGGATGCACGATTGACTGAGCGGGCCGGAGCGGCATCGCGAGAGGCCGCCAGACCGCCACCAGACCGTGAGGGGAGGGAGCCGAGGAATGGGCGCCTATTTCGACGAGATGAACGGAACGGGCGGCGGCATCCGCCCCCCCTATGCGCGGCTCGGCGATTGGGTGCAGGGGATGCCGGTCGAACTCAGGACGCTCAAACAGGCCGAGGCCGAGGCCCTGTTCCGCCGCATCGGCATCACCTTCGCCGTCTATGGCGAGGGGGGCGATCCCGACCGGCTGATCCCCTTCGACATGTTTCCGCGTGTGTTCTCCAATGCCGAATGGACCCGGCTGGAGCGCGGCATCAAGCAGCGCGCCCGGGCGCTGAACGCCTTTCTGGTCGATGTCTACGGCCGGGGCGAGATCGTCCGCGCGGGCCGCATCCCCGCCCGCCTCGTCTACCAGAACGAGGCCTATGAGAAGGCCGTGGTCGGCTTCGTGCCGCCCAAGGGGGTCTATTCCCATATCGTCGGCATCGACCTGGTGCGCACCGGCCCGGACGATTTCTTCGTGCTGGAGGACAATTGCCGCACGCCGAGCGGCGTGAGCTACATGCTGGAAAACCGCGAGATCATGATGCGGATGTTCCCGGAACTCTTCCGCGAGAACCGGATCGAGCCGGTGGACAGTTACCCCGAGATCCTGCGCCGCACCCTGGCCTCGGTCGCGCCCGCGAAATGCCAGGGCGATCCGCAGATCGCCATCCTGACGCCGGGGCATTTCAACTCGGCCTATTACGAGCACAGCTTCCTCGCCGATCTGATGGGGGTGGAACTGGTCGAGGGGCAGGACCTCTTCGTCGACGGCGAATTCGTCTATGCCCGCACCACCGAAGGGCCCAGGCGGGTGGATGTGATCTACCGCCGGATCGACGACACCTTCCTCGATCCGCTGTGCTTCCGCCCCGATTCCATGCTGGGCGTGCCGGGGCTGATGGATGTCTACCGCTCGGGCGGCGTCACCATCGCCTCGGCCCCGGGCGCGGGCGTGGCCGACGACAAGGCGATCTACACCTATGTCCCCGAGATGATCCGCTTCTACCTGGGCGAGGAGCCGATCCTGAAGAACGTGCCCACCTGGCAATGCGGCAAGGCGGACGATCTGAAATATGTGCTTGAGAACCTTGGCGAACTTGTGGTGAAAGAGGTCCATGGCTCGGGCGGCTACGGCATGCTGGTGGGCCCCAAGGCGACGAAAGACCAGATCGAGGCCTTCCGCGCCAAGATCGCCGAGGATCCCGCGAACTACATCGCCCAGCCGACGCTTTCGCTGTCCACGGTGCCCACCTTCGTCGAAGAGGGCGTGGCGCCGCGCCATGTCGACCTGCGGCCCTATTGCCTGGTGGGCGAGCGGATCGAGCTGGTGCCCGGCGGGCTGACGCGGGTGGCCCTGACCGAGGGCAGCCTTGTCGTCAATTCCTCGCAGGGCGGGGGCGTGAAGGATACCTGGGTTCTGGCGGAGTGACCTGACATGCTGAGCCGGACGGCCGACAATCTTTTCTGGATCGCGCGCTACATGGAGCGCGCCGATACCGCCGCGCGCCTGCTCGAGGTGGGCTCGCGCATCTCTCTCATCCCTTCGGCGCATGGCTATCGCAGCGAATGGGACAGCCTGTTGCAGGCCTCGGGCATGGCCGAGGGCTTCGTGAAGAAATACGGCGATCCGGTGCAGCGCAACCTGGAAAGCTGGCTGTTCTTCGACCACGACAACCCCTCGTCGGTGGCAAGCTGCATCACCGCCGCGCGCGAGAACGGCCGGATCGTGCGCACCGCGCTGACCACCCAGGTCTGGGATGCGCTGAACACCGCCTTTCAGGAATTGCGCGGGCTGGAGCGGCAGGAACGCTCCAAGCTGGAACTGTCGGACCTGACCGACTGGGTGACCCGGCACTCGGCCATGGTGCGCGGCGCCATCGACGCCTCGCTCCTGCGCAACGACGGCTACAATTTCCTCAACATCGGCTATTATCTGGAGCGCGCCGACAATACCGCCCGGCTGATGGACGTGAAATATTACGTCCTGCTGCCGCGGGTGGAATTCGTGGGCTCGGGGCTGGACAATTACCAATGGTCCACGCTCTTGCGCGCGATGGGGGCGCAAAGGGCCTTCCACTGGGCCTATGGCGGCGAGGTGACCTCGGCCAAGATCGCCGATTTCCTGATCCTGAACCGGCAATGCCCGCGCTCGCTGATCACCTGCGTCGCGGGGATCGAGAACCATCTGGGGCGGCTGGCGCAGAATTACGGCAGGCCGACCGGGGCGCTGGAAAAGGCCCGCGCCATGCTGGCCGATCTGGAATCGGAAACGGTCGAGCGGATCTTCGACGAGGGGCTGCACGAATATCTGTCGCGCTTCATCGGCGACACCGCCGAACTGGGCCATGCGATCAACGATGTCTATCTGTGCGGGGAGATCCGCTGATGCGGCTGAGCGTCGATCACGTCACCCGCTACGGCTATGAGCGGCCGGTGCGTTCGGTGATCCAGAGCCACCGGCTCTCGCCCTCGCTGTGCAATGCGCAGAAGGTGCTGGACTGGAGCGTGAGCGTTTCGGGGGGCGTCTCGGGCGGCGGGGCAGGGCCCGCGATCCAGGGGGCCGCGATTCAGGGGGCCGCCTTCCGCGACGGCGCCGGGGACTGGGTGCAGGGCTGGACCGTCGCGGGTCCGCTGGACGAGGTGGTGGTGCGGGTCCGGGGCACGGTCGAGACCTTCGACACCCTCGGCATCCTGCGCGGCCATCGCGAGATGGTCGCGCCCGAGCTTTACCTGCGCGAAACCCCCGCCATCGCCGCCGATGCGGGGCTGGTGGCGCTGGCGCAATCCGCGCCGGGCGGGGATCCGCTGTCGCTATCGCATGCGCTTTCGGCGGCGGTGGCGGCGGCGATCGCCTATCGCCCCGGCGCGACCGAGGCCCATACCACCGCAGCCGAGGCGCTGGCCCTGGGTGAGGGCGTCTGTCAGGACCACGCCCATGCCCTGATCGCCTGTGCGCGGGTGCGCGGGCTGGCGGCGCGCTATGTCTCGGGCTACCTTTTCACCGATCCGGGCGCCTCGGCCGGGCAAACCCGGTCGCAGGGCGGGCCGTCGCAGAAACAGGGCGGAAAACCCGCGAAGGCCGAACCAGCCGCCGCGCCGCGCGCGCATGAGGCCGCCCATGCATGGGCCGAGATCCATGTCCCCGGCCTTGGCTGGGTCGGTTTCGACCCGGCGAACGAATGCTGCCCGGACGAGCGTTACATCCGCCTTGCCAGCGGCTTCGACGCCCGCGATGCCGCGCCGATCCGGGGCCTTGCCCGGGGCGGGGCGGGCGGCGCCGGGCCCGAATCGCTTCAGGTGGCGGTTGCGGTCCTTTCGGCGGGCCAGTAGGCTTCGCCGCGATCCAGTTACCCGGGCGTGACGATGACCTATTGCGTGGGCCTTTTGCTGAACGAAGGCATGGTGTGCCTGTCCGACACCCGCACCAATGCGGGGCTGGACAATATCTCGACCTATCGGAAGATGTTCGTCTTCGAAAACCCGGGCGAGCGGGTCTTCATCATCATGACGGCGGGCAGCCTTTCGGTCACCCAGACCACCATCGCCCGCCTGCACGAGGCGATGGACGCGCCCGACGCCACGGCCGAGACCTCGGTCATGCTGGCGCCGACCATGCTTGCGGTGGCCGAGCTTGTCGGCAACACTTTGGCGGCGGTCCGGGCCGAGATCGACGAGAAACTGGCGCAAAGCCAGGGCGCCTCGGCCTCGATGATCGTGGCGGGCCAGCGCAGGGGCGGGGGCATGCGGATGTTCCTGATCTATCCGCAAGGGAATTTCATCGAGGCCACCGACGACACGCCCTTCCTTCAGATCGGCGAGCATAAATACGGCAAGCCCATCCTGGACCGCGTGGTGCAGCCCGGGACCAGCCTTGCCGATGCGCAGAAGGCGGTGCTGCTGTCGATGGATTCGACCCTGCGCTCGAACCTTTCGGTGGGCATGCCGCTGGACCTGGCGGTGATCCGGCGCGATTCCTTCACGGTGGAGCGGCGGCGGATCGAAGCCGGAGACCCCCAGTTCCGCGCCATGTCCGACGCCTGGTCCAACGCCCTGCGCGAAGGTTTCTCGCGCATCGCGCTCTAGGCGGCCCGTCTCCCGGGCATCGCGCCGCAGGTTCGGCCAGGTGCATCGAGCCGCAGGTTCCCGGGACACCGCCCCGAATGTCCGCTCCCCTGGGGACCCGAATGCCCGGTCCCGGAAGGCATAGCGCCGCATGCGCCGTCTTGCGGGCCCCGCCCGCCACGGCCCGTCCTCCGGGGCGAGGTTTCGTCCGCCCGGCCCCGCGGGGCACAGCGGCCGAGGTCCCGCGCGTGACGATCGTCCCACGCCGCCCGCCTTCTGCACGGGTCTTTCCGCATGTTCCTTCGGGGCATCGTTGCGCAGGCATCCGTCCGATGCGCCTTCTTCCGCGCCAGCGGCCTGCGCTTTGCGCCTGTCGCCGGGCCGGTCTGCGTCTGCCCGGGGTTCACAAAGCCGCGCAACGGGCCTAGCCTTGCGTCGACCCCGCTGGCCCCCGCCTGCTGGACCCCCGCTGGACCGGAGCCGCCAGATGCCCAAATTGATCCGCCTTTACATCCTCTCGGTCGCCATCGGCTTCGCGATCTCGGCAGGTTTCGTCGCGGTGCTGCTCTGGCTCGACCTGGCTGGGGTGGGGCGGCTGATCCTGGGCTCTTCGCTGGGCTGGGTGGCGGCGATCATGATGGTCACCTTCTTCGGCGTGATGTTCTCGGGCGTGCAATTCGCCATCCGAATCATGATGATGGCCGAACCGGGCGAGGGGCCGCGCGGCGGCCAGCGCCAGCATGTCCGCCCCCTGCGCGCAGGGCCCGTGCCCGTATCTGCGCCCGCCGCCGGGCGCCGCCCCGGCCGGGGCTGAGCTTTCCGGGCCGAAGCATCCGGGGCCACAGCGCCTGGGGGCCCGAACCTTTCCGGTCCCGGGCCCCCGCTTTCACATTTCCTGACCGCGCTGTCGCATCCGCCCGCGATTCGTGAGGGCGATTGGCCGAATCCCGCGCCCGGGCCCGGCCCGGCCCCCCGCAGGGGCTGGAAGCGCGCGCCCCGCAAGCCTATCGGGGCGGTCCGTCACGACATGAGGCAGCGCGCCATGGATCTTCAACTGATCAAGACCTTTCTGGAAGTGGCCGACAGCGGCTCGTTCGCCGCCGCTTCCGAGCGGCTTTTCGTCACACAGTCGGCGGTGTCCCTGCGGGTGCAGCGGCTGGAGGACCAGCTTGGCCGCCCCTTGTTCAACCGCTCGAACGACGGGGTGGCGCTGACGCTTGCGGGGCGCGAGTTCCGGGGCTTTGCCGTCACCATCATGCGCAACTGGGAACAGGCGCGCCAGCGGGTGTCCCAGGCCGAGACCGGGGCCGAGGCGCTGTCGATCGGGGCGCAGCCCTCGCTCTGGCCGCGCCTGGGGTTCCGCTGGCTCGATGCGCTGGCGCTGGAACGCCCGGGGATCGGGCTGCGCGCCGAGATGGGGCGGCCCGAGACGCTGACCCAGCTGATCGTCTCGGGTTCGGTGCAGGTCGCGCTTTCCTATGCGGCGGTGGCGCGGGCCGGGCTGCGGACCGAGCCGCTGATGGAGGACCAGCTTGTCCTTGTCGCCCCCTGGGCGGGCTGCGCGGTGGCGGATCTGGCGGGGCGCTATGCGCTGGTCGACTGGGGCCCGGAATTCCTGCGCTTCCACGAGGCGATGCTGCCCCAGCTTGAAACGCGGCTGGTGCTGGCGCTTGGCTCGCTTTCGGCGCGATTCATCCACAACCGCCCCTATGCGGCCTATCTGCCCGCCCGCTATGCCAAGCGCTATGTCGAGGCGGGGCGGCTGCATCTGGTCGCCGACGCGCCGGTTTTCGCCCATCCCGCCTGGGTGATCTGGCGCGACGACATGAGCGAGGATTTGCGCGATGTGGCGCGAAAGACACTCCATCTTGTGGTGGCGCGGGCCGAAGAGGATACCGCCGATCTTCTGGACATGCTTTAGGCGCCACGCGCGCGACATCTGAAAAGGGGCGGGAAATCAATGGTTTCCCGCCCCTTTTTCTATGCGCCGGCCCCCCGCCGCACCGGGCTTTCGCCAATCGCGATCCGGTTCCACGAATAATCCTGGGGTCGGCCTCAAATTTCGCAAATGTTCCATTTTCGGGCGCGCGGGCCCAGATGCCATTCACCACGCCGCCGGACCTGACCGGCAGGGCGAAGGCAATTGTGAAAGGGTAAACGATGAAGAAAAGTGTCCAATTCGCGACCGCATCGGTTCTGGCCTCGGTGCTGGCGCTGCCGGTGATGGCGCAACAGAGTGAACTGCTGGGCATCCGCGGCCTCGACGACCGGATCGACGACATCGAGCGCGACGTCGCCGAAGACATGGCGCGTTCGCAGGATGCGGCCCGTTTCGGCAACCCGGAATACCGCCAGGGCTTCTCGGGCTCGGCCTCGCTGGGCTATTCGGGCAAGACCGGCAACAACGAATCCCAGGATCTGACCATCGGCCTGCGTCTGCGCGATGCGCAGGGCGCCTTCGTCCAGACCCTTGGCGCGGCGCTCGACTATTCCGAATCGGATGGCAATTCGACCAAGGAAGACGTCTTCGCGATCTACGACGCCAATTACTACTTCAACGACCGCGCCTATGGTTTCGTGATGGCCCGGGTGCAGAGCGATGGCCTTGCCGACCGGCTGAGCGCGGACGAGATCGCCGCGGGCACCGTGCTTTCCGACAAGGTCCAGCGCGACGGCTTCCTCGGCTTCGGCCCTGGTTATCGCGTGGTGAACAGCAATGACATGACCTGGCGCGTCCAGGCCGGTATCGGCGTCAGCTATCTGGAATACGGCGACGGCTCGTCGGTGACGGAAGAGGCCGGGATCCTGTCGTCGCGCTTCTTCTACCAGCTCAACGACAACGTGTTCTTCACCAATGACACCGACATCCTGACCTCGGATGCGGCGCTGCGGGCGAACAACGACTTCGGCGTGAACTTCAAGGTCACCGATGCGATCTCGACCCGGGTGAGCTACCTGTCGGAATACAACGACAGCCGGGCGATCCGCACCGACAACAAGCTGGGCGTGGCGATCGTCTTCGGCTTCTGATCTGGGGCCGAGGGGGCGCTTGCGGGCGGGCTTTGCGCGCGCGGCGGGGGCCCCCTCGATCCTGCTGACGTCATGAGAGAACCTTTGACTGGGGTGGAGCGATCCACCCCTTTTTTCATGCGCTCCGCCGATTGTGCCGCCGGGGCGGGCCCCCGCGCGTCCCTTGCCGCGCTGGCCGGGCAGGTTCCATCGGGACAGGCTTGCGAGGGGGGAAAGGTGGCGGGCCCGCAGCGACCGTGGGTGGTCTCGATATCCCGAGAGCCAGAGGTCTCAGGTGGGCGCCAGATACCCGGACCAGGATCCGGGCAGAGCCAGCCCCCATTCACATGCTTATCGGCCACTGGGTTATGGACCCCGCACGCGAAGAGCAGCACCCGCCACCTTGCAATCTAGGTGCGGCGCGCCCCGCCCGCAAGCCGTCGCGGTGTTGGAAGCCGTTCGAGGCGCGGCGCCGCGCAGGCTGGCCGTTCATCGGCGCCCTGGCTTCGCAACGCCTGCTTCGGCGCCGGGACGCTTCGGCACGGAGGCGCCGCAGCCCCGGTTCCGGCCCGCTCTTCCGGCGTGCCGTGCATGTAAAGGTTTCGCGCGGCTCATGCAGGGCGGGGCGGAAACCGGGCTCGCCGAGAAAGCAACCTGCCCCCCCCGGGCTGTTCAAACGGGGCAGGGGTGCTTGCCCGGGAGAGACGCCAGAGGCGTCAGGGCCAGAGGTTTTGGGCGATGCCGAGGGGCGGGACGCTGCGCGGCCAGAGGCACGCCTCGACTCCGAGCCGGGCGTTCCGGGCCGGGTTGTCGGGGGGGCACGCCATTGGTGCTGCGCTTCTCTCCCTTCGGCGGTCCTGGCCGGGTTTTTGGGGCGGAGCGCCTCGGACATCGCGCTTTTGGCGGAGCGTTGCGCGCAGCCTGTTCCGAGCATGGCCATGCTGGCCGGTTTTTGCGGAGCGTTTCGGGCAGGGCGCTTCGGGCGGAGCGTTGCGGGGGACATGGCGTTACCGGCCGCGCAATTCGGGGCGGGGTCTTCCGATGCCGTCTGGGCCGCACCGCCCGCTGGACTTTTGTTCTCTTTTCGTTCATGTTGCGGCGATGCAGGATCCGTTCTCCCCTCTGGCCGCCGCCCGGGCCATCTCGCCCGATTTCGACTCAGCCGATTCCGGCCTTCCGAAGTCTGGCCCACCCGCCGCCGGGCTATCCGGTTCCGATATGCGCGACGGCAGCAGGGGCGGGCCTCCCGGCCTTCCCCTGCGTCCGGGGGCGAGGTTGCAGCGCGGGGTGGGGCGGGTGCTGGTGGCGCTCGGCTTCGCGCCGGTCGAGGAGATGGTGCTGGCCGGGGGCCTGCGCGCCGATCTGATGGCGCTTGGCCCGGGCGGCGAGATCTGGATCGTCGAATGCAAGTCCGGCGCCGCCGATTTCCGCGCCGACCGCAAATGGCGGGGCTATCTGGAATGGTGCGACCGTTTCTTCTGGGCGGTGCCGCCGGATTTCCCCCAGGCGATCCTGCCGCCCGAGGGCGGGCTGATCCTGGCCGATGCCTGGGGCGGCGAGGTCCTGCGCCTGCCGCCCGAGACCCCGCTGGCGGGCGCGCGGCGCAAGGCGGTGACCCGGGGCTTCGCACGCGCCGCCGCGCTGCGGCTGAACGGGCTGCGCGACCCGCAGCCCTGAGCGCCCGCATCCCGCGAAATCCGCAGCCCCGTGAGTGCCAGACCCCGGCAAACCCTGGGCGCACCGAACTCCGGTTCACCAAGCCCCCGCCGCCCGAATACTGGCCGCCCGAATACTGGTCCCGCGAATACTGGTCTCCCGAATACCGGCGCGCCGAACCCTGGCCCCGCCACCCCTTGCCGATCCCTTGCGGGCGTCCGTCGCAATGGCATCCGGCGGGGGTATCCGGCGCGGCCCGCGCCCAGGCGATCGGGGCGCGAGTGCCGCGCCTGAGGGCAAGGCTCGGTCAGCGCCGCTTGCCGCCGGCATTGCCCTTGCCCGAAGGGGCTTTCCCCGGCGCGGCCTTGTCCAGGACCGCCCGCGCGGCCTCGGCGGCGGCGCGCAGCTCCTCGGCGATTTCCTCGGCCTCTTCGGGATCGAAGTCGAGCGGCAGCTCGATCCCGCCCTCGGCCTCGACATAGATGCGGACCATGCCCTGATCGGTCGGGCCGATCTGGATATTGGCGGCGATGTCACTTTGCTTGTTGATCGTCATGGCGGCCCCTGCTTGCGCTTTCCCCAAGGCCTAACGCCGCCCCCGCGCGCCCGCAAGCGCCAAGCCCGGCCCTCGCGCCCGAAACCCGGCCCATCCCAAGTCCGCCCGAAGGCCCGATCTCCGACGCGCAGCCCCGCTTTCGGGCTTGCAATCCCTGCGGTCGGGCGCTATCTCGCCCCGGTAAGTGCCGGCTTAGCTCAGTTGGTTAGAGCACCAGATTGTGGATCTGGGGGTCCCCCGTTCGAGCCGGGGAGTCGGTACCATCAACCACATGATTTATTTGGGTTTCTCCAATTTTTTCATGACCCTCCGTCCGACGATCCGACGCGTCCGTGACGGACGCTGGTTTTGGGACGGGACACCCGAAACGATAGTCAGGCCGGATCCTCGGCCCAGGCGGGCCCCAAGCACGATTCGCCTTCTCTTCACGGCGATATGCCTCCCGCCGTCATCGCAAGGCGCCAGCTTCTGGACGGTTGCGCGATAACTTTCCCGATAACCTTCGCCGTGACGCATGGCTTTCGCCGGAAATTGCGCCGAATACTCTCGGAGCCGATGCCCCGCTCGGGCGTTGACGAAAGATGATCCCAGATATGGAGACCGTGATGATCCGCACCTCTGCCACTCTGCGTTCTGGCGCCCTGGCTGCCGCCCTTGCGCTCGCGCCCCTGCCGGGCCTGGCCGCGCTTTCGGGCTTTTACGACAGCGCCGCGCAGATCCAGGTGATCCTGGACAGCGCCGAGCTTGCCGATGCGCTGTCGCAGCTTCCCATCGACGAGATCGAATTCGACGAGATCCGCCGCGACGGGCTGATCGAATGGAATGTCGGCTCGCAACGCTGCGACGTCGACGTGTTCCTGCGCGCGATCCCGCCCGAGGGCCCGGGCGCCACCCGCTACGAGATCGAGCGTATCTCGCGCTGCGACTGACGCCGGGCGCGATCCTTGCCGGGGGTGCGCGCCCTTGCCTCGGCCTCGATCCGGGCTATGGTCGCGCCCCCGCCACAAGGAGGATTCGCATGTCGCTCGCCGCCATTCCCGCCCTGATCGCCGCCGAGATCGGTGCGACCCCGCGCCAGGTCACCGCCGCGGTGGACCTGCTGGACGGCGGCGCGACCGTGCCTTTCGTGGCGCGCTACCGCAAGGAGGCGACCGGCGGGCTGGACGACAGCCAGTTGCGCAGGCTGGAGGAGCGGCTTTCCTACCTGCGCGAGCTGGAGACGCGCCGCGCCGCGATCCTTTCGGGGATCGAGGGGCAGGGGAAGCTGACCCCCGATCTGGCCCGCGCCATCGCGGGCGCCGCGACCAAGGCGGAACTGGAGGACATCTACCTGCCCTACAAGCCCAAGCGCCGCACCAAGGCGATGATCGCGCGCGAGGCCGGGCTTCAGCCGCTGCTTGAGGCGATCCTGGCCGACCGCGCCGCCGATCCGGCCGCGCTGGCGGCGGGATTCGTGACCGAGGGCTTCGCCGATCCCAAATCCGCGCTGGAAGGCGCGCGCGACATCCTGGCCGAGACGCTTTCCGAGGATGCCGCACTCCTGGGCCGGTTGCGCGACCACATCCGCAAGGCGGGTCGGCTGGTGGCGAAGGTCGCGCTGGGCAATGAACAGGCGGGGGCGAAATTCTCGGATTACTTCGACCATGCCGAGCCGCTGGCCTCGGCCCCCTCGCACCGGGTGCTGGCCATGCTGCGCGGGCGCGGCGAAGAGGTGCTGACGCTGGATCTTGAGATCGACGCCGACAGCCCGCGCGGCGAAAGCCCGGCCGAGCGCGCCTGCGCCGCCGCCATCGGCGCCTCGGGCCGGGGGGCGGGCGACGGCTGGCTGCGCGATGCGGCGGCCTGGGCCTGGCGGGTGAAGCTGAAGACCTCGCTGACGCTGGACCTGATGGCCGAGACGCGCGAGCGTGCCGAGGCCGAGGCGATCAAGGTCTTCGCCCGCAACCTTGGCGACCTGCTGCTGGCCGCGCCCGCGGGCGGCAAGGCGACGATGGGGCTGGATCCGGGCATCCGCACCGGGGTCAAGGTGGCGGTGGTCGATGCCACCGGCAAGCTGCTGGACACGGCGACGGTCTATCCGTTCCAGCCGAAGAACGACCTGCGCGGCGCCCAGGCCGAGATCGCCCGGCTGATCGGGCGCCACGGCGTGCGGCTGATCGCCATCGGCAACGGCACCGCCAGCCGCGAGACCGAGAAGATGGTGGCCGATCTTCTGGCGCTGCTTCCGGCGGGGGCGGAAAAGCCGGTGAAGGTGGTGGTGTCCGAGGCCGGGGCCTCGGTCTATTCGGCCTCGGAACTGGCCTCGCGCGAGTTTCCGGGGCTGGACGTGTCCTTGCGCGGCGCGGTCTCGATCGCGCGGCGGCTGCAGGATCCGCTGGCGGAACTGGTCAAGATCGAGCCGAAGTCGATCGGCGTCGGCCAGTATCAGCATGACGTCGACCAGCACCGGCTGGCGCGCGCGCTGGATGCGGTGGTCGAGGATGCGGTGAATGCGGTCGGCGTCGATCTGAACACCGCGAGCGCGCCGCTTCTGGCGCGGGTCTCGGGGCTGGGGCCGGGGCTTGCCGAAAGCATCGTCGCGCATCGCGACGCCAATGGACCCTTCGCCAGCCGCCGCGCGCTGTTGAAGGTGCCGCGCCTGGGGCCGAAGGCCTTCGAACAGGCGGCGGGCTTCCTGCGCATCCGCGACGGGGCCGAGCCGCTCGACGCCTCGTCGGTGCATCCCGAGGCCTATGACGTGGCGCGCCGCATCGTCGCGGCTTGCGGGCGCGACATCCGGGCGCTGATGGGCGACGGCGCGGCGCTGGCCAGGCTGGACCCCGCGCGCTTCGTCGACGAGAGCTTCGGCCTGCCGACGGTGCGCGACATCCTGTCCGAGCTGGAAAAGCCCGGCCGCGACCCGCGCCCCGAATTCCGCACCGCGAGTTTCGCCGATGGCGTCGAGCAGATCGGCGACCTGAAGCCCGGGATGGTGCTGGAAGGCACGGTGACCAATGTCGCGGCCTTCGGCGCCTTCGTCGATATCGGCGTGCATCAGGACGGGCTGGTCCATGTCAGCCAGCTTGCGGACCGCTTCGTCTCGGACCCGCATGAGGTGGTGAAGGCGGGCGATGTGGTGAAGGTGATGGTGGTCGAGGTTGACGTGCCCCGCAAGCGGATCGGCCTGACCATGCGCAAGGACGGCGGCTCATCCGCCCGCCAGGCGCGGGAGGAGCGCGGGGGGCCGCGCTCTGGTGCCAAGCCCGGGCGGAAGTTCGAGGGCGCCGCCCGGGCCGGACCGAAGGACGGCGGCGGCAATGCCTTTGCCGATGCGCTGCGGGGCAAGTTCGGGCGCTGAGTTGGGCTGAGCGGGGGGCGAGGGTGGGCTGGCCGGGCAGGGGGCGCTGCCCCCTCACCCCCGGGATATTTCTGCAAAGAAGAAAGAGGCGGTGTTTTCGCCTGTTTTCTCCGGGTGAGGATTTTTGGGGCGGCGATCTGTGCTGCGGTTGCTTTGGCGGCGGGAGTTCGGCCTGTTATCTGTCCTGCCTGTTCCGGGGCGCTTCTCTGTACCCTTTGTCAGAAGGCCAGCGGGCGCAGGAGCGCCAGGATATAGCGGTGGAGCGTCGCGAGGGCTGCGCCCGCGAGGATCAGCATCGGCGCCCCGAAGATGTCCGAGGTCAGCGCCGCCCCGGCCGCGCCCCCGGCCATCGCGCCGACCAGCGCGGCACTCAGCGCGCCCCAGAGCCCGTGCCGCAGCCCCCATAGCGTGGCGAGCGTGATCACGATCCAGAAGGGCAGGGTCACGATCGGCGAATAGCCCGCGAATGTGGCCAATGCGATATGGGTCATCCGTCCGGGGCCGTCGGGGGGAAGCTGGATCAGGATCTCGCGCAGCACCAGCCCGAGGGTGGCGGGCAGAAAGCAGAGGGCGGCGCTGGTGGTCAGCACCAGCCGCCAACCCACCGCCCCTTCGCTGTCGCGGGGCGAGGTCAGCAGGCTCATGCCGTTTCGCGCCCGCCCAGCGTCAGCCCGCCGATCAGGAGCGTGGGCTGGCCCACCCCGACCGGCACCCATTGCCCGGCCTTGCCGCAATTGCCGATCCCGGGGTCGAGCGCCATGTCATTGCCGATGGCGCGGATCTGGCGCAGCGCCGTGGCGCCGTCGCCGATCAGGGTGGCGCCCTTCAGCGCCTCGCCCGGCACGCCGTTCCTGACCCGATAGGCCTCGGTGCAGGAGAAGACGAACTTGCCGCTGGTGATGTCGACCTGGCCGCCGCCGAAGCCCACGGCCCAGATCCCGTCCTTCAGATCGCCCAGGATGGCGGCGGGGTCGCTGTCGCCGCCCAGCATATAGGTGTTGGTCATGCGCGGCATCGGGATATGGGCAAAGCTCTCGCGCCGCCCGTTGCCGGTGGGGGCCACGCCCGTCAGCCGGGCGTTCTGGCGGTCCTGCATGTAGCCGGTGAGGATCCCGTCCTCGATCAGCACATTGCGCGCCGAGGGCGTCCCCTCGTCGTCGATGGTCAGGCTGCCGCGCCGGTCGGGCAGGGTGCCGTCGTCGAGCACGGTGACCCCCGGGGCGGCGATCCTCTGCCCCATCAGCCCGGCGAAAGCCGAGGTGCCCTTGCGGTTGAAATCGCCCTCCAGCCCGTGGCCGATCGCCTCGTGCAGCAAGATCCCGGGCCAGCCGGGACCAAGGACCACATCCATCACGCCCGCGGGGGCGGGCAGGGCGCCAAGGTTCACCCGGGCGATGCGGATCGCCTCCTCCACCATGGGTTTCCAGCTCCCGGGCGCCAGAAGCCCGGCCAGCCCGTGGCGCCCGCCGGTGCCGGTGCCGCCCTGTTCGCGTCGCCCGTTCTCCTCAATGATGACCGAGATGTTGAGCCGCGCCATCGGGCGGACATCGCGCAGCCGCAGCCCCTCCGGGCGCAGGATCTCGACCTCCTGGAGGCTGGCGGAAAGCGAGGCCGAGACCTGCACCACCCTGGGGTCGGCGGCGCGGGCGAAGGCGTCGATCTCCTTCAATATGTCGATCTTGGCGGTGAAGGCGGCGCCCCGCATCGGATCGGCATCGGCGTAAAGGCGGCGGTTCGTGCCCGGGGGCGGCGGCGCCATGACGCCCCCGCCCGATCCCACGGCCAGCCGCGCGGTTCCAAGGGCGCGCCGCAGGGCGGATTCGGAAATCTCGGTCGCATGGGCATAGCCCGCCACCTCGCCCCGCACCGCGCGCAGGCCGAACCCTTCCGTGGCGTCGTAGCTCGCATTGCGGATGCGGCCGTCGTCGAGGACAAGGCTCTCCCCCCGGCGGCGTTCGAGGAACAGTTCGCCGTCATCCGCCCCCGCGACCGCCTCGCGCAGGATCGACAGCGCGCCCGCCTCGTCAAGATGGCTGTCGAAGGGGCGGAAGGGGGAATCGGTCATCTGGTCCTTGCCTTTCGGGGTTCCGGGCCCGTGTCCACGCCAGGGCCGGGCTTGATCGTCCCGGCCGCCGCCATCGCCGCTGCGATGCGCCGGTCCCGCCCGCGAAGGTAGGGCCGCCGGGCGGGAAGGGCAAGACGGGGCCGGGCCGGGCGGAGTCCGCCCCCCCCCCATCCCCGGAAAGCCGACGAAGGGCCCTGCAGGCGCGCGACCGCCGTGCCGCCCATCCCAACGGGATCGCAAGCCGACACCCGCCCCGCGACCGGCCCCGTCTTGGACCTCATGCCCGCCCCCAAACATGCCGCCACGCCGCAACCGCTCTCCCGCCCGCGCCCCTTTCTTCTTTGCAAAAATATCCCGGGGGTGAGGCGCGGCCCGCGCCGAGGGGGCAGCGCCCCCTCCACCCCCTTTCCCCCTGTCTTTGATCCGGATCAATCCGCGCGGCTTTGTCGCGACGGTTTCTCTTGTCGGATCGCCGCCGATATGGTTTGAACGGAAAAACGAAACACGGGGGGTCGCGCCGGTTGGAGCGGCGGATCGACCGAAAGGGAAGGCGGCTCGGGCCGCATTCAGGAACGGGAAGAGACATGCGCGCGATGACGTATCTGAGGGGGCTGGCGCTTGGTGGCGCCGCGGCCCTGACCTCGGGCCAGGCCATGGCCCAGGCGCTTGAGATCGTCGGCCAGCCAGTTGCCGGGGGGACGGGGTTCCAGCCCGCCGCCACCGAACTTGCGGTCGACCAGCAATGGCTGGACCAGATGATGCTCTACATCATCGCCGCCGTCACGATTTTCGTCCTGGCGCTTCTGGTCATCGTGATCCTGCGCTTCAACAGCCGCTCCAACCCGGAGCCCAGGAAGTTCACCCACAACACGCCGCTCGAGATCGCCTGGACGGTGCTGCCGATCCTGATCCTGATCTTCATCGGCGCCTTCTCGGTCCCGGCGCTGAAGAAGCAGCAGACCTTCCCCGAGGGCGATGTGGTGATCAAGGTCACCGGCAGCCAGTGGTTCTGGAGCTACGAATACCCCAACGAGGGCATCGGCCCCTATGACAGCTACATGATCGGCGGGCTGAACCTGGGCGGCAGTGCCCGGCTGACCGATACCGTCGTGGCCGAGCTCGAAGCCGCGGGCTACACGCGCGAGCAGTTCCTGCTGGCGACCGATACCGCCATGGTGGTGCCGGTGGGCGCCAAGGTGCTGTTGCAGATCACCGCCTCGGACGTGATCCATTCCTGGACCATCCCGGCTTTCGCCGTGAAGCAGGACGCCGTTCCGGGCCGCATCGCGCATGCCTGGTTCGCCGCCGACCGCGAGGGCATCTTCTTCGGCCAGTGCAGCGAACTTTGCGGCAAGGACCACGCCTATATGCCGATCACCGTCAAGGTGGTCTCGCCCCAGGCCTATGCCGCCTGGCTCGACCAGGCGCGGGCGGGCGATGTCGTGCTGGCGCAGGGCGAGGCCGCCGCGACCGGCGCGATCCGCTTCGCCGCCAACGACTGAGCCGCCGGGCGGGATCGTCCCGCCGGGGGCCCGCGCGCGGGCCATAGATCCGCGGCGGGCCGACGAGACCGCCCCGCCGGGATCTCTGCCCGCGGAGGCCCTTTTCCCCGCGCGGGCGGCCTTCGCCAGCGTATCGCGGGCGGGAGGCGCGCCGATCCTTCGCCCCCCTTCTTGCTTCGAGGGGCGCGCTTTGAGGGCCGGGCTTTCCGCAGGGGGTGGCCTAGAGCAAGAGGGCTCGCACCGGGGATCCACAGGGCCCGGGCGTGCGGGCCCGCAGGAAACGGACCACGGGGCGTGAGCCCGCAGGAAATGGACCATAGGGCGCTGGCCCGTAGCAAATGGACCATAGGGCGCTGGCCCGTAGCAAATGGAACTGAAAGGCCGGGGTTTCGCCGCATGAGCGATATCGGAACATTCAAACGCGACGAGGCGGGGCCGGGCCTGGGCAGCGGCCAGGGCGAGGCCGGATTCGGCGATTTCGTCCAGCTTCTGAAGCCGCGCGTCATGTCGCTGGTGGTCTTCACCGGGCTGGTCGGGCTTCTGGTGGCGCCGGTGCGGCTGCATCCGGTCGAGGCCTTCGCGGCGATCCTGTTCATCGCGCTCGGCGCCGGGGCCTCGGGCGCGCTCAACATGTGGTGGGATGCCGATATCGACCGGGTGATGCGGCGCACGCAGTCGCGCCCGGTGCCCTCGGGGCGGATCCAGCCGGGCGAGGCGCTCGGGCTGGGGCTGGCGCTTTCGGGGATCTCGGTCGTCATGCTGGCGCTTGCGGCCAATCTTCTGGCGGCGGCGCTTCTGGCCTTCACCATCTTCTTCTATGCCGTCGTCTATACGATGTGGCTCAAGCGCTGGACGCCGCAGAACATCGTGATCGGCGGCGCGGCGGGGGCCTTTCCGCCGATGATCGGCTGGGTGGCGGCGACCGGCCATGTCGGGCTTGAGGCGGTTTTGATGTTCGCGCTGATCTTCATGTGGACGCCGCCGCATTTCTGGTCGCTCGCGCTGTTCATCAACAGCGATTACCACAAGGCCAATGTGCCGATGCTGACGGTGACCCATGGCCGCCGCGCCACGCGCAACCATATCCTGGCCTACACGCTTCTGCTGGCGCCGGTGCCGGTCTGGGCGGCGCTGACCTCGATCGGCGGGCCGCTGACGCTTGCGGTGACGCTGGCGCTGAACGCCGTGTTCATCCTGGGCGCCTGGCGGATCTGGCGCCGGGACGAGGCCATGGCCGAGGCCGATGGCTATCGGGTCGAGAAAAGGTTCTTCACCTTTTCGCTGTTCTATCTTTTCCTGCATTTCGCCGCCTATCTGGCCGAGCTTGCCCTGCGGCCCTGGGGGCTGGGTGGCTGGGCCGCGGTCGGCTGAGAGGTATACGCCATGGCATTGAACCCGACACATGAGATCCACCGGCGCCGCTTCGGGCGCAATGTCGGCGTGGCGGTGGTGCTGGTCGGCTTCGTCGCGCTGGTCTTCGCGCTGACCGTGGTCAAGGTCACGCGGGGCGACCCGATGCAGGCCTACGACCACAGCCTGCGCCCCGAGATGCTGCCCGCAGAGGGGGGCGCGGAATGAGCGGGACCCCCGATGACCGCCCCTCGGCCGAAGAGACCCGCAAGAGCGCCTCGCGCACCGCGCTGACGCTGGTGGGCGTGGCCGTCGGCATGTGCGCGCTTTCCTTCGCGGCGGTGCCCTTCTACGACTGGTTCTGCCGGGTGACCGGCTATGGCGGCACCACCTCGGTCGCCGAAGCCGCGCCGGATCTGGTGCTCGACCGCACCATCAAGATCCGTTTCGACGCCTCGCGCGCGCCGGGAATGCCCTGGGAATTCAAGCCGGTGGTGCGCGAGATGGACATCCGCATCGGCGAAAGCGGCCTGGCCTTCTACGAGGCCTACAACCCCACCGACCGGGTGATCGCGGGGACCGCCAGCTACAATGTCGCCCCCGATGTGGCGGGCGGCTTCTTCACCAAGGTGCATTGCTTCTGCTTCGAGCAGCAGGTGCTGGCCCCGGGCGAGCGGATCGAGATGCCGGTCAGCTTCTATGTCGACCCCTCGATCATGGACGATATCGACGGGCGCGCGATCCGGGCGATCACGCTGAGCTACACTTTCTACGAGACCGATCTGCCACAGGACCATGCGGCGCTTTCGCCGCCCCCCGCCCCTCCGCAGGGCGTGGCGACGGATCGGGCAAGGATCTTCGCGATGACGGCTCCGGCGGACCCCGCCCCGGAAGCCGCCATCGTCGAATAAGGAAAACGAGGGAACGGAAACACCGGACATGGCACATCAGAAAAACCACGACTACCACGTCCTTCCGCCGTCGATCTGGCCCTTCCTGGGCTCGCTCGGGGCGTTCGTCATGCTGTTCGGCATGGTGCTCTGGATCTCGCCCAGCGTGGCGAATCCGCAGCCCTGGGTCTTTCTGATCGGGCTGGTCATGGTGCTTTACACCATGTTCGGCTGGTGGTCCGATGTGGTCCATGAGGGCGAAAGCGGCGATCATACCCCGGTGGTGGTGATCGGGCTGCGCTACGGCTTCATCATGTTCATCATGTCCGAGGTCATGCTCTTCGCCGCCTTCTTCTGGACCTTCTTCAAGCATCGGATGTATCCGATGGGGCCCGACAGCCCGACGGTCGACGGCGTCTGGCCGCCCGCCGGGATCGAGACCTTCGACCCCTGGCACCTGCCGCTGATCAACACGCTGATCCTGCTGCTGTCGGGCTGCGCGGTGACCTGGGCGCACCATGCGCTGGTCCATGAGAACAACCGCAAGGACGTGGTCACGGGGCTGACGCTGGCGGTGGTGCTGGGCGTGGTCTTCTCCTTCCTCCAGGCTTATGAATACAGCCACGCCGCCTTCGGCTTCTCGGGCAATATCTATGGCGCGACCTTCTTCATGGCGACGGGGCTGCACGGGTTCCACGTCATCGTGGGCACGATCTTCCTCTTCGTCTGCCTGTTGCGCGCCCGGGCCGGGCATTTCACCCAGAAGCAGCACACCGGATTCGAGGCGGCGGCCTGGTATTGGCACTTCGTCGACGTGGTCTGGCTGTTCCTGTTCTTCGCGATCTACGTCTGGGGTCGCTGAGGTCCGGGGCAGGTCCGGCACCAGACGTAAACCGGAGCGCGCGGATCCCCCAAGCGCGATACGCGGACCCTCGTGACGGGGTCCGCGCTTTCCATTGCGGCAAGGCGCGCGCGCATGCGCCGCCCGGCCCGGAGCAAAGATGATGCGGCAGATCCTGTTCGTTCTGGTGGTGGGCCTGTGCGGCATCGCGGTGCTGACGGGATTCGGCCTGTGGCAGTTGCAGCGGCTGGAATGGAAGGAAGGCCTGATCGCCGAGGCCGAGGCGATGATCGTGCTCGACCCGGTTCCCCTGCCGGTCGCCCCGGGTCCCGCCCGCGACCGCTATCGCGCCGTCGAGGTCGAGGGGCGCTTCACCGGGGCCGAGGCCCATGTCCTGACCTCGACCCGCGAATGGGGCCCCGGATTTCTGGTGATCGCCGCCTTCCTGACCGCGGACGGCCGCCCGATCATGGTCGAGCGCGGCTATGTCCCCGAAACCGCCAAGACCGCCCCCCGCCCGCCGGGCCCGGCGCGCGTCACCGGCAACCTGCACTGGCCCGAGGACATCACCTCGGCCACGCCCGCGCCCGATCCCGCGCGGGGGATCTGGTTCGGCCGCGATCTGGACAGCCTTGCCGCCCATCTGGGGACCGAGCCCATCCTGGTCGTGGCCCGCAGCCCGACGGGGCAGGGGGTGCAGCCGGTGCCGGTCACGGCGGTCTTTCGCAACAACCACCTGGGCTATGCGGTGCAATGGTTCGGGCTTGCCATCGTCTGGGCGGGGATGACACTGGCCTATCTGTGGCGTATCACGCGCCGCGAAGGCTGAGGGCGCCGATGGATTGCGGCCGTGGATTGCGGTCAGGGCCGGAGCGGGGCAGAAGGTTGGGGGCCATGCAGTCTGGGCCGTGAGGGGGGCCGAAGGCAAGGCAAGGGCAGCGCCCCGGACGGCGGCGCCTGAGCGGGGGCTCCGCCGACGAAGGGCCCCCATGAACGAGGGACCCATGAACGAAGGGCCCCCATGAACGAAGGGGCCCGAAACGGGAGGGCCCCCGGCAAAAAGGACCCGGAACGAAGGGCCCCAAACAGAACGGGCTCCGGACGAAGGCCGTCAAACGCAGGCCCCCGAACGCGGGCCCCGAAACGAGAGACAGGAAGATGCGCTATATCTCGACACGCGGCCAGGCGCCGGAACTGGGCTTCGGCGAGGCGATGATGACCGGCCTTGCCCGCGACGGCGGGCTTTATGTGCCCGAAAGCGTGCCGGTGCTCGCGGCCGACGAGATCGCCGCCTGGGCGGGGCTGTCCTACGAGGATCTGGCCTTCAACGTCATCCGCCCCTTCATCGGCGGCTTCTTCGCCGATGCCGAGTTGAAGGCGCTGATCGCCCGCGCCTATCAGGGCTTCGGCCATGCCGCCCGCGCGCCCCTGGTCCAGCTTGGCCCCGACCACTTCCTGATGGAGCTGTTCCATGGCCCCACGCTCGCCTTCAAGGATTTCGCCATGCAGCTCATCGGGCAGATGATGCAGGCGGCGCTGGCGCGCTCGGGCGAGCGGATCACCATCGTCGGTGCCACCTCGGGCGATACCGGCTCGGCCGCGATCGAGGCCTTCCGGGGCCTTTCCAACGTCGATGTGGTGATCCTCTTCCCCCATGGCCGCGTCAGCGAGGTGCAGCGCCGCCAGATGACCACGCCTTCAGAGGCGAATGTCCATGCCCTTGCCGTGGACGGCGATTTCGACACCTGCCAGGCCCGGCTCAAGGACATGTTCAACGATTTCGCCTTCCGCGACGAGGTGCGGCTGGCGGGGGTGAACTCGATCAACTGGGCGCGGGTGCTGGCCCAGGTGGTCTATTACTTCCATGCCGGGCTGTCGCTCGGCGCGCCGCATCGCCCGGTCTCGTTCACCGTGCCCACCGGCAATTTCGGCGATATCTTCGCGGGCCATGTCGCCCGCGCCATGGGTCTGCCGATCGACCGGCTGGTGATCGCGACCAACCAGAACGACATTCTGGACCGCACGCTGAAATCGGGCGAATACCGCACCATGGGCGTGGCGCCGTCGATCTCGCCCTCGATGGATATCCAGGTCTCGTCGAATTTCGAACGCGCGCTGTTCGACGCCACCGGGCGCGATGCGGCGGCGGTCGCCGCGCTGATGCGGGGGCTGAACCAGTCGGGCGGATTCGCCGTGCCCGCGCCCGCGCTGGCCGCGCTGCGGGCCGAATATGGCTCGGGCCGCGCCTCGGAGGCCGAGACGCAGGACACCATCGCCCGGATCTGGCGCGAGACGGGCGAGCTTTTGTGCCCGCATTCCGCCGTGGGGGTGAAGGTGGCGTCCGAACAGCCCGCGCGCGGCATGATGGTGACCCTCGCCACCGCCCATCCGGCGAAATTCCCCGATGCGGTCGAGGCGGCTACCGGCCTTCGCCCCGCCTTGCCCGCCCGCATGGCCGATCTTTTCGAGCGGCCCGAGCGGGTGACCCGGGTGGCCGGGGACCTTGCCGCGCTGCAAAAGGTGATCCGCGCCCGGATCGCGGGAGAATCGCATTGAGCACCACCCGCATCCACCGGCTGCCGAACGGGCTGCGCATCGTCACCGAACATATGCCGGGGCTGAAATCGGCCTCCTGCGGGCTCTGGGTCGGCGCGGGCGGGCGCCATGAGCGCGAGCCCGAGAACGGCATCGCGCATTTCCTCGAACACATGGCCTTCAAGGGCACCGCGCGGCGCAGTGCCCTGCGCATCGCCGAAGAGATCGAGGATGTCGGCGGCTATATCAACGCCTATACCTCGCGCGAGATGACCGCCTATTACGCGCGCTGCCTGTCGGCGGATGTGCCGCGCGCGCTGGATGTGATCTCGGACATCGTGCTCAATCCGGTGTTCAACCCCGAGGATATCGAGACCGAGCGCCATGTGATCTTGCAGGAGATCGGCCAGGCCAACGACACGCCCGACGACATCGTCTTCGACTGGCTGCATGAGGTCTCCTATCCCGGCCAGCCCTTCGGCCGCACCATCCTGGGTCCCGAGGCGCGGGTGGCGGGTTTCGGCGACGGCGACCTGCGCGGCTTCGTCGGGCGCCATTACGGGCCGGACCGGATGATTCTCTCGGCCGCCGGGGGCGTCGACCACGACGCCATCGTGGCCCAGGCCGAGGCGGTCTTCGGCGCGCTTTCCCCCGTGGGGGCGGTGCCCGCCGGGCCCGCCCGCTTCAAGGGCGGCGAGCGGCGCGAGATCAAGGACCTGGAACAGGCCCATTTCGCGCTGAACATCGAGGCGCCGGGCTATCGCGATCCGCTGGTCCATACCGCGCAGATCTGGTCCACCGCGCTTGGCGGCGGCATGTCCTCGCGCCTGTTCCAGAAGATCCGCGAAGAGCGGGGGCTGTGCTATTCGATCTATGCCCAGTCGGCGGCCTATGACGACACCGGCCATGTCACGATCTATGCCGGGACCTCGGGCGACGAGATCGCCGACCTGACCGAGCTGACGGTGGCCGAATTGCGCCGCGCCGCCGAGGACATGTCCGAGGCCGAGGTGGCCCGCGCCAAGGCGCAGTTGACGGCGGGGATGATGATGGGGCTGGAAAGCCCCTCCTCGCGCGCCGAGCGAAACGCCCGGCTGCTCTCGGTCTGGGACCGGGTGCCCGATCTGGACGAGGCGGTGGCGCGGATCCAGGCGGTGGATCTGGCGGGGGTGCGCGACTGGGGCCGGGCGGCGCTTTCGGGCAATGTGGCGCTGGCGGTCTACGGCCCGGTCGATGCCGCCCCGGGCGTGGAGGCGATCCGGGCGGGGCTTTCGTCGTGACCTTCGGCTTTTCGCGCCGCCCCCGGCTGGAGACCGAGCGGCTGACCCTGCGGCTGGCCAGCCATGACGACTGGCGGCAATGGGCCGATCTGCGCGCCGATTCGGCCGCCTTCCTGACGCCGTGGGAGCCGGTCTGGTCCGAGACCCACCTGTCGCGGCGCAATTTCTCGAACCGGGTCTATTGGGGCAGGCGGGCCGAGGCGCAGGGGACGGCGGTGCCCTTCGTGCTGATCCGCCGCGCCGACCAGCGGCTTCTGGGGGCGATCACGCTGGACAACATCCGGCGCGGCCCGGCGCAGACCGCCATGGTCGGCTACTGGATCGGCGCGCCCTTCGCCCGCCACGGCTATATGCGCGAGGCGCTGGAGGCGGTGGTGCATTACGCCTTCGCGCGGCTGGACCTGAGCCGGATCGAGGCCGCCTGCCTGCCCGAGAACGCCGCCTCGCGCGGGGTTCTGGAGAAATGCGGCTTCAAGTTCGAGGGCGTGTTCCAGTCCTATCTCCAGATCAACGGACGCTGGCGCAACCATGTGATCTACTCGCGCCTGCGCAACGACCGCCGGGGCCGAACCGCGATCGGCCCGGCCTGAGGCCCCGGCCTCTCCGGCGACCTGGCCGCGCCCTGCCGACTCCTCGCTTCGCCGACCTGCTCCCGACTTGCCGCCCGCCAATCCCGGGATCTGCTTCCGCCCCGCTACCCGCCCGGCCTCTCTCGGAACCTGTTCGCGGCTCGCCCGTTCGCCCGGCCTGCCGCCTCTCCCCCCGGGACCTGTCCGCGCCCTGCGGCCTGCTTGCTCCGGGATCAGCCCTGGACGCGCGGCCCGACCACCCCGGACCTGTCCCTGGCGGGAGGCCCGTCCGACCCGTCGTCTGACCCGTCGTTCGCCGCGGAGCGCCGTTCCGGACCCCGCCTGTCCGTCCCGAGGCTTTCCCACTCCCGGGGGATCCCCTCGCCCGGCAATCCATCCGCTCCCGGCCCGTCCCGAGGCCCGCTCCGACATCCGCCCGTCCCAAGATCCATCCGTTCCCGCTGTCTGTCCGCGCCCCGAGAGTGCGTCTCCCCAGACCTCCGCGCCGCTGGAGGATCGGCACGACCTGCCTGCCGACCTCGACTGCGACGCTCTTCGCCACGATCCAGACAGCCCTGATCGGGCCTGTCGCAGATCTCGGTCCCCCTCCGATCCGGTCCCCCTCCGATCCGAGTCCGGCCTGATCGGATTTCCCTCCGATTCGGCTTCTGCATGATCCAACTTGCGCTCGATTCTGCTTTCGCCCGACCCTCACCCGTCTGACCCGCCCCCGCCAGAGCCCCGGGCGCTCTCCCGATCCGGGACCGCTGATCGGCTACCCCCGACCCCTATCCCTCATCCGGTCGCCCCTGATCCCAGCCCTGATCGGACCCTCGCCCCGGGCGTCCAACGGCAGCCCACAGAACTCGTCCTCTCCCGGCCTTTCGCTCCGAACCGCCCCGACGAAGCCCGGCCCCCCCTGCGAATCGCCGCGCCCGTCCGCTCCCGCGGATTGCCCGCGAAATCACCGCATGTTCCCGTTCCACCCGCCTGGCCCGCCCGCTCGCGCATCCGTGATGACGGAAAGCGCGGCGCCCGTGTCAGTTTCGTCCCATGGGTCCGGGCCCGCGGGAAGCCGCCCCAGACCTCGCCCCGGTTTCCGCCCCGACTCCGGCCCCGATGCAATGCCGGTATTCCGGCCTGCACCGGGCCCCGCCCGAAGGAGAGCCTCATGACCGCTTTCGCCACGCCCCCGGTCGCCGCGCCATTCCTCCTGCGGTGCTGCCGCGCGCTGGCGGGGCCGGTTCTGGCCGGGCTCATCGCGCATCCGGCGGCGGCGCAAGAGGCGGCCCCACCGGATACGGCCCCGCAGGACACGGCCCCACAGGAACGCATCGCCTCGCATTGCATCGCGCTGGCCCGGAACGCGCCGCCGCCGCTCCTGCGCCACGCGGCCTTCACCCTCCCGGGCGAGGACCGCGTGCTCCTGCGCTATCTCAATCACGCCAGCTTCGCCGTGGTGGCCGAGGACGGCACCGTCGCGGTCACCGATTACACCGGCCATATCGGCGCGGCCGATGTCGCACCAGATCTGGTCACGATGAACAATTCGCATTCGACGCATTGGACGGCCCATCCCGATCCACGCATCCACCATGTGCTGCGCGGCTGGCCCGAGCCCGGCCAGCCCAATGTCGACCATCGGGTGGATCTGGGCATGATGCTGGTGCGCAACGTCCCCACCGATGCGCGCGGCTGGGGCGGCGAGGTGCGTCGCGACGGAAATTCGATCTTCATCTTCGAGGTGGCGGGCCTGTGCATCGGCCATCTGGGCCATCTGCACCAGTTGCCCTCGGCCGAGCAATTCGCCGCCATCGGGCGGCTCGACATATTGATGGTGCCGGTCGATGGCTCGGTGACGCTGGGGCTCGAGGACATGGTGGCGGTGGTGCGGCGGCTGCGCTCCAAGGTGGTGATCCCGATGCACTGGTTCTCGCGCGGCTCGCTGGAATGGTTCATGCAGGAGATGGCCACGGATTTCGACGTGGTCGAGACCGGCCTGAACGAGATGGCCTTCTCGATCGGCACGCTCCCCGCGCGTCCCACCGTCCTGGTGCTGGAGCCCGCCTGGCTGGACTGACCCCTCACGGCCCCCTCCCAACCCTTCACCCTTCATTCTTCTTTGCAGAAATATCCCGGGGGTGAGGCGCCAAAGGCGCCGAGGGGGCAGCGCCCCCTCCCGCAGCCTCCCCATTCCAGTAAAGCAGCCCCAGACAACCCACTCTGGACGGACCGCATCCACATGGTTAGGCATGGGAAGGTCCCTCACCCACGCGCGCCCCGCCCGATCCAGAGCCCGATCCCATGCCGAACCCGATCCCCCCCTTCGCCGCCCTCAATCCCTGCGACGAGGCCTTCCTCGCCCGCCTGGCCGAGGCGCTGCCCCCCGCCACCCTCCGTCCGCCCGAGCCGCGCGACCTGGAAGAGCCGCGCGGGCGCTGGCGGGGAAGGGCGGGCGCGGTGGCGCGGCCCGCCTCGACCGGCGAGGTCTCGGCGATCCTGCGCGCCTGCCATGCCGCGCGGGTCGCCGTCGTTCCCAGGGGCGGCGGCACCGGGCTGGTCGGGGGCCAGGTGATCCCCGAGGGGGGGCCGCTGCCGCTGATCCTCTCTCTCGAACGCATGAACGCGCTGCGCGGGATCTGGCCCGAGGAAAACACCATCGCGGTCGAGGCCGGGATGACGCTCCAGGCGGTGCAGGCGGCGGCGCAGGCCTCGGGGCGGCTCTTCCCGCTGTCGCTTGCCTCCGAGGGGACGGCGACGATCGGCGGCAATCTCGCCACCAATGCGGGCGGGACGGCGGTGCTGCGCTATGGCAATGCGCGCGACCTGTGCCTGGGGCTGGAGGTGGCGATGGCGGATGGCGCGGTCTGGCACGGGCTGCGGCGGCTCAGGAAGGACAACACCGGCTACGACCTGCGCAACCTGCTCGTCGGCTCCGAGGGCAGCCTGGGCGTGATCACGGCGGCCAGCCTGCGGCTTTTCCCGGTTCCGGCGCATCGGCTGGTGGCGATGCTGGCCGTGCCCTCGCCCGCGGCGGCGCAGGATCTGCTGCGGCTGTTCGAGGCCCGGCTGGGCGGGCTGGTGTCGGGGTTCGAACTGATCGCGCGGGCGGGGTTCGAATTCCTGGCCGAGGCCGATCTCGGCCTGCGCGCGCCCTTCGCGGCGCTGCCCGACTGGGCGGTGCTGGTGGAACTGGGCCTGCCGCAGGCGATGGAGCCGGAGGCGACCATGGCCGCGCTTTACGACGAGGCCGAGGGCGCGGGCCTGGTCCTCGACGGCGTCATCGCCAGTTCCGGCGCCCAGGCCGACGGCCTCTGGGCGATCCGCGAGGCCATCCCCGAGGCCAACCGCCGCATCGGCGCGGTGGCGAGCCACGACATCTCGCTGCCGCTCGGCGCGATCCCGGGCTTCATCGCCGAGGCGGGCGGCCGCCTTGCCGCGCTCGGCGACTTCCGGGTCAATTGCTTCGGCCATCTGGGCGACGGAAATCTGCATTACAACATCTTCCCCGCCCCGGACCGGACGCGCGGCGCATATGAGGCCTTGCGCAACGATGCCACGCGGATCGTGCACGACCTGGTGCATGAGCTGGGCGGCAGCGTCTCGGCCGAGCACGGGATCGGGCGGCTGAAGACCGCCGATCTGGCGCGCTACGGCGATCCGGTGCGGCTGCAGGCGCTGCGGGGGATCAAGGCGGTTCTCGATCCGTTGGGGATTCTGAACCCCGGCGCGGTTCTGGCGCGGGACGCGGGCTAGGGCGGCTTGCCCGGGCGGCGGCGCGGGATGGTTGGCCTGCGCCTCCGGCGGGGATATTTTTGCAAAGAAGAAAGGGCGGGGGCGCGTTCGGGCTGGGGTCAGTGGCCTTCGAAGGCGCAGAGCGCGTGGACTTCCATTCCCATCGCCTCCAGCCGCTTGCGGCCGCCCAGGTCGGGCAGGTCGACCACGAAGGCGCAGCCGGTAATCCGCCCGCCCAGCCGTTCGACGAGGGCGATCCCGGCCTCGGCGGTGCCGCCGGTGGCGAGAAGGTCGTCGACGAGAAGCACCGTCTCTCCGGGCTGGATCGCATCCTCGTGGATCTCGACCACCGCCTCGCCATATTCCAGCGCATAGGGCTGCGAAAGGGTCCGGCCCGGCAGCTTGCCCTTCTTGCGCACCGGCACGAAGCCTGCCGAGAGCTGATGCGCCACCGCGCCGCCCAGGATGAAGCCGCGCGCCTCGAGCCCGATCACCTTGTCGATGCGCCGCCCGGCATAGGGGGCGAGCAACTGGTCGACGCAGATGCGAAAGCCGCGCGGATCGGCGAAAAGCGTGGTGACGTCGCGAAACAGGATCCCCTTATGCGGGAAGTCCGGGATGGTGCGGATGTAGTCGCCGACGGTGGCGGGGGCGGGGCGGGTGAGGGTCTTGGGCATTCGGATCCGGTTCCGGCTGGCTCGGGTCAGAGGACGCGCCCGGCGACCGCGTCGAGCCGGGCAAGAAGGTCGGGGTCGCGGCGGTCCGGCGCGGTCATCAGCGCATGGGTCAGCGCGCTGTCGCAGCCGCATGGGCAGGCCTGGCGCGTGGCGCCAAGCCGCGCGGGCAGGGCCGCGACGCAGGCCCGGGCCTTGGCGGCATTGGCCGAAAGCGTGGCGATCACCGCCGCCACATCCACCGCGTCATGGCCGGGATGCCAGCAGTCGTAATCGGTGACCATGGCGAGGCTCGCATAGCAGAGCTCGGCCTCGCGGGCGAGCTTGGCCTCTGGCATGCCGGTCATGCCGATCACATCGGCGCCCCATTGGCGGTAGAGCAGGCTCTCGGCCCGGGTCGAGAATTGCGGCCCCTCCATCGTCAGATAGGTCGCGCCCTCATGCAGCCGCACCCCGCTTTGGCGCGCGGCCTCGGCAACCCTTTCTCCAAGCCGGGCGCAGGTCGGGTCGGCCAGCCCGACATGGGCGACAAGGCCTTCGCCGAAAAAGCTTTTCTCGCGCGCGAAGGTGCGGTCGATATATTGGTCGACCAGGACGAAATCCCCCGGCGCGAAACCCTCCTGCAAGGATCCCACCGCCGAGACCGCAAGAACGTCGGTGCAGCCGATGCGCTTGAGCGCGTCGATATTGGCGCGATAGGGCAGCGAGGAGGGCGAATGGGCATGGCCGCGGCCGTGACGGGGCAGGAAGGCGACCTTCACCCCCGCGATCCTGCCGACCAGAAGATCGTCCGAGGGCCGCCCCCAGGGCGTCTCGACCCGGGTCCAGGCGGCCTCCTCCAGCCCCTCGATCTGATAGACGCCCGATCCGCCAATCACACCGATCATCACCTGCATTCTGGATCCCCCCTCGGGCCGTTCCCGGGCCAGGGAATGCTATCGGCGCCCCCCGGGATCGGCAAGGGGAGGGGCGCCGGCCCCGCCTCGCCGCCCCCCTCTCCCCGAACCCGCCCGCCGCCTGACCCGCCGCAGTGCCGCCTTTTTCCGCATCCCGCCCTTTCTTCTTTGCAGAAATATCCCCGCCGGAGGCGCAGGCCGACCATCCCGCGCCAGGGCCCGCATTGCGCGAACCCCGCACATGGCGCCTCTTGCGCGCGGGCGCGTGGGGTTATAGGAAGCGCCCGATTTCGACCCCCTCGCAGATGCCGCCCCGGCAGGATGCGGCCGGGATCTGGATCGGGGATTTTTCGGGCCCTTGCCATCGGGCCCAGATTTCGGGGGGGTGACCGTGCCGCTTCTGGTGATGAAATTCGGCGGCACCTCGGTCGCCGACCTTGATCGTATCGCCAATGCCGCCGCCAAGGTCCGGCGTGAGGTCGAACGGGGCTATGACGTCATCGTCATCGTCTCGGCCATGTCGGGCAAGACCAACGAGCTGGTCGGCTGGGTTGAGGGCACCTCGAAATTCTACGACGCCCGCGAATATGACGCGGTGGTCTCTTCGGGAGAGAACGTGACCGCCGGGCTGATGGCGCTGCGGCTTCAGGAAATGGGCGTGCCCGCGCGAAGCTGGCAGGGCTGGCAGGTGCCGATCAACACCACCTCGGCCCATGGCTCGGCCCGCTTCGTCGACATTCCGCGCGCCAATCTGGACGCGAAATTCGCCGAGGGCTTCAAGGTCGCCGTGGTCGCGGGCTTTCAGGGCGTCAGCCCCGAGGGCCGGATCACCACGCTGGGCCGGGGCGGATCGGACACCACCGCCGTTGCCTTCGCCGCCGCCTTCGGCGCGGAACGCTGCGACATCTACACCGATGTCGACGGCATCTACACCACCGATCCGCGCGTGAGTTCGAAGGCGCGCAAGATGGACCGCATCGCCTTCGAGGAGATGCTCGAACTGGCCTCGCTGGGCGCCAAGGTGCTGCAAACCCGTTCGGTCGAACTGGCGATGCGCTACAAGGTGCGGCTGCGGGTGCTGTCCTCCTTCGAGGAAACCGACGAAAACTCCGGCACCCTGGTCTGCGACGAGGAGGAAATCATGGAATCGAAAGTCGTCAACGGCGTGGCCTTCTCGCGCGAGGAAGCCAAGATCACCCTCTTCACCATCGAGGACCGCCCGGGCGTGGCCCAGGCCATCTTCGGCCCCCTGGCCGAGGCCGGGGTGAATGTCGACATGATCGTCCAGAACATCAGCGAGAAGGATTACGACGAGCACCATTCCGGCGCCGTCACCGACATGACCTTCTCCTGCCCGATCAACCAGGTCGAGCGCGCCAAGAAGGCGATGGAGGATGCCCGCACCCGGGGCGAGATCAAATACGACGAATTGATCATCGACACCGATGTGGCCAAGGTCTCGGTCGTGGGGATCGGCATGCGCAGCCATGCGGGCGTGGCGGCCACGGCCTTCCGGGCGCTGGCGGCGGAAAACGTCAATATCAAGGTGATCTCGACGTCGGAGATCAAGATCTCGGTGCTGATCGACCGCAAATATCTGGAACTGGCGGTGCAGGCGCTGCATGACGCCTTCGAACTGGACAAGCCCTGAGGATCTGGGCCTGAGGGGCAGGGCCCGAGGATCTGGGCCTGGGGATCTGGGCCTGGGGGATCTGGGCGGGCTTCGGCCCGGCCCTGGTCCTGAAGCGATGAAACCGCGCCGGGGCGATCCGGGCGCGGTTTTTCAATGGGCGGGGCTCGGTTCGCCCGTGCTTGTGGGCGGTTCGTGTGGCGAATGGGTCTGGAGGCGCCATCCGTGGCGTCGGCGCGCCTGTGGGGGCAGAGGTGGCCTCGGTCATGGCCCCATGCCTTCCGCGGTCGCGCCGCCCCGCCTTGCCCGCCCCGCCTTGCCCGCGCCCCGTCTTTCCCGCGCGGCGTTGCGCCTGCGGGCTTTCGCCGTTAAGCGGAGGGAAAGCGATCACGGGAGGTAAGGCCATGAGCCGCGCATTCGTATTCCCCGGCCAGGGGGCGCAGACCATCGGGATGGGCCGGGCGCTGGCCGAGGGCTGGAGCGCGGCCCGCGCCGTCTTCGACGAGGTGGACGAGGCGCTTGGCGAGAAGCTTTCGACGCTGATCTGGGAGGGGGAGCTGGAAGAGCTGACCCTGACCCGCAACGCCCAGCCCGCGCTGATGGCGACCTCGATCGCGGCCCTGCGCGCGCTGGAGGCCGAGGGGTTCGACCTGGTCGGCACCGCCGATTTCCTGGCCGGGCATTCGCTGGGCGAGTATTCGGCGCTTTGCGCGGCGCAAAGCCTGAGCCTGGCCGATACCGCGCGGCTCTTGCGCATCCGGGGCGAGGCCATGCAGGAGGCGGTGCCGGTGGGCCTGGGCGCGATGGCGGCGCTGCTGGGGCTGGATTTCCAGGCGGCCTCGGAGGTCGCGCATGAGGCGGCGCAGGGCGAGGTCTGCCAGGCCGCGAACGACAACGATCCGGGGCAGGTGGTGGTCTCGGGCCATCGCGGCGCGGTGGAGCGGGCGGTGGAGATCGCCAAGGCGCGCGGCGCGAAACGGGCGCTGATGCTGCCGGTCTCGGCGCCCTTCCATTGCGCGCTGATGCAGCCCGCGGCGGCGCGGATGGCCGAGGCGCTGGCGGCGGTGGTGATCCGCGATCCACTGGTGCCGGTGGTGGCCAATGTCAGCGCCGAGGCGGTGCGCGATTCGTCCAAGGTCCAGGATCTGTTGGTGGCGCAGGTCACCGGATCGGTGCGCTGGCGGGAATCGGTCCTGTGGATGGAAAGCGCGGGCGTGACCGAATTCTGGGAGGTCGGCGCGGGCAAGGCGCTGTCGGGGATGATCCGGCGCATCGCCAGGGAGGCGGTGACGAAGCCGGTCGGAACCCCGGCCGACATCGAGGCGCTGAAGGCCTGACGGCGGCGCCTTGGCGCATCCGCCGGGAACAATCTGGATCAATGGGACGAAGCAGGAGAACGCCATGTTCGATCTGACGGGGAAGACGGCGCTGGTCACCGGCGCATCGGGCGGGATCGGGGCCGAGATCGCCCGCGCCCTTCACGGGGCGGGGGCCACGGTGGGGCTTTCGGGCACGCGGGTCGCGCCCCTGGAGGCGCTGGCCGAAGAGCTTGGCGCGCGCGCCCATGTGCTGGCCTGCGACCTGTCGCAGCCCGAGGCGGTCGAGGGGCTGGTCAAGCGCGCGGCCGAGGCGATGGGCTCGGTCGAGGTGCTGGTCAACAATGCCGGAATCACCCGCGACGGGCTGGTGATGCGGATGTCGGACGAGGATTGGCAATCGGTGATCGACGTCAACCTGACCGCCAGCTTCCGGCTGTGCCGGGCGGCGATCCGGGGCATGATGAAGGCGCGCCGGGGGCGGATCGTCAACATCTCGTCGGTGGTGGGGCAGACCGGCAACGCGGGCCAGGTGAATTATGCCGCCGCCAAGGCCGGGCTGGTGGGCCTGTCGAAATCGCTTGCCGCCGAGGTGGCCAGCCGGGGAATCACCGTCAATTGCGTGGCGCCCGGCTTCATCGAGACCGCGATGACCGAAAAGCTGAACGAGGCGCAGCGCGCGGGCATCCTGGCCGCGGTCCCGGCCGGGCGGATGGGCGCGCCGAAGGAAATCGCCGCGGCGGTGCTTTACCTGGCCTCGGACGAGGCGGGCTATGTCACCGGCGCAACGCTGCATGTCAACGGCGGCATGGCGATGGTCTGAGCTTTCGTCCCACCCTCCGCCCCCCTGTCGGTCGCGGCGCGGGGGCGGACACGGGTGGACTCGGGCGGGCGCGGGAAAGCGTTTGCCATCATGCGCGCGGGTTGCTATAGCGCGCGCCAGAATTCCCGGGGGTTTCGATCCCCGGTGCTGCCGCCTCGGCGGGGCGAAAGAGGCCCGGGGACCCCTCCGGGCGGATGAACCAGCCGGGGGTTGTCCCCGCGAACGGAGTAGAGGACGAAACATGAGCGACATCGCCGAGCGCGTGAAGAAGATTGTCGTCGAGCATCTGGGCGTCGAAGAGGACAAGGTGACCGAGAACGCCTCGTTCATCGACGATCTCGGCGCCGACTCGCTTGATACGGTCGAGCTGGTCATGGCCTTCGAGGAAGAGTTCGGGATCGAGATCCCCGACGACGCGGCCGAGACCATCCAGACCTTCGGCGATGCGGTTTCCTTCATCTCCAAGGCCGCCTGAGCCGGATTTCCCGTCTGACGGGTGAAAGGGGTGTCCCGGTCGGGGCGCCCCTTTTTTCTTTGCGCGGGACCCGGGGGCGCTGGTTGGGGGGCGGTCTAGGGATGCCGGTTCCGGGGCACGGCTTTCAGGGTGGGCGGCCCTGAGGCCCCGCTTTCAGGGCGCTGCCTTCAGGGTGGCGGCCCTGGGGCGCTGTCTTCTGGGGCGCGCCCCTGAGGCGCCGCCTTCGGGTGGGCGCGGGGGTCAGCCCGCCCGCGCCGCCCGGCGCGCGAGACCCGCCACGTCGCGGCTGAGGCGAAGCGCGGTTTCCATCCCCTCGACCGGGGTCCAGCGCGCCTCCAGCGCATCGTCGGCGGCCAGCGGCTCGCCCGCCTGCCAGCGGCACAGCACCGCGACCAGCACGAAATGATGGCGCAGCCCTCCGTCCCCGGCGCGGTCGAGCGCGTCGAGCGCGTCGATCACCCGCTCGGCCCGCGCGGTGACGCCGGTCTCCTCGCGCAATTCGCGCTCGGCGGCGGCGAAGAGGGATTCGCCGGGCTCGATCCGGCCGCCGGGAAAGCCCCACAGGCCCGCGTCGGGCGGGTTGGCGCGCCGCACCAGCAGGGCGTGGCCGTCGCGCAGGACGACGGCAAGGACGGCCGGAACTGGGCGCGGGAAGGGATCGTCAGCGGGCATGCGGGATTTCCAGGCTGCCGGAGAGGCGCTTCGATGAGGGCGTTTCGATGCGGGGGCCTTAGAGAGGGCCGCCGCCGGGATCATCGTGGTCGGGCCGTCACGGATCTGTCAACCGTCCGCGCCAGGTTGGGCGGGCGGGGCGGTTTCGGCGGCGACCATGATCCCGATCAAGGCGGCCCGCGCCTCGGCGGCCTATCGGTGGCGCAAAGATGAATCCTGGATGGAGATTGGCAGATGAAGGCAGCACGTTGGCACAAGGCGCGCGACATTCGGATCGACGAGATCGACGAGCCCGACGCCGGGCCGGGCCAGGTCAAGATCCGCGTCGGCTGGACCGGGATCTGCGGCAGCGACCTGCACGAATATCTGGCCGGGCCGATCTTCGTCCCGGTCTCGGCCCCGCATCCGGTCAGCAAGGATGTGGCGCCGATCGTGATGGGGCATGAATTCTCGGGCGTGGTCGAGGCGGTGGGCGAGGGCGTGACCCGGGTCCGGCCCGGCGACCGGGTGGTGGTCGAGCCGATCCTGGCCTGCGGCACCTGCGCGCCCTGCCTGCACGGCAAATACAATGTCTGCGACAATCTGGGCTTCCACGGCCTTTCCGGCGGCGGCGGAGGGTTCGCCCCCTTCACCGTGGTCGGCGAACGCTGGGTCCATCCGATGCCCGAGGGGCTGTCGCTGGAACAGGGCGCGCTGGTCGAGCCCGCCGCGGTCGCGCTTCACGCGGTGCGGATCAGCCCGCTTCGGGCGGGCGATACGGCGGCGGTCTTCGGCGCCGGGCCGATCGGCCTTCTGCTGATCGAGGCGCTGCGCGCGGCGGGGGCGGCGGCGATCCATGTCGTCGAACTGTCCGGGCAGCGCGGGGCCAAGGCACTGGAACTGGGCGCGACCTCGGTCATCAATCCGGCCGAGGTCGCGCCCGCGGAACGGATCCGCGAGCTGACCGGCGGCGGGGTCGAAGTGGCCTTCGAGGTGACCGGCGTGCCCGCCGTCCTGCAGCAATGCATCGACGCCACCCGCTACGAGGGCGAGGTGGTGGTGGTCTCGATCTGGGAGAAGGAGGCCGCCTTCCAACCCAATACGGTGGTGCTGAAGGAGCGGTCGCTGAAAGGCACCATCGCCTATCGCGACGTGTTCCCGGCGGTGCTTGACCTGATGACGCGCGGCTTCTTCCCGGCCGAGAAGCTGGTCACCAAGAAGATCGCGCTGGCCGATCTGGTCGAGGAGGGGTTCGAGGCGCTGGTGCGCGAGAAGACCCAGATCAAGATCCTGGTCGAGCCGGGCGCCTGAGCGGCGGGGGCCAGAGAGCCGGGCGCCCCGGGGGACCTGAGCGGCGGGGGCGGCTTGAAGCTGACGCGCGCGGCCGGGGGCCTGAGCGGAGGGGCCGGATCGACAGGGGGAAGGGCGGGCGGCTGCGGTGTGGCCGGACGAGAGGGGCGCCCGCCCGTGCATTCCTGCGAGAGGGGACGCCCTTGCCGGGGGGATGAGACTGGTTGATGCCACTCGGAGCCGGGAGCCGGGAGCCGGGAGCCGGGAGCCGGGAGCCGGGAGCCGGGAGCCGGGAGCCGGGAGCCGGGAGCCGGGAGCCGGGGAGGGGGCAAGGCCTTGGCCGCGCGCGGGCTTCTGCCCGGGCCGGGCGGGGCGGTGCCAGCTCTGTTGCGGCTGTGACGATGGGCGTGTATCACCCGCGGGGAAACAATCGCCTTGTCCAAGGGGGGAGCATTGATGCGCCGCGTCGTCGTCACGGGTCTGGGAATGGTCACGCCGCTGGCCTGCGGAGTGGAGGAAACCTGGAGCCGCCTGCTGGAGGGAAAATCCGGCGCCGGACCGATCACCCGCTTCGATCCGGCCAATGTGGTGACGAAATACGCCTGCGAGATCCCCTTCGGCGACGGCACCGACGGCAGTTTCAACCCCGACGACTGGATGGAGCCGAAAGAGCGCCGCAAGGTCGACGACTTCATCCTTTACGGCATGGCCGCCGCCGTCCAGGCGGTGAAGGATGCCGGGATCGGCGAGCTGTCCGAGGAAGAGAAGCTGCGCGCGGGCGTCATGATCGGCTCGGGCATCGGCGGCCTGGGCTCGATCGCCGAGACGGCCAGGCTGATCGCGGAAAAGGGCCCGAAGCGGGTTTCGCCCTTCTTCATCCCCGGCGCGCTGATCAACCTGGTCTCGGGCCAGGTGTCGATCCGCTTTGGCTTCAAGGGGCCGAACCATTCGGTGGTGACCGCCTGCTCGACCGGGGCGCATGCCATCGGCGACGCGGCGCGGCTGATCATCTTCGGGGATGCCGACATCATGGTGGCGGGCGGGGCCGAGAATCCGATCTCGGAAATCGGCATCGCGGGGTTCAACGCCTGCAAGGCGCTGTCCACCAAGCGCGAGGACGATCCGGTCAAGGCCAGCCGCCCCTATGACGCCGACCGCGACGGTTTCGTCATGGGCGAGGGCGCGGGCGTGGTTGTGCTGGAGGAATACGAACACGCCAAGGCGCGCGGCGCGAAGATCTATGCCGAGGTGCTGGGCTATGGCCTGTCGGGCGACGCCTATCACATCACCGCCCCCTCCGAGGATGGCGACGGCGGCTTCCGCTCGATGTCGGCGGCACTGAAGCGCGCGGGCGTGACGCCCGCCCAGGTCGATTACATCAACGCCCACGGCACCTCGACCATGGCCGACACCATCGAGCTTGGCGCGGTGGAGCGGCTGCTGGGCGAGGCGGCGGCGGGGGCCACCATGTCCTCGACCAAGTCGTCGATCGGCCATCTGCTGGGTGCTGCGGGCGCGGTGGAGGCGATCTTCTGCATCCTCGCCATCCGCGACCAGATCGCGCCGCCGACCATCAACCTGGACAATCCGGCGGTGGCGCCGAAGCTGGACCTGGCCCCGAACAAGGCGGTGCGGCGCAAGATCGACATCGCGCTGTCGAACAGTTTCGGCTTCGGCGGCACCAATGCCAGCCTGGTGCTGGGCAAGGTCGGCTAAGGATGTGGAAGAGCATCGCCTCGAACGCGCTGACGCTGTTCATTGTCCTTCTGGTCGCGGTGGCGGCGCTGGTCGCCTGGGGGCGCAATGAATTCGTGCGGCCGGGGCCCTTGGCGGATGCGATCTGCGTCGAGGTGGAGCGGGGGGCCAGCATGGCCTCGGTCAGCCGCAACCTGGAGGCGCAGGGCGCGGTCTCGGATGCCAGGATCTTCCGCATCGGCGCGGAATATTCCGGGCGGGCGCGGGATCTGAAATTCGGCTCATACCTGGTGCCCGCGCTGGCCTCGATGGAGGATGTGCTGGGGATCGTCACCACGGGGGGGCAATCGACCTGCGGGCAGGAGGTCTTGTTCGTAGTCTCGGTCGCCTCGGCCTCGGTGCAGGTGCGCGAGCTGGACCCGGCCACCAACCGCTTCGTCGAGGTGGTGCGCTTCAACCCCGCGAGCGAGGCCGCGCCGGTGGAATATCTGGATGCGGTCGAGGTGGCGGGGATGCGGTTCCGCATCACACTGGCCGAAGGGGTGACGAGCTGGCAGGTGGTGGATGCGCTGAAACGCGCGGATTTCCTGACCGGCACGGTCGAGGCGGTGCCCGCCGAGGGCACGCTTGCCCCCGACAGCTACGAGGTCGACAAGGGCGCCGACCGCGCGGCGCTGGTCGCGCAGATGGAGGCGCGCCAGGCCCGCATCATGGCCGAGCTTTGGCCGACGCGGGACCGCGACCTGCCCTATGACACGCCGGAAGAGGCGATGATCATGGCCTCGATCATCGAGAAGGAGACCGGGGTCGCCGACGAGCGCCCGCTGGTCGCCAGCGTCTTCGTCAACCGCCTGCGCCAGGGCATGCGGCTTCAGACCGACCCGACGGTGATCTACGGCATCACCAAGGGCGAGGGCACGCTGGGCCGGGGCCTGCGGCAGAGCGAGCTTCGCGCCGCGACGCCGTGGAACACCTATGTGATCCAGGGCCTGCCGCCGACGCCGATCGCCAATCCGGGACGGGCCTCGATCCAGGCGGCGCTGAACCCGGGCGAGTCGGATTACATCTTCTTCGTGGCCGACGGAACGGGAGGACATGCCTTCGCGGTCACGCTGGAGGAGCACAACCGCAATGTCGCGCGCTGGCGCGAGATCGAGGCGGCGCAGGCCGCGGCGGGGGCCGAGGGCGAAGAAAGCGGCGTGCAGACCGCGGATTGAGCGTGGTCGGCCAAGGGTCTGAAACGGCTGGGTTATCCGGGGGGGCGGTGCGCGCGGGGGCAGGCCGCCCTCCTTGCGTTTCGGCGGGATCCCTGGGGTCGGGTTAACGGAAGATTAAAACTGAGATCTCATAACCATTTGATCTTGTTGATTTTTTATCTTGACCTTCCGCACGGTCCAATGTAGGACTTATGGCATGCTGGTAGAAATCCGAAGACGGCCGGGGCTGATCCCCCGCGCCGTCTTTTCATTTCTCTCGTGCGGGGGCGGCATGGGGCAGGCGGACGGATATGACAGGTATGACCGAGGGCGACAGCGATCCCGAAGGGGCGCTGAAACTGACGGAGCAATTGTTTCAGGTCGCGGTCGAGGATCTGAACGAGGCGTTCGAGGCGATCCGGGGTGGACGTTTCGAGGCCGCGAAAGAGGGCAGGCGCGCGGTGCGCGACCTGCACGACCTGACCAAGCTGGTGCTGGAGGAACGTAGGAATGTCGAAAAACTCCGCAAGCAGGTCGCCGGGGCTGTCGGAGCCCGGGGAGAGCTGGACCTCGACGCCGCGCGCGATGAAATCGGGCGCCGTCTGGCTTGCCTCCGCGCAGCCCGAGGAGATTGACGCCTTCCTGGGCAGCCTGTCGGAAAACGCGCTGATGGCCTTGCCCTGGGTGTTCGAATTCTGGGCGCTGCCGCATCAACTGCCGCCCGAGACGGCCTGGAAGACCTGGGTCATCATGGGCGGGCGCGGCGCGGGCAAGACGCGGGCCGGGGCGGAATGGGTGCGCGCCCAGGTCGAGGGTGCTACGCCCTCGGCCCCGGGACGGGCGCGGCGGGTGGCGCTGGTGGCCGAGACGCTGGAACAGGGGCGTGAGGTGATGGTGAAGGGCGAGAGCGGCATCCTGGCCTGTTCGCCCCCCGACCGGCGGCCGCGCTGGATCTCGACCCGGAACCTGCTGGAATGGGAGAACGGGGCCACCGCGCAGGTGTTCTCGGCGCATGACCCGGAGCGGCTGCGCGGGCCCCAGTTCGATGCCGCCTGGGCGGATGAGCTGGCGAAATGGCCCAAGGCGGGCGCGGCCTGGGACCAGTTGCAATTCGCGTTGCGGCTGGGGGAGAATCCGCAGCAGGTGGTGACGACGACGCCGCGCAATGTCGAGGCGCTGAAGGCGATCCTGCAGAACCCCTCGACCGTGATCACCCGCGCGCCGACCGAGGCGAACCGGGCCTATCTGGCGCAAAGCTTCCTGGCCGAGGTGGAGGCGCGCTATGGCGGCACGCTTCTGGGGCGGCAGGAACTGGCGGGAGAGCTGGTCGAGGATCTGGAGGGCGCGCTCTGGACGCCGATGATGGTGGCGCGGGCGCGCGGCGCGGCGGCGGTCTCGCCCGCGCGGGTGGTGGTGGCGGTGGACCCGCCGGTGACCGCGACGAAGCAAAGCGACGAATGCGGCATCGTGGTGGTGGGCGCCGATACCCGGGGGCCGGTCGGAGAGTGGCGGGCGGTGGTGCTGGCCGACCGATCCGTCCGGGGGGCGAGCCCGGACGGCTGGGCCCGTGCCGCGCTGGCGGCGATGGCGGAATTCGGCGCCGAGCGCATGGTGGTCGAGGTGAACCAGGGCGGCGATCTGGTGACGCAGGTGGTGCGCCAGGTCGATCCGATGGTGTCCCTGCGCGAGGTGCGGGCGATGCGGGGCAAATGGCTGCGCGCCGAGCCGGTGGCGGCGCTTTACGAACAGGGCCGCGTCGCCCATGGCCCGGATCTGGCCGGGCTTGAGGCGCAGATGCTGCAGATGACGCGCACCGGCTGGCAGGGCCGGGGCAGCCCCGACCGGCTGGATGCGCTGGTCTGGGCGCTGACCGAGCTGATGATCCTGCCCGCGGGCCGGACCGGCCGCCCGGGTGTTCGGACGATCTGACGACGAAAAACTGGCGAACGACGGAAAAACCGGAAGAGGCGGCGCAACCGAGGGGGCGCGGCGCGTCTTCTTGCGGCCGGATGGAAGGAGCGCGAACGTGTTCGATTTTCTGAGAAAAGGCGCGGCGACGGGGCCTGGGGCGCCGGATGGGGTGCCAGAGCGCAAGGCCAGCGCCAGCGGGCGGGTCATCGCCTGGGCCAGCGGCGGGCGCGGCCCGGCCTGGAGCCCGCGCGACGCGGTCTCGCTGACGAAAAGCGGGTTCCAGGGCAATCCGGTGGGGTTCCGCGCGGTCAGGATGATCGCCGAGGCGGCGGCGGCGGTGCCGGTGATCTGCCAGGATGCGGGCCACCGCTATGAAAGCCATCCGGTGCTGGACCTGCTGGCGCGGCCCAATCCGGGGCAGGGGCGGGCGGAACTGCTGGAGGCGGTCTACGGGCATCTGCTGCTCAACGGCAATGCCTATGTCGAGGCGGTGCCGGGGATCGGCGCGCTGCCGGGCGAATTGCATGCGCTGCGGCCCGACCGGATGGCGCTGGTCCCCGGCGCCGATGGCTGGCCGGTGGCCTACGACTATACCGTGGGCGGGCGCAGCCACCGCTTCCATATGGGCGAGGGGCCGGGCGCGATCTGCCATATCCGCAGCTTTCACCCGCAGGACGACCATTACGGCCTGTCGCCCTTGCAGGCGGCGGCGGTGGCGATCGATGTCCACAACTCGGCCAGCGCCTGGTCGAAGGCGCTTCTGGACAATGCGGCGCGGCCCTCGGGCGCGATCGTCTACAGGGGGGTGGACGGCCAGTCGGTGCTGACGCCGGATCAATACGACCGGCTGGTCGGCGAGATGGAGGCGCATCACCAGGGCGCGCGCAATGCCGGGCGGCCGATGCTGCTGGAGGGGGGGCTCGACTGGAAGCCGATGGGGTTCAGCCCCTCGGACATGGAATTCCACGAGACCAAGCTTTCCGCCGCGCGAGAGATCGCGGTGGCCTTCGGCGTGCCGCCGATGCTGATGGGGATCCCGGGGGATGCCACCTATGCCAATTACCAGGAGGCCAACCGCGCCTTCTACCGGCTGACGGTGCTGCCGCTGGCGGGGCGGGTGCTGGCGGCGCTGGCGCATTGGCTGGCGGGCTTTGCAGCGGAGGGGCCGGTCGAACTGCGCCCCGATCCCGACCAGATCCCGGCGCTTGCCGGTGAGCGCGACCAGCAATGGAAGCGCGTCGGCGAGGCGGTCTTCCTGACCGATGCCGAGAAGCGCGCGCTGCTGGGCCTGCCGCCTGTCGCCACAGAGGCGGCGGAGGGGGCATGAGCCTGCGCAAGGAAGGGCCGGGTTCGCGCTTCGTCCTGGACAGCTTCGACGCCGCCCATGCCCGGATCGAGGCCAACGAGCGCGTTCTGGAGGAACGCTGGAGCGCGCTGGAATTCCGGCTGGGCCAGATCGACCAGGCGCTGGAGCGGCTGGAAAAGCGCATCTGGCTGGGGGTTTACGGCGTCGCGGCCTTTCTGCTGGCGCAGGGGGCCGAGGCGGTGATCACGGCGGCGATGAGGTAGCGAGATGCTGGAACACAAGTTCCACCGGCCCGAACGGGGCCTGGTGATGACCGAGACCGCGCAGGGCGGGCGGGGGATCGAGGGCTATGCCTCGGTCTTCGGCCTGCGCGACCAGGGCGGGGATGTGGTGGCGCGCGGCGCCTATGCCGCCTCGCTGGCGCGGCTGGCGGCCAGGGCTGGGCGGGTCAAGATGCTGTGGCAGCACGACCCGGCCCAGCCCATCGGCCTTTGGGAGGAGGTGCGCGAGGATGCCACCGGCCTTTGGGTCAAGGGGCGGCTGCTGACCGAGGTCGAGCGCGGCCGCGAGGCGGCGGCGCTCTTGGAGGCGGGCGCCATCGACGGGCTGTCGATCGGCTATCGCACGCTGCGGGCCGGGCGCGACGGCAAGGGCCGCCGGGTGCTGCATGAGCTGGAGCTGTGGGAGGTCTCGCTGGTGACCTTCCCCATGCTTCCCGAGGCGCGGGTCGCCGGCAAGTCCGACGACCTGCCGCAGGCCCTTCGCGAACTGGCCGGCCTTTTCGACGAGGCGCGCCGGTCCCTGGCCGGGCGCTGAGGCGCCGGGGCCCATCAACCGAGAAAGAGGATCACGAGGATGACCGAGAGAAAGGCTCGGGCCGGGGAAGGATCGCCTTTGGCCCAGACCGAGGATCCGGCGGCGGAAGTGAAGGCCGCAATGTCGGTTTTCCTGAAGGAGTTCAATACCTTTCAGGGCGAAGTGAAACAAGCGTTGCAACATCAGGAAGAGCGACTGACCATGCTTCAGCACAAGACGATCAGCTATGGCCGCCCGGCATTGTCCGCCATGGTCGAAACCGATGCCCCGCATCTGAAGGCCTTCAACGCCTATCTGCGGCGCGGCGACGACGAGGGGCTGCGCGGCCTTGCGCTGGAGGGCAAGGCGATGTCCTCGGCGGTTGCGGCCGACGGCGGCTATCTGGTCGATCCGCAGACGGCGGACACGATCCGCTCGCTCTTGCTGTCGACCGCCTCGCTGCGGGCGGCGGCCAATGTGGTGCAGGTCGAGGCCACAAGCTTCGACGTGCTGATCGACCGCACCGAGGTCGGCTCGGGCTGGGCGACCGAGGTGGCGGCGCAGGCCGAGACCTCGACGCCCGCGATCGAGCGCATCTCGATCAAGCTGCACGAGCTTTCGGCGATGCCGAAAGCGAGCCAGCGCCTGCTCGACGACAGCGCCTTCGATGTCGAGGGCTGGCTGGCCGGAAAGATCGCCACCCGCTTCACCCGCGCCGAGGCGGCGGCCTTCATCACCGGCGACGGCGTGGACAAGCCGCGCGGCATCCTGCATCCGGCCAAGGTGGCCAATGCGACCTGGGCCTGGGGCCAGATCGGCTATGTGCCCACCGGCGCGGCCGCGGATTTCGCCACCGCCAATCCGGCCGATTGCATCATCAACCTGGTCTATGCGCTTGGCGCCGATTACCGCGCCAACGGCACCTTCCTGATGAATTCGAAGACCGCGGGCGCGGTGCGAAAGATGAAGGATGCCGACGGCCGCTTCCTTTGGGCCGACGGGCTTGCGGCGGGCGAGCCCGCGCGGCTGATGGGCTATCCGGTGCTGATCAGCGAGGACATGCCGGATGTGGGCGCGGGCGCCTATCCCGTGGCCTTCGGCGATTTCCGCGCGGGCTATACCATCGCCGAGCGCCCGGACCTGCGCATCCTGCGCGACCCGTTCTCGGCCAAGCCGCATGTGCTGTTCTACGCCTCGAAGCGGGTCGGCGGCGATGTGACCGACTATGCGGCGATCAAGCTCTTGCGCGTGGCGGTGTCCTGACCCCGGCGGCGGCTTCGTGATCCCGGTCCCGGCATGTCCGGGGCCGGGTCCGGGCGCGTGCCGGGGCGCAATCCCGCGTGCCCTTTCCGTGTCGTCCGGCTGCTCCCGATCTTCGCATGAGCGGCACGGGTGGCGGTGGCGGGGCGGCGCGCGCCCGGTTCCCAGAAATCTGCGGCAGACGAGGTATGAGATGGTGTTGACCGAGGTGACGGGGGTGCCGGGCGCGGCGCTGCCGGTGGCGGCGCTGAAAGAGCATCTGCGGATGGGAAGCGGCTTTGCCATGGCGCCCGACCAGGACGGGCTGCTGGAGGCCTATCTGCGCGCGGCCATGGCCGCGATCGAGGGCCGCATCGGCAAGGCGCTGATCGAGCGGCGGTTCCGGCTGGTGCTGGAATACTGGCGCGGCGGATCGGAACAGCCGCTGCCGCTGGCGCCGGTGGGCGCGATCGAGGAGGTGGTCCTGGTCGATGCGGGCGGGGTGGAAAGCGTGGTCGCGCCCTCGCGCTACCGGCTGGTGCGGGACCTGCACCGGCCGAAACTGGCGGGGATGGCGACCGTCCTGGGCGGCGCCCTGCCGGACCTGCCGCCGGGGGGGCGGGTCGAGATCGGCTTCGAGGCCGGGTTCGGCCCGGGCTGGGACGACCTGCCCGCCGATCTGCGCCAGGCGGTGCTGCTGCTGGCGGCCGAATATTACGAACATCGCCATGAGGATGCGGCGGCGCAGGCCGGGCTTCCCCGGGGCGTGGCGGCGCTGGTCGAACGCTGGCGCCAGGTGCGGATCCTGGGGGGGAGGGGTCGATGAAAGTGCCGCATCTTGCCCGCGCGCTGGTGCTTGAGGCGCAGGCGCGCAGCCCGGACGGCGCCGGGGGCCATGTCGTGACATGGGAGGCCTTGGGCCTGCTTTGGGCCGAGGTGGCGGCGGGCGCAGGCCGCGATCCGGCGGGCGAGGAGGTGATCCTGACCTCGGTCCCCTACCGGATCACCCTGCGCGCCGCCCCCGTGGGCAGCGCGATGCGGCCGGTGGCGGGGCAAAGGTTCCGCGAGGGCGCCCGGATCTTCACCATCCAGGCCGTGGCCGAGCGCGATGCCTCGGGCCGCTGGCTGACCTGCTTTTGCCGCGAGGAGGCCCCGCGATGAGCTATGGCGCGACGGCCGCGTTGCAGGCGGCGGTGTTCCAGCATCTGGCGCAGGACCCGGCGCTGGCGGGCGTGGCGATCCATGACGCGGTGCCGCCGGGCGCGCCGGGGACCTTCGTGCTGATCGGGCCCGAGGAGGTGCGCGACGCCTCGGACCGGAGCGGCGCGGGGGCCGAGCACAGGCTGGCGATCAGCGTGATTTCCGATGGCGCGGGGTTCCTGGCGGCCAAGGGGCTGGCGGGGGCGATCTCGGACCGGCTGGCGGGGGCGCAGCTTGCGCTGTCGCGCGGGCGGCTGGTGAGCCTTGGGTTCGAGCGCGCGCAGGCGCGGCGGATCGGCGAGGGCGAGGTGCGGCGGATCGACATGACCTTCCGCGCCCGCGTGGAGCTTTGACGCGCCATCCCGGCGCAGGACATTTCCAAGGAGAGAGCCATGGCAGTGCAAGCCGGCAAGGACCTGCTTTTGAAGATCGACCAGACCGGAGACGGCCAGTTCGAGACCGTCGCGGGGCTGCGCGCCACGCGGGCGAGCTTCAATGCCGAGACGGTGGATGTGACCAGTCTTGAAAGCTCGGGCGGGTGGCGCGAGTTGCTGGCCGGGGCGGGGGTGCGCTCGGCCTCGATCTCGGGCTCGGGCGTGTTTCGCGATTCCGAGACCGACGAGCGTGCCCGCCAGATCTTCTTCGACGGCGAGATCCCGGCCTTTCAGGTGGTCATCCCCGATTTCGGCGTGGTGGAGGGGCCGTTCCAGATCACCTCGCTGGAATACTCGGGCAGCCACAACGGCGAGGCGAGCTACGAGATCAGCCTCGCCTCGGCCGGGGTGCTGACCTTTACCGCGCTGTGAGGGCGGCCGATGGCGAACCCCTGGGCCGGAGAGGTGGAGGTCACGCTGGACGGCGTGGCGCATGTGGCGAAGCTGACGCTGGGCGCGCTGGCCGAGCTTGAGGCGGAACTGGGCGAGGGCTCGCTGGTCGCGCTGGCCGAGCGGTTCGAGGCCGGGCGGTTCTCGGGGCGCGACGTGCTGGCGCTGATCGTGGCGGGGCTGCGCGGCGGCGGCTGGCGCGGCGGCGCGGGCGACCTGATCGCGGTCGAGATCGGCGGCGGCACGGCGGGGCCGGGGCCGGTGGGTGCCGCGCAGGCGGCGGCGCAGCTTCTGGCGCGGGCCTTCGCGCTGCCGCCTGCGGGCGGGGCATGAGCGGCGCCCGCATCGACTGGCCGGGCCTGGTCCGGGCGGGGCTGCACCGGCTGGGGCTGGCGCCCGGGGCGTTCTGGGCGCTGACCCCGGTGGAGTTGAAGATCATGCTGGGGGCGGATCAGGCCGCCGCGCCCTTGACTCGGGCGCGGCTGGCCGAACTGGCCGCGGCCTTTCCCGATGCGATGAAGGGGGCGGATGATGGCGGAACTGGAAAGCCTGACCGAGCGGCTGGCGACGCTGGAGGAGCGGCTGGGGGCCTCGGCCCTGATGGTGACGGCCTTTGACGGCGAGCTGGCGCGGCTGCGCCAGTCGGCGGCCTTCACCGGGCGCGAGGTGGGGGCCCTGTCGGCGGGGATCTCGGGCGGGCTGCGGCGCGCCTTCGACGGGCTGGTCTTCGACGGGCTGAAGCTGGAGGACGCGCTGAAGGGCGTGGCGCGCAGCATCGTCGACACGGTCTATTCCATCGCCATGCGCCCGATCCACAACGCCGCCGGGGGCGGGATCGCCCAGGGGCTGGCGACGATGATGGGCAGCATGATGCCCTTTGCCGATGGCGCAAGCTTTTCGCAGGGCAGGGTGATGCCCTTTGCCCAGGGCGGGATCGTGACCGGCCCGGTCGGCTTTCCCATGCGTGGCGGGCGCGGGTTGATGGGCGAGGCGGGGCCCGAGGCGATCATGCCGCTGGCGCGCGGCGCGGACGGTCGGCTTGGCGTGCAGGCCCAAGGCGCGGGGGCACGCGCGGTGAATGTGGTGATGAACGTCACCACCCCCGATGTCCAGGGGTTCGAGCGCAGCCAGAGCCAGATCGCCGCCCGGCTTTCGCGGGCGATGGGGCGCGGGCAGAGGAACAGGTGAGCGGTCGGTCGGGTGAATGGGCAGTCGGGTGAATGGGCAGGCAGGGGAGCGGTCAGCACAATGGCATTCCACGAGGTGAGGTTTCCCGCCGGGCTGAGCTTCGGCTCGGTCGGCGGGCCGGAGCGGCGCACCGAGATCGTCGCGCTGCAAAACGGGCATGAGGAGCGCAACACCCCCTGGGCGCATTCGCGCAGGCGCTATGACGCCGGGGTGGGGCTGCGGTCGCTGGACGATCTGGAGGCGCTGGTGGCGTTTTTCGAGGCGCGGCGCGGCCAGTTGCACGGGTTTCGCTGGAAGGACTGGTCGGATTTCAAATCCGCCCCGGCCACGCGCGCGGTCTCGGCGCTGGATCAGGTGATCGGGCTGGGGGACGGGCGGCAGGCGGTCTGGCCGCTGGTGAAGACCTACCGCTCGGGCCCCGGAAGCTATCTGCGCCCGATCGCCAAGCCCGTGCCGGGCACGGTGCTGGTGGCGGTGGCGGACGATCCGCTGGTCGAGGGGGTGGATTTCACCGTCGACCCCGCCACGGGCGAGGTGCTGTTCGACCATCCCCCCGCGCCCCTGACCCAGATCACCGCCGGTTTCGAATTCGACGTGCCGGTGCGTTTCGACACCGACCGGATCCAGGTCTCGGTCGCGAGTTTTCAGGCGGGCGAGGCGCCCGACGTTCCGGTGGTGGAGATCCGGCTTTGAACGACGCATTTCACGCACATCTGCAATCCGGCACCACCACGCTGTGCCGCCTGTGGTCGCTTGTCCGCCGCGACGGGCAGGTGCTGGGCTTCACCGACCACGACCGCGACCTGACGGTGGGGGGACAGGTGTTCCGGGCGGGCTCGGGCCTGACGGCCTCGGCGCTGGAACAGTCGAGCGGGCTTTCGGTCGACAACAGCGAGGCGGTCGGCGCGCTGAGCGATGCGGCGATCAACGAGGCCGATCTGGCGGCGGGGCGCTTCGATGGCGCCGAATTGCGGATCTGGCTGGCGAACTGGGCCGCGCCCGCGGAGCGGCGCGAGATCTTTCGCGGCACGCTGGGCGAGGTGATCCGCCGCGGCGGCGGCTTCCGGGCCGAGCTGCGGGGGCTGGCCGAGGCGCTGAACCAGGAGACGGGCCTGGCCTATACCCGCAATTGCGGCGCGGTGCTGGGCGACGGGCGCTGCCGGTTCGACACCACGCGCCCGGGCTATGCGATCGAGATCGAAGCCGACGAGATCGACGCCGAGGGGCGGATCTTCGGCTTCGCCGCCTTGCCCGGCTTCGATCCGAACTGGTTCGACGGCGGTCGGTTCGAGGTGCTGGGCGGCGCGGGCGCGGGCCTCGTTGCCATGATCAAGGGCGACCGGATGGTGGGGGCCGGGCGGCGGGTGGAGCTGTGGCAGGCGATCCGCGCCGGGGTCCGGCCCGGCGACATGCTGCGGCTGGTGGCAGGATGCGACAAGCTGCCCGGCACCTGCCGCGCCAAATTCGGCAATTTCGAGAATTTCCGGGGCTTTCCGCATCTGCCCGGGGACGACTGGCTGACCAGCTATCCGCGCGGATCGGACGGGGGCTGAGGGGCGGGCGATGGCTTGGGGACGGGCGAAGGGGGAGGGATCTGCGATGGCAGGCCTGGGTTCGGAGGCACCGGCTGAGGGGCGGCTGGCGGAGGCCATTATGGGCGAGGCGGTGGTGGCCGAGGCGCGGGCCTGGATCGGCACCCCCTATCTGCATCAGGCCAGTTGCCGCGGCGCGGGCAGCGATTGCCTGGGGCTGGTGCGGGGGATCTGGCGCGTGCTTCACGGGGCCGAGCCCTGCCCGGTGCCGCCCTATACCGCCGATTGGGCCGAGGTGGCGCGGCACGAGGCGCTGCTTGAGGCCGCGCGGCACTGGCTGGTGCCCAAGGCGCAGGACGATGCGGCGCCGGGCGATGTGCTGGTGTTTCGCATGCGCCCGGGCGGGATGGCCAAGCATCTGGGCGTGCAGTCGGCCTGCGGGGTCGGCGGCGGCGGGCGCTTCATCCATGCCTACAGCGGCCATCACGTCACCGAAAGCGCGCTGACCGCGCCCTGGACGCGCCGGATCGCGGCGCGGTTCCGCTTTCCGCTGAAAGGAGAATGAGACATGGCCACTCTGGTGCTTTCGGCGGTAGGGGCGGGGATCGGCGCGGGGTTCGGCGGCACGGTGCTGGGGCTTTCCGGCATGGTGATCGGGCGCGCCGTGGGCGCCACCCTGGGCCGGGCCATCGACCAGCGGCTGATGGGCGGCTCTGACGCGGTCGAGGTCGGGCGGATCGACCGGCTGCGCATCGCGGGCGCAAGCGAGGGCACGCCGGTCTCGAAGGTCTGGGGCCGGATGCGGCTGGCGGGGCAGGTGATCTGGGCCTCGCCCTTCGAGGAACATGCCGCGCGGCGCCGGGGGGGCAAGGGCGGCGGCGGCAGCGTCACCGAATACAGCTATTCGATCAGCCTCGCCATCGGCCTGTGCGAGGGCGAGATCCTGGGGATCGGGCGGATCTGGGCCGATGGCGCAGTGATCCGCGAAAGCGACCTGACGCTTCGGCTTTACACCGGGACGGACGAGCAGATGCCCGACCCCAAGATCGAGGCGGTCGAGGGGGCGGGACTTGCGCCGGGCTATCGCGGGCTGGCCTATGTGGTGATCGAGGATCTGGACCTTGCCCCCTGGGGCAACCGGGTGCCGATGTTCAATTTCGAGGTGATCCGCGCCGCACAGGGGCCGGGCGTGCAGCGCGGCCTGGCCGATCTGGTGCGGGCGGTGGCGCTGGTGCCGGGCACGGGCGAATATGCGCTGGCGACGACGCCGGTGCATGAGGAATACGAGCCCGGCCATGCCAAGGCGCTGAATTCGAACAGCCCTTCGGGAAAGACCGATTTCAGGACTTCGCTGGATCAACTGGTCACCGAATTGCCGAATGCTGGTTCGGTTTCTCTGGTGGTGTCATGGTTCGGTGACGACCTGCGCGCCGGATCCTGCACCATTCGCCCCAAGGTCGAATACAAGGCCTTCGATGGCGTGGGCATGCCCTGGCGCGCGGGCGGCATCGCCCGGGGCGAGGCGATGGAGGTCCCGCGCGAGGAGGATGCGCCGATCTATGGCGGCACGCCCTCGGACGCGTCAGTGGTCGAGGCGATCCGCGCCATCCGCGCCGAGGGGCGGGAGGTGATGTTCTACCCCTTCATCCTGATGGAGCAGCTTGCGGGGAACAGCCTGCCCGATCCCTGGAGCGGGGGCGAGGGCCAGCCGGTGATGCCCTGGCGCGGCCGGATCACCACCGCGCTGGCGCCCGGACGGGCGGGCACGACGGACCGCACGGCCGCGGCCACGGCCGAGGTGGCGGCCTTCTTCGGGGCGGCCCAGCCCTGTCATTTCACCGTGAATGGCGAGATCGTGCAATATTCCGGCCCCGAGGAATGGGGCATGCGCCGCTTCATCCTGCATTATGCAAGGCTTTGCGCCGTCGCGGGTGGGGTGGATGCCTTCTGCATCGGCTCCGAGATGCGCGGGCTGACGCAGATCCGGGGCGCGGGCGACAGTTTTCCCGCCGTCGCGGCGCTGTGCCAGCTTGCCGCCGAGGTGAAGGCGATCCTCGGTCCCGGCTGCCGCGTCAGCTATGCCGCCGACTGGACCGAATACGGCGCCTATGTCGCGGATGGGAATGTGTATTTCCCGCTCGACCCGCTGTGGTCCGACCCGGCGGTGGATTTCGTCGGCATCGACAATTACATGCCGCTGTCGGACTGGCGCGATGGCCCGGACCATCTGGACGCGCATTGGGAGACCATCCATTCGCTGGACTACCTGACCGGAAATGTCGCGGGCGGCGAGGGGTTCGACTGGTATTACGACAGCCCCGAGGGCGAGGCGGCGCAGAACCGCCTGCCGATCACCGACGGCGCCTACGACGAGCCGTGGATCTATCGCGTCAAGGACCTGCGCGGCTGGTGGGAAAACCCCCATCACCCCCGCACGGGCGGGGCGCGGGCCGCCGCCCATACCGGCTGGGCGCCGATGTCGAAACCCATCGTCTTCACCGAATACGGCTGCGCGGCGATCGACAAGGGCAGCAATCAGCCGAACCGGTTCCTCGACCTTCGATCCTCGGAATCTGCGCTGCCGAGGGCGTCGGACGGGCGGCGCGACGACCTGATGCAGATGCAATATCTGCGCGCCGTTGACCGCTACTGGAGCGATCCGGGGAACAACCCCGTCTCGCCCTATTACGCGGGGCGGATGCTGGATGTTGCGCGCTCGCATGTCTGGGCCTGGGACGCGCGGCCCTTCCCGGAATTCCCGGCGCGCGGCGATCTCTGGGCGGATGTGCTGGCCTATCCGCGCGGCCATTGGCTGAACGGCCGGGCCACGAACCAGCCGCTTTCGGCGGTCATCGCCGAGATCTGCGCCGATGCGGGGGTGGCGGAGATCGACACCTCGGGCGCCGAGGCGGTGGTGCGCGGCTATCTGGTCGACCGGGTGCAGAGCGCGCGGGCCGGGCTTCAGCCGCTGCTTCTGGCCTATGGCTGCGATGTGTTCGACCGCGAGGGCCTTCTGCATTTCGAGATCCGCCGCGCCGGGACCGATTTCGAGATCGACCCCGACCGGCTGGCGGTGACCGAGGGGCTTGCGGGGCGGATGGAGCTTTCCCGCGCGCCCGAGCCCGAGATCACCGGCACGGTGCGGCTGGGCCATATCGACGCCGACGGGGTCTACGATTCCCGCACCGCCGAGGTGCGCCATCCCGACGAGGCGCTGGTCTCGGTCTCGACCAGCGAATTCCCGCTGGCGCTGACCCCGGCCGAGGGGCGCGGCGTCGTCCACCGCTGGCTGACCGAGATGCGGGTGGGGCGCGACGGGTTGCGGCTTGCGCTGCCGCTGTCGGCGCTGGAGGTGGGGCCGGGGGCGCGGCTGCGGCTGCCCGACGGCAGCCATTACCGGGTCGAGCGGGCCGAACTGGCCGAGGCGCGGCTGATCGAGGCGCGCCGGATCGAGCGGGGCGCCTATGACGGCACCGACTTCACCGACGAACCGATCCTGCTGCGGCCCTTCGTGGCGCCGGTGCCGGTGCATCCGGTGTTTCTGGACCTGCCGCTTTTGACCGGAGAGGAGGTGCCGCATCAGCCCCATGTCGCGGTTTCGGCCCAGCCCTGGCCGGGATCGGTCGCGGTCTGGTCCGAGACCGGGGCGGGGAGTTTCGAGCTCAATCGCCTGGTGGCGGCGCCCGCGCTGCTTGGGCGGACCGAGACGGCGCTGCTTGCGGCGCCCTGCGGGCTATGGGACCGGGGCGAGGCGCTGCGGGTGCGGCTGGCCGGGGCGGCGGCGGGCCTCGCGGCGGGGGGGCTGGCCTCAGCGGGTCCGCTCGCGGTGCTGAACGGGGCCAATGCGGTGGCGATCGGCGATGGCAGCAGCGATCTGTGGGAGGTGTTCCAGTTCGCCCGGGCCGAGCTGGTGGCGCCCGGCGTCTGGGATCTGTCGATGCGATTGCGCGGCCAGTTGGGCACCGACGGCATCATGCCCGAGGTCTGGCCCGAGGGCAGCCAGGTCGTGGTGCTGGACCGCGCGCTGGTGCAGCTCGACCTTGCCGCAGGCGCAAGGGGGCTGGCGCGGCGCTGGCGGATCGGGGTCAGCGCGCGCGGCCATGACGATCCGGCGGTGGTCGAGCGGACCGAGGCCTTCCGCGGCATCGGGCTGCGGCCCTATCCGGTCGCGCATCTGCGGGCAAGGGCGGGGGCGGGCGGGCTCTGGCGGATCGACTGGATCCGGCGGACGCGGATCGAGGGCGATTCCTGGGAACAGCCCGAGGTGCCCCTGGGCGAGGAGAGCGAGGCCTATATCCTGCGCGTCATGGCGGGCGAGGCGATCCTGGCCGAACATACCCTGGCCCAGCCGGGTTTCGACTATACGGCGGCGATGCGGGCGGCGGACGGGGCGGGGCCGGGCTTTGCCGTCGCGGTGGCGCAGGTGTCGCAGCGTTTCGGGCCGGGGCCGTTCCGGCGGATCCTGCCCGGCGGCTGAGCGGGGCGGGGCGGCGCCTCGCGGTTTGGCGATTGCCGCGCCGGGGGGGATGGCCCATAATGCCGCCCTGCATCCCCTTGCTGCGGGGATGCCCGGATGACGAGCACGGGGACCCCAGCATGGCCGAGACCAGACAGCGCCTTACGCCTCTCGACCCGGTCTGGTCGCGGATTTGCGACGAGGCCGAAGAGGCGGTGCGGGCCGAGCCGATCCTGGGCGCGCTGATCCATTCGGGGCTGCTGCATCACGCCACCTTCGAGCGCGCGCTGGCCTATCGTTTCTCGCTCAAGCTCGCCAGCGGCGAGATGAGCGAGCAGATCCTGCGCGAGATCGCCGACAGCGCCCATGCCGCCGAGCCCCTGCTGGGCGCGGCGGCGCGCGCCGATCTGATGGCGGTGTTCGAGCGCGACCCGGCCTGCCACCGGCTGATCCAGCCGGTGCTGTTCTTCAAGGGCTATCAGGCGATCCAGGCCTATCGCATTGGCCATTGGCTGTGGCAGGCTGGCCGGCGCGATATGGCCTATTTCGTGCAGATGCGGGTCAGCGAGGTCTTCGGTGTCGACATCCATCCGGCGGCGCGGATCGGGCGCGGGCTGATGATCGACCACGCCCATTCCATCGTCATCGGCGAGACGGCGGTGGTGGGCGACAATGTCTCGATGCTGCATTCGGTGACGCTGGGCGGCACCGGCAAGGAGCATGGCGACCGCCATCCCAAGATCGGCGACGGGGTGCTGATTGGCGCGGGCGCGAAAGTGCTGGGGAATATCGGCGTCGGCCATTGCTCGCGCATCGCGGCGGGGTCGGTGGTGTTGGAGGAGGTGCCGCCCAATACCACGGTCGCGGGCGTCCCGGCGCGGGTGGTGGGAAAGGCGGGCTGCGCGCAGCCCTCGCTCAGCATGGACCAGAATCTGCCCGGCTGACTGGATTTCGAGGTGGCCCTCGCAGGCCGCTCAGAGCGGGCCGAGCAGGCGGGTGCAAAGCTCCGGCAGTTCCGAAATCCGGGTGAAGGCGCCGCGCGGCATATCCCTGTGGGCGGGGCGTTCAAGCTTGGTGCCCTCGGCATTTCCCTTGCTGTGACGCGAGGGGCGGAAGCCCGAAATATCGGGCAGGGGATGGCCCGGCGCGCCCCCGAACCACAGGAAATGGTCGAATGCCAGTTCTTCGGTCACCACCATCCAGACGGTGCAGCCCGAGGGGTGGTGGCCAAGCCGCGTGCAGATGCCGACCTTGGCCGCCTTGCCACGCATCACTGGATATGGCGGGTCAACGCATCGCGGCTGAGCACCAGATCATGGCCGCCCGCATCGAATTCCGAGCGCAGGATCTCGGCATCGGTGACGCCCGCGCGCCACAGATGCCTCAGAAGCTCACCCACGAACAGATGTTCAAGAATGATCTCCCGCAACACCGAGTTGCGGGAGTGTTTTTCGTGATCCGTCACGCCAGCATCGAGATCGGATTCTCCAGCGCATCGACCACGGCCTGCAGGAACTGCGCCCCAAGCGCGCCGTCAATCACCCGGTGGTCCACCGAAAGCGTCATCGACATCACCGTCGCCACGCCCAGGGTTCCATCCGCCAGCACCACCGGCTTTTTCAGCCCGGCGCCCACGGCAAGGATCGCGCCATGCGGCGGGTTGATCACCGCGTCGAAATTCTCGATCCCGAACATGCCGAGGTTCGAGATCGCGAAACTGCCGCCCTGATATTCATGCGGGGCAAGCTTTTTCGTCTTGGCGCGGCTGGCGAGGTCCTTCATCTCGGCCGAAAGCGCCGAGAGGGTCTTCTTCTCGGCATCCTTCAGGACCGGGGTGAACAGCCCGCCCTCGACCGCGACCGCGACGGCGACGTCCGAGGGTTCGAGCTTCAGGATCCGGTCCCCGGCCCAGACGGCGTTGGCATCCGGCACGGCCTGCAGCGCCACGGCACAGGCCTTGATGATGAAATCGTTGACCGAAAGCTTCACGCCGCGCGATTCCAGCCCCTTGTTCAGCTCGGCGCGGAATTTCATCAGCGCATCCAGCCGCACCTCGCGGCGCAGGTAGAAATGCGGGATGGTCTGCTTGGCCTCCGAGAGCCGCGCCGCGATGGTGCGGCGCATGCCGTCGAGCGTGACCTCCTCGTGGGGGCGGTCGGCATAGGTCTTCAGCACGGCCTCGGTCGAGGGACCGGCAGGCGCCGCAGGCTTTGCCGCCGCCGGGGCAGGGGCCGCCGCGACGACGGGGGCCGCGGCGGGTTTCGCGCCCTCGACATCGGCGCGCACGATCCGGCCATGCGGACCCGAGCCCTTGATCGCGGTCAGGTCGAGCCCCTTTTCCTTGGCGATCCGCCGTGCCAGCGGCGAGGCGAAGACGCGCGCGCCCGTCGCAACTGGCGCAGAACCCGCCAGCGCGGCACCGGCCTCGGGCGCGGCGCCGGGGGCGGGGGCCGCCGGGACGGCCTCGATGGCCGGAGCGGCGGCCGGTTTGACAGAGGCGCCCGCCGCCGGGACCTCCTCGCCCTCCTCGACCAGCACGGCGATCGGCGTGTTCACCTTCACGCCCGAAGTGCCCTCGGCGATCAGGATCCGGCCGACGATCCCCTCATCCACCGCCTCGAATTCCATCGTCGCCTTGTCGGTCTCGATCTCGGCCAGGATCTGGCCGGACTTGACCGCCTCGCCTTCCTTGACCAGCCATTTCGCCAGCGTGCCCTCTTCCATCGTCGGAGAAAGCGCGGGCATCAGGATTTCGGTTGCCATCTTTCTGCCCCCCTCAGCGATAGGTCACGGATTTCACCGCCGCCACGATCTCGGCCGGGGTGATCAGCGCCAGTTTTTCCAGATTGGCCGCATAGGGCATCGGCACATCCTTGCCGGTGCAGGTGATCACCGGCGCATCGAGGTGGTCGAAGGCCCGCTGCATGATGGTCGAGGCGAGGTGGTCGCCGATCGACCCCACCGGGAAGCCCTCTTCCACCGTCACGCAGCGGTTGGTCTTCTGCACGCTCGCCAGCACGGTGTCGTAGTCGATCGGGCGCAGGGTGCGCAGGTTGATCACCTCGGCCTCGATGCCCTCGCCCGCCAGCAGTTCGGCCGCGGCCAGCGCATGGCCGACCCCGATCCCGAAGGAGACCAGCGTCACATCCTTGCCCTCGCGCATGATCGAGGCCTTGCCGAAGGGAATGGTGAAATCCTCATCCATCGGCACTTCGAAAGAGCGGCCGTAGAGGATCTCGTTTTCCAGGAAGATCACCGGGTTGTTGTCGCGGATCGCCGATTTCAGCAGCCCCTTGGCATCGGCCGCCGAATAGGGCATCGCCACCCTCAGCCCCGGGATCGCGGCATACCAGGCCGCGTAATCCTGGCTGTGCTGCGCGCCCACCCGCGCCGCCGCCCCGTTCGGGCCGCGGAACACGATCGGGGATCCCATCTGGCCGCCCGACATGTAAAGCGTCTTCGCCGCCGAATTGAGGATCTGGTCGATCGCCTGCATGGCGAAGTTGAAGGTCATGAATTCGACGATGGGCCGCAGCCCGCCCCAGGAGGCGCCGACGGCGATCCCGGTGAAGCCGTGTTCGGTGATCGGGGTATCCACCACCCGCCTGGGTCCGAATTCATCCAGCAGGCCCTGGCTGATCTTGTAGGCGCCCTGGTATTCGCCGACCTCCTCGCCCATCAGGAAGACGGTCTCGTCGCCGCGCATCTCCTCGGCCATGGCCTCGCGAAGCGCCTCGCGCACGGTCATGGTCTTGGTGGCGGCGCCTTCGGGCAGGTCGGCATGCGGCCAGCCTTTCGCGGCCTGGGGCGCGGAATGGGGCACAGGGCCCGCCTGCGCGGCGCCGGCCAGGGGCGTGGCGGTGGGGGCGGGTGCCGCCGGGACGGCCTCGATGGCCGGAGCGGCGGCGTTTGCTCCCGCCGCCGGGACCTCCTCGCCCTCCTCGACCAGCACGGCGATCGGTGTGTTCACCTTCACCCCCGCCGTGCCCTCGGCGATCAAGAGCTTGCCGACGATCCCCTCATCCACCGCCTCGAATTCCATCGTCGCCTTGTCGGTCTCGATCTCGGCCAGGATCTGGCCGGATTTGACCGCCTCGCCTTCCTTGACCAGCCATTTCGCCAGCGTGCCCTCTTCCATCGTGGGCGAAAGCGCGGGCATCAGAACTTCGGTTGCCATTCTTCTCTCTCCCCCTCAGACGTAGATATCGGTCCACAGCTCTTCGAGCGGCGGCTCCGGGCTTTCCTTGGAGAATTCGGCGGCCTCGTTGACGCGGGCCTTGATCTCCTTGTCGATGGCCTTCAGATCCTCGTCCGAGGCCAGACCGCCCTGCAGCAGCAGGTCGCGGACATGTTCGATGCAATCCTTTTCGGTGCGGATCTTCTCGACCTCCTCGCGGGTGCGGTATTTCGCCGGATCCGACATCGAATGGCCGCGATAGCGATAGGTCATCATTTCAAGGATGTAGGGGCCGTTCCCGGCCCGGCAATGCGCCACGGCCTTCTCGCCTGCCGCCTTCACCGCCAGCACGTCCATGCCGTCGACCTGCTCGCCCGGGATGCCATAGGCCACGCCGCGCTCGTAAAGCGTCTTCGACTTGGTCGAGCGTTTCACGCTCGTCCCCATGGCATATTGGTTGTTCTCGATCACGAAGATCACCGGCAGCGACCACAGTTCAGCCATGTTGTAGGTCTCGTAGACCTGGCCCTGGTTCGCCGCGCCGTCGCCGAAATAGGCGAAGGTCACATTGTCGTTGCCAAGGTATTTGTCGGCGAAGGCCAGGCCCGCGCCAAGCGGCACCTGGGCGCCGACGATGCCGTGGCCGCCGTAGAAATGCTTCTCGCGCGAGAACATGTGCATGCTCCCGCCCTTGCCCTTGGAATAGCCGCCGATCCGCCCGGTCAGTTCCGCCATCACCCCCTTGGGGTCCATGTCGCAGGCCAGCATATGGCCGTGGTCGCGGTAGGAGGTGATGCGCTTGTCGCCTTCCTTGGACGCGGCTTCCAGCCCGACGACGACCGCTTCCTGTCCGATGTAGAGGTGACAGAAGCCGCCGATCAGCCCCATGCCGTAAAGCTGGCCCGCCTTTTCCTCGAACCGGCGGATCAAGAGCATCTCGCGGTAGTATTCCAGAAGCTCGTCCTTCGAGACATTGGGTCTCGCGTCGGGCTTTCGTGCCATTGTGGTCCTCCCCGCAGGCGAATGGTTCAACGTTGAACCATCTCTAGCCTATCGGTGTTTGCTGGGCAAAGCGAAAAATCGGCGGGGCGGCTCCGCGCCCTGCCCGGGCGGGGGCCCGAAGGTCAGCGGCACATCCCGCTGATCCAGCCGGGCGGAAGCGCCGAAGCGGGCGCGGCCCCCACCATGCCCTGGCCGACCTGCACCAGCGACCGGCCCAGCCCGGCGCAATAGGCCCGCATTCCGGCGGCGATCTGGGCATGGCTGGCCTTGCGCGTGTCGAAGATCACCATGTCGAACCCGTCGAAATCGCCGTAGCGCGCCGATCCCAGCGGGGTCGGGGCGGCGTTCATCAGCATGTCGCGCCCCGGCACGAAGCGCGACACCGACGAGGCGCGGAGATTGACCGCCCCCGCCACCTGCGGCTCGCTCCAGATCCGGGCCGCGATCGGCGCGACCGCCCCCTGGGCGGCGGGCCTGCGGTCGGGCGGGGCCGAACAGGCGGCCAAAACGGCCAGCGCCGCGCATTTGATTGCGATGGATCTCATTCCTGTCCCCTTCATCGGCCCGCGCGAGGGTTCGGAAAGGCGCGCGGCCGCGCCGCCTTCAGGATCAGCCGATCATGGCATGAGCATGACCGGAACCGGGAAAGCGCCGGGGCAGGGGGGATAGGATCAGCGGATGACGATCTCGTTGGCGCGGATATAGCCCAGCACGTCGCGCGCCTGCTGGTCGAGCAGGTCGAGGTCCAGATAACCGTCCGACAGCCGCAGCGTCATGTTCTGCATCCGGTCCAGCTCGGCCCGCAGCCGGTCGCGCTCGGCGCGCAAAGTGTGGGCCTCGGCGCGGATCTCGACCCGGCGGAACACGCCGTAATCGCCCTGAACGGCGGCAAAGGTGAAATAGGCGCCCAAAGTGAACGCCAGGCTGAAATAGACCAGCCCTCCGATATTTCGCCCTGCCGCCGCCTGGGTCATCCGCTCGTGCCTCATGACGCCCCTCTTTGCGGGGGCATGGCCGAATCATGCCACGGGCGATTCGAAAAGGGAATCCCCCATCTGCCCGTTTTCGCGCGGAATTTCTCAGGGCTGTTGCAGGTTCGAATCACCTTGCCGGGTCCCTCGGGGCAGGGGGCCAAGCAAAGGCCCCCCGGAGCGGATCCGGGGGGCCTTTCCGGCCGGGCGCGAGCGACCGAGAAGATCATCGACGACACGCCGACCCGCCATATCCAGTGACGCGCGCCCGCGAAGATCAACCCGCGACCGAGGCCGCGTGGATCGAGGTCACCGCGCGCTCCAGCACCGCGTCGAATTCGGCATCCGACTGCTGCGCGCTCAGGCCCTCCGACAGCGCGCGCGAGAACGAGGCGATGATCCCCCGGTTCCGCGCCAGGATCTCGTTCGCGGCATCGCGCGAATGGCCGCCCGACAGCGCCACCACCTTCAGCACCTTCGGATGATCGACCAGCGGCGCGTAGAAATTCGCGACCGTCGGCAGCGACAGCTTCAGCATGACCTTCCGGCCTTCGGGAAGCTGGTCCAGATGGCGCAGGATCGCCTTTTGCAGCAAGTCCTCGGCCTCGGCCTTGTCGGGGATCGAGATCGTCACCTCGGGCTCAAGGATCGGCATCAGCCCGGCGGCGGTCACCTGGGCGCCGATCTCGAACTGCTGGGCGACGACCGCCTCGATGCCCTTCTCGTTGGCGGCCGAGACCACCGAACGCTCCTTGGTGCCGAAGATCCCCGCCTTGGCGGCGCGGGCCAGAAGCGCGTCCAGCCCCGGCATCGGCTTCATCAACTGCACGCCGTCGGCCTCGGCCTCAAGCCCCTTGTCGATCTTCAGGAAGGGCACCACGCCGCGCTTTTCCCAAAGATAGGTCGCGGTCGGGATGCCGTCGATGTCGCGGTCCATGGTCTGTTCGAACAGGATCGCGCCCACCACCTTGTCGCCGGTGAAGGCGGGCGATTTGATGATCCGCGCGCGCATGGCATGGATCAGGTCGAACATCGCCTCTTCGCCGTCATAGGCGTCGGCCTCGACACCATAGAGCTTCAGCGCCTTGGGGGTCGATCCGCCCGATTGGTCGAGCGCGGCGATGAACCCCTTGCCGCCCGCGATCAGTGCCGTCTGTTCCGCCTTGCTCATCTTCTCATCCTTCCCCGAACTGGTCCTCAGGCCGCATAGCCGGATCGGCGCGCGGCCTGCAATGCTGATTGCGCTAGCACGCGCCGCCTCAGGCCAGAAGCGCCGCGACTCCGGGCAGTTCCTTGCCCTCCATCCATTCCAGGAAGGCGCCGCCCGCGGTGGAGATGAAGGTGAAATCCTGCGCCACCCCGGCCTGGTTCAGCGCCGCCACCGTATCGCCGCCGCCCGCGACCGAGACCAGCCGCCCCGCCCCGGTCAGCCGCGCCGCCTCTTTCGCCGCCGCGACCGTGGCGGCATCGAAGGGCGGGATCTCGAAGGCGCCGAGCGGCCCGTTCCAGATCAACGTCGCGCATTGCGCCATCACCGCCTTCAGCCGCGCCACCGTCTCGGGGCCCGCATCCAGGATCATCGCATCCTCGGGACAGCCCGAGGCCGAGACGATCTGGCTTGCCGCATTGGCCCTGAATTCGCGCGCCACCACCACATCGACCGGCAGGTGGATCCGGCAGCCCAGGCTTTCGGCCTTGGCCATGATCTCGCGCGCGGTCTCGGCCATGTCGCGCTCGGCCAGGCTTTTGCCGACCGGGACGCCCTGGGCGACAAGGAAGGTATTGGCCATGCCGCCCCCGATCGCCAGATGGTCGACCTTGCCGACCAGATTGCCCAGGAGTTCCAGCTTGGTCGAGACCTTGGCGCCGCCCACCACCGCGATGACGGGGCGCGCGGGCGTGCCGAGCGCGGCCTCAAGCGCGCGCAGTTCCGCCTCCATCAGCCGACCCGCGGCATGGGGCAGGGCGCGCGCCAGCGCCTCGGTCGAGGCATGGGCCCGATGCGCGGCGGAGAAGGCGTCGTTGACATAGACTTCGCCCAGTTCGGCGAAAGCGGCGGCCAGGGCGGGGTCGTTCTTCTCCTCGCCCGCATGGAAACGGGTGTTTTCCAGCAGCACCACCTCGCCCGGCGCGGCCGAGGCGATGGCCGCCTTCGCCGCCGCGCCGGTGCTTTCGGGTGCGAACACCACCTTGCGGCCAAGCGCCGCCTCCAGCGCGGGGGTGACGCGGCCCAGGCTCATCTCCGGGACGACCTTGCCCTTGGGCCGGTCGAAATGCGCCAGCAGCACCGGCCTGCCCCCGCGTGCGAGGATATCCTCGACGGTCGGCACGATCTTGTCGATCCGGGTGGTGTCGGTGACCCGCCCGTCCTCCATCGGCACGTTGATGTCCACGCGCACCAGCACCGTCTTTCCCGCCAGCGCGATGTCGTCGAGTGTCTTCCAGCCCATCTTGATCCCTCTCCTGTTCCTTGCGGCGGTCGGCCCGGGGGGCTTCGCCGCCCCGGGGCCTTTCGCCGGTTGTCCCGCCGATCGTGTTTCGGCGCAATTTCTTTCGCGCAAATTCCCGCCCGTCAACCGATCACACCCATTTGCCCTTCCCCTCGCGCGCCCGCGCCGCTAGGTTCCGGCCCGACCGAAAGCCCTGAAAAGGACCAAGACCCATGGCCGAGATCAAGGATCCCGAGAATACGATCATCCTGACGCTGAAGGACGGCGAGGTGGTGATCCAGCTTCTCCCCGAGGTAGCCCCCAAGCATGTCGAACGCATGAAACAGCTTGCCCGCGACAAGGCCTATGACAATGTGGCCTTTCACCGCGTCATCGAAGGCTTCATGGCCCAGACCGGCGATGTCGAACATGCCAATATGGAGAAGGACTACAATCCGCGCCGCTCTGGCACCGGCGGGTCGCAATATCCCGATCTTCCGGCGGAATTCTCCAAGCTCCCGCATGCCCGCGGCTCGATCGGCGCGGCGCGCTCGATGAACCCGAATTCGGCCAACAGCCAGTTCTTCATCAATTTCAAGGACAACAGCTTCCTCAACGGCCAATATACCGTCTATGGCCAGGTGATCTCGGGGATGGAGCATGTCGACCGGATCGCGCGCGGCGAGCCGCCCGCCAACCCCGACCGCATGATCACCGTCCGGGTGGCCGCCGATGTTGCGTGAGCTGCGCCTGACCCTTGCGGCGGCCGGGCTTTTCGCCGCGGGCCTCCTCCCCGGCCTCGCCCCGGCGCTGGCGCAGGAGGGCCTGCCCGACCTGCCCGGCCCCAATCTGGTGATCGAGATCGCGGGCACCGCCAACGGCACCGTGGTCATCGACCTGCTGCCCGACACCGCCCCCCGGCATGTCGAGCAGATCACCACGCTCGCGCGCCAGGGCGCCTATGACGGCGTGGTGTTCCATCGCGTGATCGAGGGTTTCATGGCCCAGACCGGCGACGTGAAATTCGGCAAGACCGGCGGAGATACCCGCATGGCGGGCATGGGCGGATCGGACCTGCCCAATATCCCGGCGGAATTCTCGAACATCTCGTTCCAGCGCGGCATCGTCGGCATGGCGCGTTCGAACGATCCGAATTCCGCCAACAGCCAGTTCTTCATCATGTTCGCCGACGGCGCCTTCCTCGACGGCCAATATACCGTGGTGGGCCGGGTGATCTCGGGCCTCGACGTGGTCGACCGGATCCAGCGCGGCGAGCCCCCCGCCACGCCCGACGTGATGGTGAAGGTCACCGTCACCGAATAGCCGAACCACCGAACCGCATGAAAAAGGCCCGCCCGGATCCCCCGGGCGGGCCTTTCCAACACCCCCCGAACCCCTTCCCCCATTCTTCTTTGCAGAAATATCCCGGGGGTGAGGCGCCAAAGGCGCCGAGGGGGCAGCGGCCCCCTCCCTTGCCGCACATTCATCCTCTGGACGCCCGCCTCCGGGCGCTCAGCCGATCTCCACCAACGCATGGCGCTTCTTCCCGGCGGTCAGCTTCACCGGATCCGCCAGATCGCCCGCGCCGATGCGCAGCCCGGCATCGGTGACGATCTCGTCGTTCATCCGCGCGCCGCCCTCGGCGATCAGGCGCTTGGCATCCTTGCCCGAGGCCGCCAGCCCCGCCCGCACGAACAATTGCACGATGCCGAAGCCATCGGCCAACTCCTCGGGCGCGATCAGGATCCGGGGCAGGTCCTCGCCGATGCCGCCCTTCTCGAAGACCTCGCGCGCGGTGGCCTCGGCGGCCTGCGCCGCTTCCTCGCCATGCAAGAGCGCGGTCGCCAGATTGGCCAGCAGGATCTTGGCCTCGTTGATCTCCGAACCCTGCAGCGCGCCCAGCCGGTCGCATTCCGCCACCGGCAGCTCGGTGAAGATCTTCAGGAACCGCCCCACATCGGCGTCAGAGGTGTTGCGCCAGAACTGCCAGAACTCATAGGCCGAGAGCATGTCGCCGTTCAGCCAGACCGCGCCCGAGGCCGATTTCCCCATCTTGCGCCCGTCCGAGGTGGTCAGCAGCGGCGTGGTCAGCCCGAAGATCTGACCATCCATCACCCGCCGGGTCAGGTCGATCCCGTTGACGATATTGCCCCATTGATCCGAGCCGCCCATCTGCAGAAGACAGCCGTAGCGGCGGTGGATTTCCAGGAAATCATAGGCCTGGAGGATCATGTAGTTGAATTCCAGGAAGGACAGCGACTGCTCGCGGTCCAGCCGCGACTTCACCGATTCGAAGGACAGCATCCGGTTGACCGAGAAATGCCGCCCGATGTCGCGCAGGAATTCAAGGTAGTTCAGATGGTCCAGCCATTCGGCATTGTCGAGCATGACCGCATCCGTCGCGCCCTCGCCGTATGACAGGTAGCGCGCGAAGACCTTCCGCAGCCCGGCGATGTTCTCGGCGATCCGCTCGGAGGTCAGCAGCGGACGCTCCTCGCTGCGGAACGACGGATCGCCCACCTTGGTCGTGCCGCCGCCCATCAGGGTGATCGGCTTGTGGCCGGTCTTTTGCAGCCAGCGCAGCACCATGATGTTCATCAGATGGCCGACATGCAGCGAGGCCGCCGTGGCGTCATAGCCGATATAGGCCGGCACCACGCCCCTGAGAAGCGCATCGTCCAGCGCCTGATAATCCGTGCAATCGGCGACGAAGCCGCGCTCGAACATCACCTTGAGGAATTCGGATCGGGGTTGGTAGGCCATGGTGCGCTCCGCGCTCTCGTGCAAATAGTGGGCCGCATATAGCCGGGTGGGGGCCAAAGGGAAAGATGCGCGAGGCGCGGGTGAAGACGGGATCGGGAAAGGCGGCGGTCATGGCGATTTCGGCGGGGGCGGTTTCGGCGGGGTCGGGTTCGTCTGGCGCAGGTCCGGCCGAAGCGGGCGGGGCCAGCCCAGATCGGGCGAGCGCGGATCGGGCCGGGCCAGGCGCGGGCACGGCGGATCTTGCCGGCAAAGCGCCGGTCTGGGCGCTTGGCGCGATGTCGGGGACCTCGCTCGACGGGGTGGATGCGGCGATGATCCTGACCGACGGGCATCGGGTGCTGGAATTCGGCCCCCATGCCTATCGCCCCTATACCGAGGCCGAGCGCGCGACCTTGCGCGCGGCGCTCGGCCGCTGGCCGGGCGAGCCGGGCGTTGCCGAGGCCGCCGAGGTGGTCGAGACGGCGCATGCCGAACTGCTCTCGCGGTTCGAGGGCGCGCAGGTCCTGGGCTTTCACGGCCAGACGCTGGCGCATGATCCGCAGGGGCGCGGCACCCATCAGGCCGGGAACGGCAGCCTCCTGGCCGAGGTCCTGGGCCTGCCGGTGGTCTGGGATTTCCGCTCCTCCGACGTGGCCTTGGGCGGGCAGGGCGCGCCGCTCGCGCCGTTCTACCATTTCGCGCTGGCGCGCCGGATCGGGGCCGAGGCGCCCCTGGCCTTCCTCAACCTGGGCGGCGTCGGCAATCTGACCTGGGTCGATCCCGCGCAGCCGGGCCCCGAGGTGCCGGGCGCGCTTCTGGCCTTCGACACCGGCCCGGCCAATGCGCCGATCGACGATCTGATGCGGGCGCGGCTGGGGCTGTCTTGCGACCGTGACGGGCGCATGGCCGCGAAGGGCCGGGTGCGGCGGCAGGTGGTCGAGGCCTTCCTGCGCGATCCCTATTTCGCGCGGATGCCGCCGAAATCGCTCGACCGCGACGCTTTCGCGGGGCTGCTTGAGCGGGTCCGCCGCCTCGACACCCCGGCCGCCGCCGCCACGCTGACCGCCGCCGCCGCCAGCGCGGTCGCGCGGGGGGCCGAGCATTTCCCCGCCCCGGTCTCGCGGCTTCTGGTTGCGGGCGGGGGGCGGCACAACCCGGTCCTGATGCGCCATCTCGCGCGCCAGATCGGCGTCCCGGTGGCGCCGGTCGAGGCGGCGGGCCTTGACGGCGACATGATCGAGGCCCAGGCCTTCGCCTTTCTCGCCGTGCGGGTGGCGCGGGGGATGGCGACCTCGGGCCCCGGCACGACCGGGGTCGCGGCCTTCGTCGGCGGCGGCCAGATCAGCCGCCCCGAAACTGGGCCCGAAACCGATCTCGAAACCGGGCCAGAACCGCCCGGGCCGGGGCCGGATCCGGCATGAGTCCGATCCCGACGCGCGAGGGGATGGAGCGCGGCCAGCTCTGGATCTATCTGCTGGCGATCCTGGCGGGGCTGGGGCTCGGCGCGGTCCTGCCGCCGGGCGCGGGCCCGGGGCTGGAGGCCTTGCTCTGGCCCGCGCTGGCACTGCTCTTATACGCCACCTTCGCCCAGGCGGGCCTCACGCGCCTGCCCGAGGCCTTTCGCGACCGAAGGCTGATCGCGGCGGCGCTGGCGGGGAATTTCGTCGCCCTGCCGCTTCTGGTGCTGGCGGTGCTGCAACTGGCGCCCGATGATCCGCCGATCCGGCTGGGGCTTTTGCTGGTGCTGCTGGTGCCCTGCACCGACTGGTTCCTGACCTTCACCCATCAGGCCGGGGGCGACCTGCGCCGCGCCATCGCCATCACGCCCGCGCTGCTTCTGGGCCAGATGCTGGCGCTGCCGCTTTACCTGTGGCTGTTCATGGGGTCGGAATTCGCGGGGCCGGAATTCGCCGGAATCGTTTCGGGCATGCGGATGGCGGCGGTGTTTCTTGGCGTGATGGCGCTGCCCTTGGCTCTGGCCTTCGCGACCGAGAAATGGGCCGCGCGCGCGGCCCGGGGGGCGGCGCTGGTCGCGCGGATCGGCTGGGCGCCGGTGCCGCTGCTGGCGCTGGTCTTGTTCCTGATCGCCGCCTCGCAGGTCGAGCCGGGGCGGGGCGCGCTGCCGGTTCTGTGGCGGATCCTGCCCGCCTGCCTGGCCTTTCTGGCCGGGGCGGTGCTGATCGGGGTCGGGATAGGCCGGGGGCTGGGGCTGCCGGTGGCGCAGGCGCGGGTGCTGGTCTTCACCTTCGCCACCCGCAATTCCTTTGTCGTGCTGCCCTTCGCGCTGGCGCTGCCCCCCGGCTGGGAGGCCGCCGCCGTCACCGTCATCTTTCAGTCGCTGATCGAGCTTTTCGCGATGCTGGCGCTGTTGTGGCTGGTGCCCAGATGGCTGTTGCCCGACAGAACCGGCGAATGAAAAGGGCCGGGGTTTCCCCCGGCCCGTTTCATATCCTGCGGCGTCCCCCTCGGGGCAGGGCCGTTCTCAAAACAGGGCCTTGGCCTTGGCCACCGCCGCCTCGGCGGTGATGCCGAATTCCTTGTAAAGCCGGTCATAGGGCGCCGAGGCCCCGAAGGAGGACATGCCGACGAAATCGGCCTTGGCCTCGCGCCCGCGCTCACCCAGAAGCCAGCGGTCCCAGCCCTGGCGCACGCCCGCCTCGATGGCGATGCGGACCGGGCCCGAGGGCAGGACCTTCTTGCGCCAGGCCTCGTCCTGCCGGGCGAACAGCTCCATCGACGGCATCGAGACGACGCGGGTGCCGATGCCTTCGGCCTCCAGCGTGGCGCGGGCGTTCAGCGCGATCTCGACCTCCGATCCGGTGGCGATCAGGATGACCTGACGCTTGCCCGTGGCTTCGGCCAGCACATAGGCGCCGCGCGCGGACAGGTTCTGTCCGGTGTGCGAGGTCCGCACGGCGGCGAGGTTCTGCCGGCTCAGCGCGAGGACGGAGGGCGTGGCCTTCTGCGTCAGCGCGATCTCCCAGCACTCGGCCACCTCGACCAGATCGGCGGGGCGCAGGACCAGCGTGTTGGGCGTGGCGCGGCTGATCGCCAGATGCTCGACCGGCTGGTGGGTCGGCCCATCCTCGCCCAGGCCGATCGAATCATGGGTCATGACATAGACCACCGGCACACCCATCAGCGCCGAAAGCCGCATCGACGGCCGGGCGTAATCGGTGAAGGCCATGAAGGTGCCCGAATAGGGCCGCAGGCCGCCATGCAGCGCCATGCCGTTCATCGCCGAGGCCATGCCGTGCTCGCGGATGCCCCAATACATGTAGCGGCCCTTGCGGCTGTCCAGGTCGAAGACGCCCAGATCGGCGGTCTTGGTGTTGTTCGATCCGGTAAGGTCGGCCGAGCCGCCGAAGGTCTCGGGCATGATCGGGTTCACCGCCGCCAGCACCTTTTCCGAGGCCGCGCGGGTGGCAAGCTTCGCGGGCGCCTCGACGGCGGATTTCTTCACCGCGCGGATCGCGGCGGCCAGCTTCGCCGGCGCCTCGCCCGAGAAGATCCGCTCGAATTCGGCGCGCTTGCCCTGGGGCAGGGCGGCCAGCCGGCTCTCCCATTCCGCGCGGGCCTCGGCGCCGCGCCGCCCCAGGCCTTCCCACCAGGCCTTGATCTCGGCGGGCACCTCGAAGGGGCCGCCGGTCCAGCCATAGACATCCTTGGCGGCCTGAAGCTGGGCCTTGTCGGTCAGCGCGCCATGGCCTTTCGACGTGTCCTGCGCGGCATGGCCAAGCGCGATATGGGTCTTGCAGTCGATCAGCGCCGGGCCGGGGCTGGCCTTGGCGGCGGTGATCGCGCGGTCGATGTCCTCGGGGTCATGGCCGTCGCAATGGAACACGTCCCAGCCCGAGGCCGCGAAACGCGCGCGCTGGTCGGTCACGTCGGAAAGCGAGACCTTGCCGTCGATGGTGATGTCGTTGTTGTCCCACAGCACGATCAGCCGCGACAGCTTCTGGCGCCCGGCGATGCCGATGGCCTCCTGGCTGACGCCCTCCATCAGGCAGCCGTCGCCCGCGATGACATAGGTGTAATGGTCCTGCACCTTGGCGCCGTAGCGGGCGCGCAGGTTCTCTTCCGCCATGGCGAAGCCCACGGAATTGGAGATGCCCTGGCCCAAGGGGCCGGTCGTCGTCTCCACCCCCGCGACATGGCCGTATTCGGGATGGCCCGCCGTGATCGCGCCCCATTGGCGGAAGCTTCGGATCTGGTCGAGCGTGACATCCTCGTATCCGGTCAGATGCAGCAGCGCATAGATCAGCATCGAGCCATGGCCAGCCGACAGGATGAACCGGTCCCGGTCCGGCCAGCGCGGCGCCTTGGGATCGAATTTCAGATGTTTCTCGAAAAGCACGGTCGCCACGTCGGCCATGCCCATCGGCATGCCGGAATGGCCCGAACTGGCGGCGGCGACGGCATCGAGCGTCAGCGCGCGGATGGCGCTTGCACGCATCCAATGGTCGGGGTGGCGGGCTCGGATCTGTTCGATATCCACGGGGCGCGTCCTTCATCCGGGGCTGGAACCTGCGCGCCCCTTAGCCCATGGCGCCGCGCAAGATCAAGCGAAGAGCCGGGACGGCCCCCAAGGCCTTGGCGGGAAAGGGGCAGGGGCCGGGGCGGTGAGGGGCCGGATTCGCGCCAAACCGGCGCCGGGGGGCTTTCGCGGTCGATTCGCTTGCGTTACCCTTGGGCGGAGAAGGGGCGGCGACGGCCCCGCGACCGGGGCCCCGACAGGTCCGGGTCCGCCCTCCGCGCCCGGCCCGGCGGGACCCGGCTGCGGGGCGGGAGGCGGCAAGAGGTGCAGGAAGGGGTGGCGGATGCAGGAGATCGTGGAACTTGAGCGGCGGATCGCCGCCGCGCTGGAGCGGATCGGCCTCGGGATCGAGGCCCTACCCCTCCCCGCGACACCGCCCGAACCCGCGCCCAAGGTCGAGCCCGCGCCCAAGGTCGAGCCCGAGCCCGAGGCGGCGGCGGAAGATACGCCCCCCGATGGCGCAGAGGACGCGCCGCTGCCTTCCCCTGGGCCCGCGCCGGAGGCCGAGGGCCTCGTCATCTCGCGCCTGCGCCAGCGCCTTGCCGAGGCGCGCGAATCCGAGGCCCGGCTGCGCGCCGAACAGGAAGAAAAGCTCGCCCGCCTCATCCATATCAACGACATCCAGGGGCTGGAGCTGCAACGGATGCGCCGCGCCACCTTCGCGCTTGGCGAGGAATTGCGCCGCCTGCGCGAGGCCGGGGCCGAGGCGCTCTCGGACCCCTCGCTGATCAACCGCGCGCTGCTGGCCGAACTCGACGCCCTGCGCGCCACCCGGTTTTCCGAAATCGCCGAACTCGACGATATCTCCGCCGCGCTCGACGCCCATCTGACGGCGGCCGAAACCCCGCCCGCCCAATCCCTGCCGGACGAAGGCGCCATGCCCGCGGCCAAAGCCCTGGAGGCCGACGATGCCTGAGATCGAAGTCACTATCGGCGCGCGGAATTTCACCGTCTCCTGCCAGCCCGGAGAAGAGCATTTCCTGCGCGCCGCGGCGGGCCTTCTGGATGCCGAGGCCCAGCCCCTGGTCGCCGCGATGGGGCGGCTGCCCGAATCGAAGATGCTTCTGATGGCGGGGTTGATGCTGGCGGACAAGACCGCCGCGCTGGAGGATGAGCTGCGCAGCCTGCGCGAAAGCATCGCCGCGCTCGAGGCCCGGCCCGCGCCCGATCCGGTCACCGTCGAAGTGCCGGTCATCCCGCCCCAGGTGCCCGAAACCCTCGCCGAAATCGCCGCCCGTGCCGAGGCGCTCGCAGCGCGGATCGAGGAAAAGGCGGCGGGCTGACCCGCTGCCGCAATCGCCGACCCGCGCTGCTCCGGCAAAGCGCCCCGCCCGATCCATGGGGCGTTCATCGCCCCGGGGGCGCGAAAACGCTCCACCCGGCGCCTGACCACAGGCGCCCCGACCACAGGCCCCCCCGACCACGGGCCCCCCGACCACGGGCCCCCCGACCACGGGCCCCCGACAAACCGGCCGCATCGAAGCACCCGTCTCCCCGCTCCGGGGCTCTGCTGCAAAGGCCGAATCTCCCGCCCGCCTTCTCTCCCCCACGGTGCCCGGATCGGCCCTGGCCGCGCAATCATGTCCCTGAAAATAAAACATGCGCGCAGCGACGACCCTAAACCTCCTGCCCCGATGGCCGCGCTCCGGCTCCAGGCATACCGATTTCCGAACCATGCTCCACAAGCCGCAGAACAGAATCCCGCCCCCGCCATGACGGACAGCGCCCCAGATTCCACCCGATCCGCCCCAGAACCGGCACGGTTCAGGACATGCCGGACACAGCCCTCAACCTGCAGCGCGAAGCCCGCACGCCCATATCACACCGCACCCGCGCCTCCGCTCCCCCCGCGCCACCGCCAAGGCAGCACCCGCGGCCCCTAGACCTGGGCCTTGACCCGGATGCGATAGCGCCCGTCGACGAACACTCCGGCAATCGCGGGCAGCAGGATGCAAAACCCCACCAATCAAGGGACACCGCACCGAACCCGGAACCCACCCCATTTCTTCTTTGCAAAAATATCCCGGGGGTGAGGCGCCAAAGGCGCCGAGGGGGCAGCGCCCCCTTCCTGCCCCCCAACGAAAACCGCCCGCCGCTCGAGGAGGGCCCAAGCCCCCGCCGACAAGCCTCAGCCGTTGCCGCGCCCCGGACCGCCCCCGGCGAAAAGCCCCGCCTCCTCGGCGGCGCGGCGCAGGGCGCCGGACTTGTTCACCGTTTCCTGGTATTCGGCCTCGGGATCGCTGTCATAGACCACGCCGCCCCCGGCCTGGATATACAGCTTTTCGTCCTTGATCACCGCCGTGCGCAGCGCGATGCAGAAATCCATCTCGCCATTGGCGGCGAAATAGCCAAGCCCGCCGCCATAGACGCCGCGCTTCTCGGGCTCCAGCTCGTCGATGATCTCCATCGCGCGCACCTTGGGCGCGCCCGAGACCGTGCCCGCGGGCAGGCCCGCCAGCAGGGCCGAGAGCGCATCCTCGCCGTCGCGGATCTCGCCCACCACGTTCGAGACGATATGCATCACATGGGAATAACGCTCGATGATGAACTTCTCGGTCGGCCGCACCGTGCCGGGCTTCGCCACCCGGCCCACATCGTTGCGGCCCAGGTCCAGCAGCATCAGATGCTCGGCCAGTTCCTTCTGGTCGGACAGTAGGTCCTCCTCCAGCGCGCGATCCTCGGCGGGCGTCGCGCCGCGCTTGCGCGTGCCCGCGATCGGGCGCACCGTCACCTCGCCGTCGCGCAGCCGCACCAGGATCTCGGGGCTGGCGCCGACGACCTGGAAGGTGCCGAAATTGAAGAAGAACATAAAGGGCGAAGGGTTGGTCCGCCGCAACGAGCGGTAGAGCGCGAAGGGCGGCAGCGCGAAATCCATCGTCCAGCGTTGCGAGGGCACGACCTGGAAGATATCGCCCGCTCGGATATAGCCCTTGGCCTTCTCGACCGCCGCGCGATAGGCTTCGGGCGCGAAATTCGACACCAATGGCCCGGTCAGCGCCGCGCCGTCCATTGCCCGGCTTGCCCCCCCGGGCGTGCGGTCCAGATCGCGCAGCGCCTCCATCACCCGCTCGGCGGCCTGGGCATAGGCGGCGCGGGCCGACAGCCCGCTCGCCGCCCAGGCGGGCGAGACCAGGATCACCTCGCCGCGCACGCCGTCCAGGATCGCCACCACCGAAGGCCGCAGCAGCACCGCATCCGGCGTGCCGATCGGATCGGGGTTCACATCGGGCAGATCCTCGACCAGGCGGATCATGTCATAGCCCAGATAGCCGAACAGCCCCGCCGCCATGGCGGGCAGGCCCTCGGGCATGTCGATCCGGCATTCGGCGATCAGCGCGCGCAGGTTCTCCAGCGGATCTCCGGGCTGCGGGGCGAATTCCCCGGGTTCGATCCGGGCCTGGCGGTTGATCTCCGAGGCCTTGCCCCGGCAGCGCCAGATCAGGTCGGGCTTCATGCCGACGATGGAATAGCGGCCCCGGATCTCGCCTCCGGTGACGGATTCGAGCATGAAGGTCTCGGCCCGCGCCTCGGCCAGCTTGAGCATGAGCGAGACCGGCGTGTCCAGATCGGCCGCCAGCCGGGTCCAGACGATCTGGTTCCTGCCCTGGCCCCAGGCTTTTTCGAAGGCGTCGAAGGCGGGTTCGAGGGTCATCTTACTGCAGGCTCGCATTCACCAGATTGATCGCGTTCTGGTCGATGGAAATGCCCGCCGCGCGCGCGCTGGCATCGGTAAAGGCCGTCAGCGCATCCCGCGCCAGCGCGGTTTCAAGATTGCGGGCCAGATCGTCGCGCGCCGCATCGGCCGCCTCGCCGGTCTCGGCGGCGGCATGGATCTGGTCGAGCCGCAAGACCGCGACGAAATCGCCCGAGACGATCACCCGCAGATCGCCCGGTTCCATGGCGAAGATGTCCCCGATCAGCGTCGCGGGCGCATTGGCGATCGCGCCCGAGCGGGCGATCTCGCGCGTGACCTCGACCATGCCCTGGGTGGAAAGCGAGGCGCCGCCCTCGACCGCCGCCTTGATCGCCTCGGCGCGCGTGGCCAGCGCCTCGGCCAGCCGGGCGCCCTCCAGCGCGTCGTTCACCGCCTCGCGCGCCTCGTCGAAGGGGATGGGGGCAGGAGGCAGGGTCTCGACATATTCGATGGCGACCACGCCGCCGTCGTCCAGCAGCACCGCTTCGGCGAAATCGCCCTCGGCCACCGCCTCGGCGGCCTGGCGGAAGGCCGAATAGCCCTCAAGCACATGATCGCCCTGAAGCGCGGCCGCGTAATCGAGCGTGCCGTATTCCATCCCCATCAGCCCGGCCAGCGAATCGAGCGATTCTCCCCCGGCCAGCAGGTCGTCGATCTCGTCGACCCGCGCCGCGATCTCGCGCCGCGCGGCCTCGGCCTGGATCTCCTCGGCCAGTTGCGCGCGGGCCTCCTCGAAGCTGACCTCCTCGCCCGGAAGCGTGCCGTTCACCCGGAACAGCGCGGGCCCCAGCGGGGTTTCGGCCGCGACGACCGTGCCCTCCGCCGCCGCGAAGACCGCAGCCCCCGCCGCGCCCAGTTCGGGCTCGCTCACATCGCCCATGTCGACCGCGATCATGGTCAGGCCGCGCGCCTCGACCAGAGCCTCGAACCCGGTCCCGGCCTGATGGGCGGCCAGGGCGGCATCGCGGGCGGCCTCGTCGGGATAGACCAGCCGCTCGACCAGCCGCCGCTCGGCCACGACGAATTCGGCGATGCGGTCCTGATAAAGCTGCTCCAGCGCGGGTTCATCGACCGGCTGGTCGCCCGCAAGCATCGCGGGCAGCAGCATCGCATATTGGATACGCTTGGATTCGGGGCGGGTGAAGGCCTCGGGATTGGCGTCGTAATAGGCCCGAAGCGCCGCCTCGTCCGCCGGGGCGGGCAGTTCGGCCAGATCGCCCGGCCCAAGCCGCAGAAGCGAGAAACCCCGCCGCTCGGCCTCGAAACGGTAAAGCGCATCGACCAGCGCCGCAGGCGCCCTGGTCCCGCCCGCGACCGAGGCCGACAGAAGCGAGCGCGAGATGTCGCGGCGCACCGAGGCTTCGAATTCCGCCTCGGTCCAGCCGTTCTGCTGCAGCGACTGGCGGTAGCCCGTGCGGTCGAAGCCGCCGGTCGCCCCGGTGAACGAGCTTGAGCGCATCACCTCGGTCGCCACCGTGGCATCGCCGACCGAGACGCCCACCGACCAGGCCTCGTTGTCCAGCGCCGCCTGCGAGACCAGCTCCGACAGCACCTGCTCGCCCAGGCCGAGCGCCAGAAGGTCCTGGACGCCGAAAGCCATGCCGAACTGCTGCGTGATCGCCGAGGATTGCTGGTAAAGCGCCCGCGAATATTCGCGAGTGGTGATGCGGGTGTCGCCCACGGTGCCGATGGTCGAGACGGTGGTGCCGAAGCTCGACGCGCCGAAACCGCCAAGGCCCAGGATCAGAAGCGCGGTGACGCCCCAGGTCGCGGCCTGCTTGCCGCGCGCGGGCTTTTTCCGCTCGCCTCCGTCGTCCGATCCCGCCTTCGCCTCTCGCGCCTTCGCCATGCCCGGCCCCGCCTTGCTTCCCGTCCAGTTCCCGGACTGTCTAGAGGGAAGGCGGGGGCGGGGCAAGATGGGCAGGCCAGACCGCCCGCCGCTCTCAGGGCCGGAAGGCCGACAGCCGGGCGAACATCTCGGCGATGCCGGTGGCGTCGATATTGGCGAAGGCGATGCGGATCTGGCGCCGCCCGGCCGCGGATCCTTCGGGCTGGAACATGGTGCCGGGCAGCATCAGCAGCGCGCAATCGTCGACCAGCCTTTTGCACAAAACGTCCGAGGCCATGTCGTAGGGATGCTCGACATAGGCGAAATAGGCGCCGCAACCCAAGAGCCGCCAACCCTCCAGCGCGGCGAAGCCCTCGATCATGGCGCGGCGGCGGGCAAGGATCTCGTCGCGCTCGCCCGCCACCCATTGCGACAGGTTGCGCATCCCCCAGAGCGCGCCGATCTGGCCAAGCTGAGAGGGGCAGATCGCCACGGTGTCGAGGAATTTCTCGACCTCGGCCAGCCGCGCCTGCGAGGCGGTGATCGAGCCGACGCGATGCCCGGTCAGCCGGTAGGCCTTGGAAAAGCTGTAAAGCTGGATCAGAACCTCGTCCCAGGCGGGATCCTGAAACAGGTCGTGCGGGCGCCCGCCGGTCAGGGCAGAATGGCGGCTGTCGAAATCGCGGTAGGTCTCGTCCACGATCAGGGCGAGGCCGTGGCGGCGGGCAAGGTCGCGGAATTCGGCCAGGACCGGCGCCGGATATTCGACCCCGCCCGGATTGTTGGGGGTGACCAGCACGATGGCCCGGGTCCGAGGGGTGATCAGCGCGGCGCAGGCCCCGGCCGAGGGAACCAGCGTCTCGCCGCTGTCGAGGGGAACCGTGGCCACCCCGTTCATGTCGAGCCACATGCGATGGTTGAAATACCACGGCGTGGGCAGGATCACCTCGTCCCCCGGTCCCGCGAGCGTGGCCATCACCGCGCAGAAGGCCTGGTTGCAGCCCTGGGTGATCGCGACCTGCGCAGGCAGGATCCTTCCGCCATAGGCCAGGGAAAACTGCTCCGCGATCTCTTCGCGCAGCGCGCCCATCCCCAGGACGGGGCCGTAGAGATGCGCCTGCGGATCGTCGAGCGCGGCCGCGGCCAGGGCCTCGCGCAGCCCGAGCGGCGGACTTTCGACCGGGGCGGCCTGGCTCACGTTGATCAGGGGGCGGGCGGGGTCGAAGCTCTTGCCCTGGATCCAGCGCCGCGCCTCCATCACCGGAGGGGCGTCGGTCGTGGCGAAGGCGGGGTTCAGGGGCAGGGGCATCAAGCGGATCCGTTCGGGCTTGTGGCAAACCGGGACGGGGGCTGTCTGCCCCCGGCGCCCTTTCAGGGCGCTCCCCCGAGGATATTTGGACCAAGATGAAAGACCAGATGCTTCGTCTTCATCTTGGCAGAAATATCCCGGGGGTGAGGCCCGCAAGGGCCGAGGGGGCGGCGCCCCCTTGCTTCAATCCGCGCCGCGATAGGGCTGCACATATTGCAGCGCCATGTCCCAGGGGAAGAAGATCCAGGTGTCCTGGCTGACCTCGGTGATATAGGTGTCGACCTGCGGGCGGCCATGGGGCTTGGCATAGACGGTGGCGAAATGCGCCTTGGGATAGAGCCGCCGCACCAGTTCCAGCGTTTTCCCCGAATCGACCAGATCGTCGATCACCAGGATGCCGGAGCCGTCGCCCATCAGCTCGGCCTGGGGCGATTTGGTGACCTGCGCCTCGACCTGGGCCTGGTGGTTGTAGGATTTCACGCTGATCGTGTCGATCACGCGGATGTCGAGTTCGCGCGCGACGATCATTGCCGGAACCAGTCCGCCCCGGGTGATCGCGACCACGGCGCGCCATTGCCCGCCTTCGCCGGGCCCGCGACCGTCGAGCCGCCAGGACAAGGCCCGGGCATCGCGATGGATCTGGTCCCAACTGACATGGAACCCTTTCTCATGCGGAAGGCGATCTGCGGCGGCCATGCGGTCCTCTCTGTCGTTGCGGGTGGCGGCGGGTCGATATCTGCGGGGCGTGAAGTTCAGGGCGCGGCGATCCCGATCCGCGGAAGGGCGCCCATTCCCGCGAGGCTGCGGTCGATCTCGGTCTTGGGGCCGATAGGGCCCGTGCGGGTGGGCTCGGGCGGGCAGATCCGCGCGACGATGCCGTTCCACGGCGTCTCGTCGCGAAACATCCTCGCGGGCGCCGCCGCATGGGCACGAGGCGCGCCGCCCGGCGGCAGGGGGCCGAGCCGGGGGCCGAGGAAGATCGCGCGGAGCATCGCCGCCGGTTCGGGAGTGGCAAGCCGGGGTCGCAAGGCCGAGAGGCCCCGGCGGGGCAGGGGGCGCATATCCAGAGGGGCGCGGGTACGCCCCCAGGCCATCCACAGCGGACAGGCCGCGCCGAAGATCTTAAGCGTCCATGGGGCGACGGCGAAGAGGGCGGTCGGCCTGGGCATCGCCGCCAGGGCGCAGAACACCGCGCCGGTCCCCGCCATCAGCGGCATGCCGCTGCGCAGCCCCTCGATTCGCGCCGCCATCCGCGCCGCCATCCCCACCGCAGGCCCCGGGCGGCGCGCGGCGGCGAGGCGCGCGCGCCCCGCGAAGGCGAGGGCGGCGGCCGGGATCACTCCTTGCGGCCCGTCACGATGTCGATGTCCGGGGCGTCGATCGCCTTCATGCCCACGACATGATAGCCCGCATCGACATGGAGGTTCTCGCCCGTGGTGCCCGAGCCGAGATCCGACAGCAGATAAAGCGCGGCCTTGCCGACCTCTTCCTGGGTCACGTTGCGCCGCAGGGGCGAGTTCAGCTCGTTCCAGCGCAGGATATAGCGGAAATCGCCGATCCCCGACGAGGCCAGCGTCTTGATCGGCCCGGCGCTGATCGCATTCACCCGGATGCCGTCGCGGCCGAAATCCTCGGCCAGGTATTTGACGGAAGCCTCCAGCGCGGCCTTGGCCACGCCCATCACGTTGTAATGCGGCATGACCTTTTCGGCGCCGTAATAGGTCAGCGTCAGGATCGAGCCGCCAGGCCCCATCAGCGCCCCCGCCCGCCGCGCGACGGCGGTGAAGCTGTAGACCGAGATGTCCATCGACATCAGGAAATTGGCGCGGCTGGTCTCGGCATAGCGGCCGCGCAATTCGTTCTTGTCGGAAAATCCGATGGCATGGACGACGAAATCGAGCTTGCCCCATTTCGCCTCCAGCGCGCCAAACAGCGCGTCGAGGCTTTCCTCGCTGGCCACGTCGCATTCGTAGAGCAGCGGCGTTCCAAGGCTGGCCGCCAGCGGCTCCACCCGCTTCTTGAGCGCATCCCCGAGATAGGAGAAGGCAAGCTCGGCCCCCTGCGCGGCCAGGGCCTGGGCGATGCCCCAGGCGATCGACTTGTCGTTGGCAAGGCCCATGATCAGGCCGCGCTTTCCTGCCATCAGTCCGGTTGACATTCCGTTTCCCTCGCCCACCCTTACGGCACGTTGAGCCCGGTGTTTAGGCGCAAAGGCGGTCTGCCGCAAGGGTTGCGGGCGGGGGCGGGGCGGCGCGCGCCGGAGAGGCGGGGCGGCCCGTAAAGGACGAAAGGACAGGCGATGGTCGGGGCAGGGGACGGGGCGCAGGGCGGGGCGCCGGATCGGCAACAATCCGCGGAGGCGCCGCCCGCGCGGTCGGGGATCTTCGCGGGCGCGGATCCCTTCGCCATCGCGCGCCGCTGGCTCGCCGAGGCCGAGACCAGCGAGATCAACGATCCCAACGCCATCGCCCTTGCCACGGCGGATGCCGACGGCCTGCCCAATGTGCGGATGGTTCTGCTCAAGGAGATCGAGGCCGACGCCTTCGTCTTCTACACCAATTACAATTCGGTGAAGGCGCGGGAGATCGGCAGTGCCGAGGCGATTGCCCAAGGTGAAGGCAAAGCTGCCTTCGTTCTGCACTGGAAAAGTCTGCGGCGGCAGATTCGGGTGCGCGGCCTGGTTTCGCGTGAGGATGGTCCGCAGGCGGATGCCTATTTTGACAGCAGAAGCCTGAAGTCTCGGCTGGGGGCCTGGGCCTCGCAGCAATCCCTTCCGCTGGCCTCGCGCGAGGCGCTGATGGCCGAGGTCGCGAAGGTTACGCTGCGCCAGGGACCGATGCCGAAACGCCCGCCGCATTGGGGCGGATTCCGCATCCATCCCGTGGAAATCGAGTTCTGGGCGGACGGCAATTTCCGCCTGCACGACCGCTTCCGCTGGACCCGGACGGGACTGGACGCGCCCTGGGGGATCCAGCGTTTGAATCCATGATTACGGTTGCGTGGTAAACTATTATTCCGGGATGTTACGATTTCCTCTTGAACCTTACCCTTCGAAAGCCGCATCAACACGAACGGGGCTTAATCTGGGGAGATAGCTCTTGCTATGACGGAAGAAGAGAAGGCCGTGCAGTTGTTGCAGGGCCGGGTGAAGTGGTTTGATCCGGCCAAGGGCTTTGGCTTCATCGTATCAGATAATACCAATGCCGACATCCTGTTGCACGCCAATGTCTTGCGCAATTTCGGGCAAAGCTCGGTCGCGGACGGTGCGGGAATCACGGTGCGGATCCAGACCACCTCGCGCGGCGTTCAGGCGGTTGAGGTTCTGAAGATCGAGCCGCCGGAAGGCGGCTTGGTTCCGCTTGGAGACGAAGCGGGCGTCGTGTCGACCGAGGATCTGCTCGGGCTCGAGATGGAGCCTGCGCGCGTCAAATGGTTCGACAAGGCCAAGGGTTTCGGCTTTGCCAATGTCTTCGGGCGTCCCGAGGACGTGTTCATTCATGTCGAGGTGCTGCGCGTCTCGGGTTTCGCCGATCTGGGATCGGGCGAGGCGGTGGCGCTGCGGGTGGTCGAGGGGCGCCGGGGCCGCATGGCGGTGCAGGTGCTGAGCTGGGAAAGCGCGGTGAAGGCGCGGGCCGGGCAAGAGGCCTGAGCCCGGCCGCGCGGGCCCCGGATCTTCCTGCGGGATCTTCCTGTGGAAATCGTTCCTGGAGCCCTCCCGGACCCTGTCCGGGGGCGCGTCCCTGCCTGTCCGGCGGCTGGTCTTTCGGCGGCGGGGGTGGCATCCTTGCGGGGAAACCTTCAGGGAGGCGCGTCTGGCATGGATGCCGATATGACCCTTTTGCCGTCCGCTCCGGCGGATCCGGCGTCGCCGCTGCGATCCGGCGGCGGCGGTCGCTTGCCTTGCGGGCGCGGCATGGCGGCGGCGCGGTCGCGCGGCTTGCCGCGCGCCGACGGGCGGCTTGCAAGGTCGTCCTTTGGGGGCGGCCGGTCGCTTTGCCGGGCTGCGCAGGGCCTTGCCATGCTGCGCGGTTGTCTCCTCATGCCGGGTGGTCATTTTGCCGCGCGGCAGGGGGCTTTGCCATGCCGATGAGCGACCGCTTTGCCGGACTGCCCGGCCGCGCTGCCGCGCTGCGCGGTTGCCTTGCCGCGCTGCTCGTGGCGCTGCTTGCCGCCATTCCGCCCGCCGCCGCCCGGGCCGAGACCACCGACACCCCGGCGCTTGCCGCCTGCGCCACCGACCGCGTCGACATCGGCTGGGCGACCGGGCGTCAGAGCTTCGTCGTCGAGATCGCCGACACCGCCGAGAGCCGGGCGCTCGGGCTGATGCACCGCGAGTCGATGCCTGCCGGGGCGGGGATGCTTTTCGTCTATGAAAGCCCGCGGCCGGTGGCCTTCTGGATGGAGAACACGCTGATCCCGCTGGACATGGTCTTCGCCGACGCCTTCGGGCGGGTGACGCGGGTCCATGCCGAGGCGGTGCCGCTGGACCGCACCCCGATCGATGGCGGCGAGGGCGTGCGCTTCGTGCTTGAGATCAACGGCGGGCTGGCGGCGCAACTGGGGATCGAGCCGGGCGCGCTGCTGCGCCATCCCGCCATCGGCCCCTCGGCGCTCTGGCCCTGCTGAACGGGGGCGCTCGCGAAAGGCCGGTTTTCGCGAGCGGCCTCTGGTGAGGGTTTGGCGGCAGCGCCGTCATGGGTGCGGTAACGGCCCGGGCCGGGGTTCCGGCCCGTCGCCCCGGCGCCGAGGGCGCATCCGAACGGGCGCATCCGAAGACGCCCGCCGCCGTTCCGCCTTTGGCCTCGCCCGCCCCTCGGAGCGCCCCTCAGATCGGCGCGCAGGCCGCGCGAAGCCAGGCCTGCGCCTCGGGCCCCAGCCGTGGCCCGATCCGCTCAAGCACCCCGGCGTGATAGCCGTCCAGCCAGGCGCGCTCTTCGCCCGAAAGCATCGCGGTCAGGATCAGGCGGCGGTCGAAGGGCACCCAGGTCAGGGTCTCGAAATCGAACTGCCGCCGCAGATCGCCAAGCGCCGAGGCCTCGCGCACCACGATCAGGTTCTCCAGCCGGATCCCGAAGGCGCCCTCGCGGTAATAGCCCGGCTCGTTCGACAGGATCATGCCCGGCTCCAGCGCGACCTCCGAGACGCGCGAGATCCGCTGCGGCCCCTCATGCACCGACAGGAAGGCGCCGACGCCATGCCCGGTGCCATGGTCGAAATCCAGCCCCGCGACCCAGAGCGGAAAGCGCGCCAAAGGATCCAGGTCGCGGCCCGCAAGGCCCGCGGGCCAGCGCGCCCGGCTGATCGCGATCAGCCCGCGCAACACCCGGGTATAGCAGGCCCGCGCCTCGTCCCCCGGATCGCCGATGGCGAGGGTCCGGGTGATGTCGGTGGTGCCGTCGGGATATTGCCCGCCGGAATCGACCAGCAGCAATTCGCCCGCGCGCAGGGCGCGGTCGGTCTGGGTGGTCACCCGGTAGTGGATGATGGCGCCGTTCGGGCCCGCGCCGCAGATCGTGTCGAAGCTGATGTCGTGCAAGGCGTTGGTGGCGCGGCGAAACCCTTCGAGCGCCGAGACCACGGCGGTTTCGGTCAGATCGCCCGGCGCCTCGCGCTCCAGCCAGCACAGGAATTCGACCATGGCCGCGCCGTCGCGCAGATGCGCCTCGCGCATGCCCGCGATCTCGGCCGGGTTCTTGCGGGCCTTGGGCAGGCGGCAGGGATCCTCGCCCCAGGTGATCGCCACGCCCGCCGCTTCCAGCGCCAGCGCCACCGCCAGCGGCGCGCTGCCCTGGTCCAGCCGCACCGGGCCGCTCAGCCCGCGCAGCGCGGGCGCGAAATCCCCGGGCGGGGCAAGCGTGACCTCGGGCCCCAGATCGTGGCGCAGCCCGGCGTCGAATTTCGCCTCATCGGCGAAAAGCAGGACCGAGCCGTCGTCGCGGAGAATGGCGAAGGCCTGCACCACCGGATTGCGCGGCACGTCGCCGCCCCGGATGTTCAACAGCCAGCAGATCGAATCCGGCAGGGTCAGGACCGCCGCCCGCTCGCCCCGTTCGCGCAGTTCCGCCGCCAGCCGCGCGCGTTTGGCGCCATGGCTTTCCCCGGCCAGATCTTCGCGGTGAGGGAAGGCCCGCGCCCCCGGCCCGGGCGGCCGGTCCGGCCAGATCGCATCCACCGCATTCGCCACCGGCCGCAGCGTGACGCCGCCCGGGCTTAGCGCCGCCGCGATGGCGTCGATCTCGGCCCTTGTGTGCAGCCAGGGGTCGAAGCCGATCACGCCTTCGGCCAGATGCTCGCGGATCCAGGGGCCGGGCTTGACCTCGGGCCAGGGCACCGGGGTGAAGGCCGCGAGATCGACCTGGGCCTTGACCTGGGTGCGGTAGCGGCCGTCGACGAACACCCCGGCGACCCCGGGCAGCACGATGCAGAACCCCGCCGAGCCGGTGAAGCCGGTCAGCCATTGCAGCCGCTCATCCCGCGCGGCGACATATTCGCCCTGATGGGCATCGGCGCGCGGCACCAGAAACCCGGCGAGCCCCTGACGCGCCAGTTCGGCCCGCAAGGCCGCCAGCCGGGGCGGCCCCTGTTCGGGCGATGCGGTGCTGTCGAAGGTCTGGAACACGGGGGTCTGGAACACGGGAAACCTGCCTTTTTCCTGATGCCTTGGAGGAGCGGGGAGGGCACACCGCCCAGCCGGGGAAGCCCCTTTCCCCGATCACGCCGATCACGCCGGGCGCGCGGCGGCGGCCTCAGGCCACCCGCCGCCGTCCGCGCTGGCCGCGCGGGTCCTTGTCGAACAGCCCCGCCAGTTGCTCGGTCATCGCGCCGGCCAGTTGCTCGACATCGGTGATCGTCACCGCGCGCTGGTAATAGCGCGTCACGTCATGGCCGATGCCGATGGCGATCAGTTCCACCGCGCGGCGCTTTTCCACCATGGCGATCACGTCGCGCAGGTGCTTTTCAAGGAAGCTCGCCGGATTGACGCTCAGCGTCGAATCGTCGACCGGCGCCCCGTCCGAGATCACCATCAGGATCCGCCGCGCCTCGGGCCGCGCCATCATGCGCCGATGCGCCCATTCCAGCGCCTCGCCGTCGATGTTTTCCTTCAGCAGCCCCTCTTTCATCATCAGGCCCAGATTGGCCCGCGCCCGCCGCCAGGGCGCATCGGCGGATTTGTAGATGATGTGGCGCAGGTCGTTCAGCCGACCCGGCGCCGCCGGACGGCCCTGCGCCAGCCAGCGTTCGCGCGATTGCCCGCCCTTCCAGGCCCGGGTGGTGAAGCCCAGGATCTCGACCTTGACCGAGCAGCGCTCCAGCGTGCGCGCCAGCACATCGGCGCAGATCGCGGCGATCGAGATCGGCCGCCCGCGCATGGATCCCGAATTGTCCAGCAGCAGCGTGACCACGGTGTCGCGGAATTCGGTGTCCTTTTCCCATTTGAAGGAAAGCGGCGTCGTCGGATTGGCCACCACCCGCGCCAGCCGCCCCGCATCAAGGATGCCCTCCTCCAGATCGAAGAGCCAGGAGCGGTTCTGCTGCGCCTGAAGCCTGCGCTGAAGCTTGTTGGCGAGCCGCCCGACCGCGCCCTTCAGAGGGTCGAGCTGCTGGTCCAGATAGGCGCGCAGCCGCTCAAGCTCGGCGGGTTCGGCCAGATCCTCGGCCCGGATTTCCTCATCGAAATCGGTGGTATAGACCGCGTAGTTCGGATCGGCGTCGGAATAGGGCGCGGGCGCGGGGGGCTCGGGCGGGGCCTCGCCCTGGGGGACCTCGGTCTCCTCGCCGGATTCGGCGTCGGCCTCTTCGTCCATGCGGACCTGGGCCTGGGACTGATCCTGTTCCTGCTCCTGGCTGCGCTCGGGGCTGGCCTCTTCCTCGCCGCCCTCCTCCTCGTCCTGGGAATTGTCGTCGGGGGCGTCCTGGTCCTCTTCGGCCTCGTCCCCGGCCTCGTCCTCGTCGGGGCGGTCGGGATCGTCGCCCAACTGGTCGCCATAGCCCAGATCGGCGATCACCCGGCGCGCCAGGCGGGCGAAGGCGGCCTGGTCGTCCAGCGCGCCGTCAAGCCCCGCAAGCGCGCCCCCCGCATCCCGGGTCAGCTTTTCCGACCACAGGTCGAGCACGTTCTGCGCCCCCCCCGGCAGGGGCCGCCCGGTCGCCAGATGGCGCACCAGATAGCCCGCCGCCACGGCAAGCGGCGCATCCTCGGCCCGGCCGATCTGGGCATAGCCCTTGCGGTCGGCCTCATGCCCGATCCTTGCGTCGATATTGGTCGCGGTGCCGGGCATGAAGCGCGCGCCAAGCGCCTCGGCCCGGGCGGTTTCCATCGCATCGTAGATCTCGCGCGCCAGTGCGCCCACCGGGGCATAGCGCGCGGCCAGCGCCTCGTCATGGTGGCGGCGGCGCAGCGCGAAGGCATCGGCGGTGCCGCGCGCGAGCAGCACCTCGTCGCGGGTCAGGCGGCGCGAGACCTGCGGCAGCCGCAGGCCCTCGCGGTTCATCCCCGGCGGGTCGACCGAATAGGCCACGGTCATCTCGGGATCGTCGGCCATGACCCTCGTAGCCTCGGCCAGGGCTTTCTTGAACGGATCGGCGGGGTTTTCGACAGGTTTCGACATGGCGCGAAGATGGCACCCCGCGCGGGCGGGGGCAAGGCCGTCCGCTGTCGCGGGGCCTTCGCAAGGCAGGCTCTTCGCGTGGCGCCGCGGCCCGGCAGCGGCGAAAGCCTCTTCTGGGTGCGGGGGCGCACAACCGGCCCGCCATTGTGCGCAATTGCCCGGAATCGGCGCCCCGGGCATGATCGACCCATCGAACAGGGCGCCCGCCCGGCCCCAAGGGGGAACCGGAGGCGCGGGCGCCGGGTTGGACCGAAGCGGAGCGGCCCGTGCGGGGCCGGTCCGGCCTCGGCCCGCCGATCAAGGGCGACGGGCCCCGGCCCGCGCCGCAACCAGGAGAAGCAACGACCATGTCGAAACCAAAAATCGCCGTCATCATCGGCTCCACCCGCCCGACCCGCTTTGCCGAGATCCCGGCGAAATGGATCGTCGAAAAGGCCCGCGAACATGGCGAGCTGGACGTGGAACTGGTCGATCTGCGCGACTATCCGCTGCCCTTCTTCGACGAGGTGGCCTCGAACGCCTGGGCGCCCTCGCAGAACGAGGTCGCGGTGGCCTGGCAGAAGAAGCTGGCGGAGTTCGACGGCTATATCTTCACCGTGGCCGAATACAACCATTCGGTCACCGGCGTGCTGAAGAACGCGCTGGACCAGGCCTATGTCGAATGGGCCAAGAAGCCTTTCGGCGCCGTGGGTTACGGCGGCACCGGCGGCGCGCGCGCGGTCGAGCATCTGCGCCTGATCGCGGTCGAGCTGCAAGGCGTGCCGGTGCGCAACGCCGTGCATATCGGCGGCGGGGATTTCTTCAAGGTGCATCCGGGCTTCGGCGGCTCGGGCGATCTCTCGGAGATCGAGGGCTCGATCGGCGCCTCGGCCAAGGCGCTGCTCGACGACATCGCCTGGTGGGCCAAGGCCACCAAGGCCGCGCGCGGCTGACCGAAGCGGTCTTCGAGGGTTCAGGCGAAGGTTCAGGGCGGTCTCCCGAAGGTTGGGGGGCCGCCCTTTTCCGTTTCCTGGCGCGCGCCGATCCTGCGGATCACCGCGGCGGCGTCTCCTCCAGATCGCCATCGGACACGAGGAAGGCGGCGGAGAGCGGCGCCAGCCCGCGGGCGGCATCGTCCGGCCAGGGCGCGGCGGGCTGGTGACGGGCGCGGGCGTGATTGGGCGCCTGCGGCGATTGCGTGATCGACAGATCGTAAAGGATTCCCGGCTCCAGCGCGAAAGTGGCAAGCGTCACATAGGATTCGCGCGGGTAATGGCAGTAGGGGTCCCAGACCGAGACGGTCTGGCGCTGCGCCTCGCGCCCGTGGTCCAGCAGCACCACATCCAGCAGAGGCGAGGCGGGGCCGATTTTCTGATGCTGGACCAGGCGGGCCCTGGTGGTCCTGCCGCCGGTCGCCCGCAGGCCAAGGCGCATCTCCCGCCGCTCGGGCGACCATGCCGCCTCGACCGGGGTCACCCGCACCGGAAGGTCGGGCGCCCGGGGCAGGTCGCGCAACCCCGGAAGCACCCGGCGCGGATCGCCGATCCGGGCCATCCCGGCAAGGATCTGCCGGACATAGATCCGCGCGCCCGCATGGGTGGTGTGGACGCTGACGAACCGCCCTTCGATCGGGCCCTCATCGGTCAGGTCGACCTCGATCACCGGCAGGTAGTGGCGTCGGCAAAAGCGGTGGAAGCGTTCATATTCCGGGTTGGCGCGGGGGTGGCGCTGGCTGGGCACCGGCAGCATCAGGGTGATCGGCGCGATTCCGGCATCGACCAGGCTGGCATAGACGAAGGCGATCTCCTCCTCCGTCGCCCGCGTCCCGCGCGAGACATCCTCGATCAGCGGCTCGAACAGGCAGACATCGGGGCGCCATTCCAGCAGTTCGGCCAGTTTCGCCAGGCCGCCGTCGGAAAGGCGGTTGCCGGGATAGGTGAAGCGCCGAAGCGTCGAGGCGCCGATATCGGCAAGGTGGTCGCGGCACAGCACTTCGGTATAGCCGGTGACCGCCCCGGTGGAATGATGGACGGACTGGGCGCTTACCGACGCCCCGAGAACGGCAAGACGCAGCATTCTGGACTCCTCTGTCGCGGCCGAGGGGTAGCACGAGGGGCTGAGGGTGAACAACCGTCCTGGGCCGGGCGGTGGACAAGACGCGGCGCTGGCGCGGCCAAGGTGGAAGCTGGGCGGCAGAGGTCCCGCATCGGGCCGACCGGCGGGGCGCAAAGACGATCCGCGCCCTCTGCCCCGGGCGACGCCCCCCCATGGCAAGGGCGGCCGAAGCCGCCCCGCAACCCGGCCCGGATGGCGCGGTTTTGTTATTTCATCGCCGTGGAGACCGCCGATTCCGGCAGTTCCTCATTGAAGCAGCGCTGGTAGAATTCGGCGACCGTCTGGCGCTCCAGCTCGTCGCATTTGTTCAGGAACGACAGGCGGAACGCATAGCCCACATTGCGGAAGATCCGCGCATTCTCGGCCCAGTTGAGCACGGTGCGCGGGCTCATCACCGTCGAGAGGTCGCCGTTCACGAAGGCGGTGCGGGTCAGATCCGCCACCGTCACCATCTGGCTGATGGTCTTGCGACCCTCGGCGGTGTTGTATTGCGGGTTCTTCGCCAGCACGATGGCGCTTTCGGCGTCATGGCTGAGGTAGTTCAGCGTGGCGACCAGGCTCCAGCGGTCCATCTGCGCCTGGTTGATCTGCTGGGTGCCGTGGTAAAGCCCGGTGGTATCGCCCAGCCCCACGGTATTCGCGGTCGCGAACAGCCGGAAGCTGGGATGGGGGGTGATGATCTCGTTCTGGTCCAGAAGCGTCAGCTTGCCGTCATGCTCCAGCACGCGCTGGATCACGAACATCACGTCGGCCCGGCCCGCGTCATATTCGTCGAAGACCACCGCGACCGGGTTGCGCAAGGCCCAGGGCAGGATGCCCTCGTGGAACTTGGTGACCTGCTTGCCGTCTTCGAGCTTGATCGCATCCTTGCCGATCAGGTCGATGCGGCTGATGTGGCTGTCGAGGTTCACGCGCACGCAGGGCCAGTTCAGCCGCGCCGCCACCTGTTCGATGTGGGTGGATTTGCCGGTGCCGTGATAGCCCTGGATCATCACCCGGCGGTTCCAGGCGAAGCCCGCCAGGATCGCGAGCGTGGTGTCGGGGTCGAACTTGTAGGTCGGGTCGATCTCGGGGACGCGGTCGGATCGTTCCTCGAACCCCTTCACCTTCATGTCGGTGTCGATGCCGAAGACCTCGCGGACCGAGATTTCTTCGGTGGGTTTCACGGCTTGGTCGAGCATGGGAGGCGTCCGGGACTGGGGGAATTTCTTCCGGTTCATGGATCATTCCGTCCGGGCGTGCAAGGGGAGGCGGGGCGAACCGGCACGATTGGGCCCGCATGATCGGGCTATTGCTGGTCCGGGTCGCGCGGCGGTTCGCGGTCGGGGGAGGGGGCCAGCCCATAGGCGGCGCGGGCCTCGGCCATCCGCCCGGCGACCGAGCGGGCGGGAAACAGCGCATAGCTGGGCGCGACGATCGGCGCCATGCGAGAGATTTCCACCGCGATGACATGGCGCAGGGGATAGGCGCCGCCGGTCATCGCCAGCAGCGGCGCCGCGGCCGGGGCGAAGTGCTGCGCGTCGGGGCGAAGTGCTGCGCGTCGGGGGCGATCACCTCGGCCCGGCCGTAAAGCTTGAAGCCGCGCTGGCGCAGGATGTCGATCAGGCTGACGCAGACCCGCGGATCGCGTCGGATGTTCGCGACCGAATGGCCCGAGGCGATGTCGGCGATCACCAGCCGACCGGGCGCGGGCAGGGCCCAGATCTCCTTGGGAGAGGTGCTGGCGCCGAATTCACCATCCGCCGTGGCAAGCCAGCACAGCACCACATCGGGGCGCAGGGCGAGAAGGGCGTTCCAGCCTTCCATGACCGCCTTATCTTCCATGACCGCCTCAATCCCGGAAATAGCGGCTGTCCTTGATCTGGTCCCAGGCCCAGACCACCTCTTGCAGGCGCTCTTCGTCGCGGCGGTCGCCGCCGTTCATGTCGGGGTGAAGATCCTTGACCAGGCTTTTGTATTGCTTGCGGATCTCGGCCTTGGTCATGGTGTCGCGGGCGTCGAGGATCTCGATCGCCTTCCTTTCGGTCGGGGGCAGCTTGCGCGTGGCGCCCGAGGCGGGCGCGGCGCCGCGATTCATCGTGGCCTTCTCGCCCAGGATCTGCATCGGGTCGGAGACCCCCATCCGCGCCCAGGCATTGCCGTCGTCCTTGCGCGAGAAGGGCTTGGTCTCGCGGCCCCAGACCCGGTCCTTGTCGACGAATTTCTGGAATTCCTCATCGGTGGTGCCGTTGAAGAAATTCCATTTCAGGTTGTATTCGCGGATGTGATCCTTGCAGAACCAGAAGAATTCATCCAGCAGATCGGGCGATTTCGGCGCCCGGAACTGGCCCGGGTTCGAGCAGCCGGGATAGTCGCAGCCCTTGCCGCTCAGTTCCGGGGCGGCCGGGCCGCGACGGCCCGAAGCCTTGCGCTTCTTGTCTGCGCTGACGCGGATGTCGAAATCGAAAGGCGATTTGCTGACCATTTGGCGGGCCCCTTTGCTGGACTGCCGTGCAGGGGGCCTTGGAGGGGCTTCCCGACTCGGGCGCCCAAGTCTAGGGATTTCGACGGGAATTTGAAGGGGAGATGGTCAAAATGCCCGTGATGAGGCGGATGGAAATGCGGGCGGGGCCGCGATGAGCGTCGCCGAGGAGATCGAGGCGCGACTGCGCGCGGCTTTCGCCCCCGAGGCGCTGGAGGTGGTCAACGAGAGCCATCGCCATGCCGGACATGGCGGCGACGACGGCAGCGGCGAGAGCCATTTCGCGATCCGAATCCGTGCCGCGGTTTTCGCCGGAATGTCGCGGATCGAGCGTCACCGGGCGGTGAACCGGGCGCTTGGCGATCTGACGGCGCGGGTTCATGCCCTGGCGCTGGATATCGGGTGAGGCGGCTGTGAGGGCGGCGGAAGGGAGGGGGCGCTGCCCCCTCGGCGCCTTTGGCGCCTCACCCCCGGGATATTTTTGCAAAGAAGAATGGGGATGGGCGGTTTTTTGGGGGGCGCGCGGTGTGCGGGGGGGTCAGTCTTCGGCCTTGCGTTGCAGGCGCCAGGCGTGGAGGAGGGGTTCGGTATAGCCTGAGGGTTGTTCGCGACCTTTCAGCACCAGATCGCGCGCGGCGAGGAAGGCCGGGCCGTCGAAGCCGGGCGCCATCGGCCGATAGGCGGGGTCCTGCGCGTTCTGCTGGTCGACCACCCCGGCCATCTTGCGCAGGGCGCGTTCGAGCTGGTCCTCGGTGATGACGCCGTGGTGGAGCCAGTTGGCCAGCGCCTGCGACGAGATGCGGCAGGTGGCGCGGTCCTCCATCAGGCCGATGTCGTGGATGTCGGGGACTTTCGAGCAGCCCACGCCCTGATCCACCCAGCGGACGACATAGCCGAGGATGCCCTGGGCGTTGTTCTCGACCTCGGCGCGGATTTCCGCTTCGGACCAGTTGCGGCCCTCGGCCAGCGGCAGGGTCAGCAGATCGGCCAGGGTGGCGCGGGGGCCGCCCCTGGCGATCTCGTCCTGGCGGGCGAAGACGTCGACGCGGTGGTAATGGGTGGCATGGAGCACCGCCGCCGTGGGCGAGGGCACCCAGGCGCAATTCGCGCCGGCCTTGGGATGGGCGACCTTCTGCTCCAGCATGTCGTGCATCAGGTCGGGGGCGGCCCACATGCCCTTGCCGATCTGGGCCCGCCCGCGCAGCCCGCAGGCGAGGCCGATGTCGACGTTGCGATCCTCATAGGCCTTGATCCAGGCCGCGCCCTTCATGTCGCCCTTGCGCAGCATCGGCCCGGCTTCCATCGAGCTGTGGATCTCGTCCCCGGTGCGGTCGAGGAAGCCGGTGTTGATGAAGGCCACCCGCGCTTTCGCCGCCCGGATGCATTCCTTGAGATTGGCCGAGGTGCGGCGTTCCTCGTCCATGATGCCCAGTTTCACGGTATTGGCGGGCAGGCCCAGGACCGATTCCACCCGGTCGAAGATCTCGACCGCGAAGGCCACCTCTTCGGGGCCGTGCATCTTGGGCTTCACGACATAGATCGATCCGGCGGCGGAATTGCGCAGCCCGTCCTGCTTGCGCAGGTCGTGCATGGCGCAGAGCGTGGTGACGAAGGCGTCGAGGATGCCCTCGCCGATCTCGCGCCCTTCGGAATCGAGGATGGCGGGATTGCTCATCAGATGGCCGACGTTGCGCACCAGCATCAGGGCGCGGCCCTTGAGGGTCAGGCTGCCCGCCTCCTTGCCGTCGGAAAAGGCGGTGAAGACCGGATCGGGCGAAAGCGCGCGGGTGAAGCTTCGTCCGTCCTTCTCCACCACCTCGGCCAGGTCGCCCTTCATCAGGCCGAGCCAGTTGGAATAGGCCAGAACCTTGTCGGGCGCATCGACGGCGGCGACCGAATCCTCGCAATCCATGATCGCGGAAATCGCCGCCTCAAGCCGGATATCGGCGATCCGGGCCGGGTCGGCGGCGCCGATCCGCGATTCGGCGTCGATCTGGACCACGATATGCAGCCCGTTCTTGCGCAGGACGAAGGCGGTCAGCGCCCCCGGCTCGCCGGTGAAGCCCACCAGCTTTTCGGGCTGGGCGAGCCGCGCCGAACCCGCGCCCAGCCGGACCGAGAGCCCGCCTTGCTTGATCGAGAAGCCGCGCGCCTCCTTCCAGCTTGCCCCCACCAGCGGCACGGCGGAATCGAGGAACTTGCGCGCCCAGTCGATCACCTTCTGGCCGCGCGCCGGATCATAGGCCTTGCCCTGGGGTGGTTCGCCAAGCGCATCGGTGCCGTAGAGCGCATCGTAGAGCGAGCCCCACCGCGCATTTGCGGCATTCAGCGCATAGCGGGCATTGGTCACCGGGACCACCAGTTGCGGGCCGGGGATCAGCGCGATCTCGGGGTCGACATTCGCGGTCTCGATCTGGAAATCCTCGCCCTCGGGCAGGAGATAGCCGATCTCGCGAAGGAAATCCTCGTATCCGGCGGGGTCGAAGGGCTGGCCCCGGCGGCTGCGGTGCCAATCGTCGATCCGGGCCTGGATCTCGGCCCGGCGCGCCAGCAGCGCGCGGTTCTTCGGCCCCAGATCGGCCACGGCCCCCGCCAGCCCGCCCCAGAACACGCCGGGGGTGATGCCGGTGCCGGGAAGCGCGCTTTCCTCGATGAAGGCCACGAGTTCGGGCGCGACGGCCAGTCCGGCTTTCTCGATCCGGCCGGGATGGGCGGCTGCTGCGGTCATCGGGTATCCTCCGGTGAAGCTTTTCGGGATTCTCGCATCTGCGGGGCGCACCATAAGAGCGCCGATGCGCGCGAGGCAACCCGAGCCGGGCGGAAATCGCGGCCGGGCGGGGCAGAAACGCTTTTGCGGATTTCCTGAAGGCGGGGCGCGCCATATTGCGGGCGGGCCGGGAAAGGCGGGGTTTTTCCGGGGATTGCGGGTCGGGCGCGGCGTTCGCCCCCTTGTGTCCGGCGCCGCAGGTTCTAGGCTGCGTCCATCGCATCCCGGGCGCGCGCGCGTTTCCCCGGGGGCACATCCGCCGAAAGGCCGGATCCGCGACGGGCCGCGTTCAAGCGGGCCCCGGCGCGCGCACGGCCCCACCGTAACCCGGCCCGGCCGCCACAGGCCAGGGCAGAAAGGCCCGAGATGTCCGACGCCAGTTCCGATGCCCCGCCGGTAGAAGCCTCGATCGCCGATGTTCCGCCAGCCGAGGCCCCCGAGGTGGACCGGCGCGTCCATCTGGCCGATTACCGGCCCTTCAGCCACCGCGTCGAAAGCGTGGCGCTGACCTTCCGGCTGTCGCCGGGGGCGACGCGGGTGCTGGCGCGGCTGCGGCTGGCGCCCGATCCCGCGCGGCCCGGCGGCGAGGATCTGCGCCTCGACGGCGAGGGGCTGCGGCTGATCGCGCTGCGCCTTGACGGGCGCGACCTGGCGGTGACGCCGGATGCCACCGGACTGACCCTGCCCGCCGCGGATCTGCCCGCCGCCCCCTTCACGCTGGAGACCGAGGTCGAGATTGCGCCCGAGGCCAATACCGCGCTGGAGGGGCTTTACATGTCGAACGGCATGTTCTGCACCCAATGCGAGGCCGAGGGCTTTCGCAAGATCACCTTTTATCCCGACCGCCCCGATGTGATGGCGCCGTTCCGGGTGCGGATCGAGGCGCCCATCGAAGCGCCGGGGGCCGAGGCCTTTCCGGTGCTGCTGTCGAACGGCAATCCCGTGGGCAGCGGCAAGGGCTGGGCCGAATGGGACGATCCCTGGCCGAAGCCCGCCTATCTTTTCGCGCTGGTGGCCGGGGATCTGGTCGCGCATCGGGCGGCGTTCACCACCCGCTCGGGCCACGCGGTGGATCTCGCGGTCTGGGTGCGCCCGGGCGACGAAGACCGCTGCGCCTATGCCATGGACAGCCTGATCCGCGCCATGCGGTGGGACGAAGAGGTCTACGGCCGCGAATACGACCTGGATGTCTTCAACATCGTCGCGGTGGACGATTTCAACATGGGCGCGATGGAGAACAAGGGGCTGAACATCTTCAACTCCAAATTCGTGCTCGCCAGCCCCGAGACCGCGACGGACGAGGATTACGCCCGGATCGAAGCCATCGTGGCGCATGAATATTTCCACAACTGGACCGGCAACCGCATCACCTGCCGCGACTGGTTCCAGCTTTGCCTCAAAGAGGGGCTGACGGTCTTCCGCGACCAGCAGTTCTCGGGCGACATGCGCAGCCCGGCGGTGAAACGGATCGAGGATGTGGCACTTTTGCGCGCGCGCCAGTTCCGCGAGGATCAGGGCCCGCTCGCCCATCCGGTGCGGCCCGAGAGCTTCGTCGAGATCAACAATTTCTATACCGCCACCGTCTATGAAAAGGGCGCCGAGCTGATCGGCATGCTCCGGCGGCTGGTGGGGGATCGGGGCTATGATGCGGCGCTGGAGTTGTATTTCACCCGCCACGACGGTAGGGCGGCGACGATCGAGGATTGGCTGGAGGTGTTCGAAGATGCCACCGGCCGCGATCTGGCGCAGTTCAAACTGTGGTATTCCCAGGCCGGAACCCCGCGCCTGAAGGTGACAGAGGACTGGAAGGACGGTCGCTACACGCTTAATTTCACGCAGGAAAACCCGACCACGCCCGGCCAGCCGGAAAAGGGCGCGAAACAGATCCCCATCGCCGTCGGCCTGATCGGCCCGAACGGGGACGAGGTTCTGCCGACGCAGGTGCTTGAGATGACCCGGGCGCGGCAGAGTTTCAGCTTCGAGGGGCTGGTGGCGCAGCCGGTGGCCTCGATCCTGCGCGGCTTTTCGGCGCCCGTGGTGCTGGAGCGCGAGATCGACGACGCCACCCGCGCCTTCCTTCTGGCCCATGACGGCGATCCGTTCAACCGCTGGGAGGCGGGGCGCGCGCTGGCGCTGGAACTGGCGGTGCGGATCGTCGGTGCCGGGGATGTGGCAGGGGATGCGGGCGCGGAGGTGTCAAGCGCCGACTGGGTGCGGGCGCTGGCCGGGCTGGTGCGCGACGGCGCGCTCGATCCGGCATTCCGGGCGCTCGCGCTGCGGCTGCCCGCGCAGGACGAGGTGGCGGGGCTTCTCCATGCCCGGGGCCTGGTGCCGGATCCGGCGCGGATCTGGGCGGCGCTGCGGGGGATGCGGCTGGATCTGGCGCGCGGGCTTGCCGGGGATCTGCCCGATCTGGTCGCGCAGGGCGCTTCGGGCGCGGCCTATGCCCCGGATGCGGAACAGGCCGGGCGGCGGGCGCTCGGCAATGCCGCGCTCGGGCTGCTGACGCGGCTGGACGGGGGCGCGGCGGCGGGGGCGGCTTTCGCGGCGGCGGGCAATATGACCGACCGCATCGCCGCGCTGTCGGCGCTGCTCGACATCGGCGCGGGGGCCGGGGAACTCGCGGCCTTCGAGGCGCGCTGGCGGGCCGACCGCAATGTGATGGACAAATGGTTCGCGCTTCAGATCGCCTTCTCGGCGCCCGATCGCACCGCCGGGGTGACCGAGGCGCTGACCCGCCACCCGGAGTTCCACTGGAAGACGCCGAACCGCTTCCGCGCCGTGATCGGGGCGCTGTCGGCCCATCACGCGGGCTTTCATCATGAAAGCGGCGCGGGTTATCGGCTGCTGGCCGACTGGCTCTTGAAGATCGACCCGCTGAACCCGCAGACGGCGGCGCGGATGTCGACCGCCTTCGAGACATGGCCGCGCTATGACGCGGCGCGTCAGGCGCTGGTGCGGGCCGAATTGGGGCGGATCCTTGCCGCGCCGGGGCTGAGCCGCGACCTGAGGGAAATGGCGGGCCGGATGCTGGAGGGCTGAGCGCGGCGGGCCTCCCGGCCCGCCTCTGTCTTGCAAATGCCGGGCTTGTGCAAAATCCCCGGCAGGCACCCGGCGCAGGTCTCAGTCCTTGGCGTCAAGTCCCGGCAAGCAACACCATCCGGTCGATCTCGCGCAGTAGCGGCGCCGCGATCAAGGGCGAACCCCGGGCCTTGGCGCAGGCCTCAAGCCTCCGGCGCAAGGCCCCGGCCCCAGATCCAACCTCACGGCCCAGTCCCGGGCCGCAAGCCTTCGACAGCCCTCAGCCCTTGGCGCAATAGGGCTGGGCCGAGGTCCAGGCCGCCATCTCGGCACGCTTGTCGGCCTTGCGGAACGGGCCCCAGTCGCGCCCGACGCCCCGGTTGCCGCCGCCCGCGACCATGCCGTCGCGCGCGACCTTGCCCGCGAAGATGTCGACGGCGCAGCTCAGGTTCCCGGCGCCGTCCTTCAGCGCGGATTTCGACGTCGCCTCGCAGCCATGGCCCCGTGCCGTGGTGGGCGAGATCTGCATCAGCCCGATATAGCGCCCGCCGCCGCCCTCGATCTCGGGCGTCCAGCGGCTTTCATGCTTGGCGACCGCGCTCATCAGCCCGACCCAGAAGGCGCGGCGCTCGTCCAGCGAGGCGGTCTCGTAGCCGGGGCACCAGTGCTCGATATCCTCGGGCACCAGACCGGCCAGTTCCCGGTCGCGCCCGGCCACGGCCTCGAAGGCCTCTTCGGTCCATTCGGCGGCTTCGGGGCGGTGGTCCCACTGCATCGGCGCGCCCGAGGTGGCGAGGAAGGATTCGCTCGCCCTGCCGCCCGCCGAGGTCTGGCCCGCGCCGACGCAGGCCGAAAGCAGGACCGCCGCAAGGATCCCGCCCGTCGCCGCCCGGATCCGCGAGAGGTGGGGCAGGGTGGCGGTCGGGCCGCGCGCGGAAAGATCCGCTCTGGTCTGGCTTGGTCCGGTCTGGCCCTGTTCGGTCGGGTCTTGTTCGGTCGGGGACTTCGGCGTGGGCAGGGGCATCCGGGGCTCGGTTGTGGTTTCGCTCGGCGCGGCTGATAGACCGGGCCGGGGGGGCGGGGCCAGAGGCGCCCGCGGCCCGCGCGGATTTTCGGCAGAATATCGCCAGTCCCGCCGGGCCGGGCCGCTTTACAGGGCGGTGGTGGGTCCCTAACCATTGCCCCCGGCCTCGCGCCTTGCCCGACCACCCGCGCCGAACGCCGTCCTGGCGGGAAGGACCAGCCAAGGAAGAACGCCCCCGGATGACAAAGGGCCAGATCCCTCCGAAAAGCCAGATCTCTCCGAAAAGCCGGGCCCCGCTGAAAAGCCAGGCCCCGGCGACAGGCCCGCGCCGCCCCGGCCGGGGGGCTGCCGACAGGTCCCTGGCCGACGAGCCCCTGGTCAACGAGTCCCTGGTCGACAAGGCCTCCGCCGACAAAACTACTGCCGACAAAACTCCCGCAGCCGGGATCCCGGTCCGAAAGGCCGTCGCCATCCGCAGGCCCGGCAATGCCGCGATCTGGTATGCGCCCGATGGTTACGACCCCAAGGCGCGCGGCATCAACGGGCGCCGGGTCGCGGGCGAAAGCTTCCTGCGCGGCTTCTTCGCCCATGGCGCGGTCGAGGAATTCGTCTGCCTCTGCCATCGCGAAACGGACGAGGCGCATTTCCGCGCCTTCGCCGCGCGCGAGGGCGTGGCGGCCCCCCTGCGCGGCGTGCGGCTGGACCGGCCCGCCGGGATCGCGCCCCTGGACGTGGTCAGCTATCCCAGCCCGAATTTCGCCGCCGAGGCCTGGCGGCGCGGCGCCGAGGGCGGCGGGGGCTATGCGATCTGCGGCCTGACCCATACCACCGCGACCCGGGCGGTGATGCAGGGGCTGTTCGACCTGCGCGCGGCGCCGCAGATGGGGTGGGATGCGGTGATCTGCACCTCGCGCGCGGTGAAGGCCTCGGTGCTGGCGCAGATGGATCTGACCGACGCCCATCTGGCGGCGCGTTTCGGGGGCGGCGATGCGGCGCTTCTGCCGCCGCGTCCGCTGCTGCCGGTGATCCCGCTGGGGATCGACACCGCCGCCTTCCGGCGCGACGCGGCGGCGGGCCGGGCGCTTCGCGCGCGGCTGGGGATCGCGGAGGGCGACATCGCCTGCGGCATCGTCGCCCGGCTGAGCCCGAGCGGAAAGTTCGACCCGCTGCCGCTGTTCGTCGCCCTCGCGCGGGCGCAGGCCGAGTTGAAGGGGGGCGCGCGCTTTCACCTTATCCTGTGCGGCCAGTTCGCCGATCCCCATGGGCGCGAGGTCTTCGTCAAGGGCGCGGCCGCGCTCATGCCGGGTTGCGGCTTTCACCTGACCGACGGCGCCGACCGGGCCGAGCGGCTGGCGGCGCTTTCGGCCTCGGACATCTTCCTCTTTCCCGTCGACAACGTGCAGGAGACCTTCGGCCTCGCACCGATCGAGGCCATGGCGGCGGGGCTGCCGGTGATCGTCTCGGACTGGGACGGGATGAAGGACACCGTGACCGAGGATTGCGGCTTTCGCGTGCCCACCACCTTCGCCCATGGCGGGCTGACGACGAGGATCGGGCGGCGAATGTCCGGCGGCTCGGACAGCTACACCCAGTATCTCAGCCAGCTTTCGGCGCTGACCGTCCTGGACCTGCGCGAACTGACCGGGGCGCTCTTGCGGCTGGCGCAGGATCCGGCGTTGCGGGCGCGGATGGGGCGGGCGGGGCAGGCGCGGGCGCGCAGCCATTACGACTGGGCGGCGGTGATCCCGCAGATGCAGGCGCTTTGGGCCGAGCAATCGGCGCGGCTGGCCCATGCCCGGGCCTCGGGCCGACTGCCCGCGCCGATCCATCCCGCCCGGGTGCCGCCCGCGCCCGCGCCGGGGGTCTTCTTCGGTGCCTATCCCTCGCGCTTCGGGCCCGCGCCGGGCGCGCGGTTCCGGCCGGGCGAAGCGGCGGGCCTGCCGGGCGTCGAAGAGGCCATGGCCCTGCGCAACTACCTCGCCGAGCGCCGCCTGGTGGCCGGGCCCGAGCGGTTGCAGGCCCTGCGCGACGCGCTTGCCGCCCGGCCCGAGGGCGCGACGCTCGCCGATCTGGCGCAGGCGGCGGGGCTTCGGTCCGCGGGGGCGGCGCGGGCGCTGTTGTGGTTGATGAAATATGGCTATGCCGAGGAGGTGGGTGAGGGGTGAACCATTACAATTCAATGCGTTGAGTGAATTATATAAAGCAATTTATCAGGATTGGCATTGCTGGCTATGGCCATGAACTGCCATGCTGGCGAATAGCATCATCGCTTCAGGGGCCCTATATATTCATTTTAATTCAGTGAAATACCGGCGACACTTCAACCATTGCATGAGCACTTCCCGCTCCCCCGCACGGCAGGCTATTTCGCACGCGTCGGGCGGTCGAACACCTTCTTGCCCATCAGGCTGCCGACCAGGTCCACCATCAGCCGCGCCGTCATGCCGCGATCGTCGAGGAAGGGGTTCAGCTCCACCAGGTCGAGCGACGTGACCAGCCCGCTTTCGTGCAGAAGCTCCATCACCAGATGCGCCTCGCGGAAGGTGGCGCCGCCGGGCACAGTGGTTCCCACCGCGGGCGCGATCGAGGGGTCGAGGAAATCGACGTCCAGGCTGACATGCAGCATGCCCTGCGCCGCGCGCACCGCGTCGAGGAATTCGCGCAGCGGCGCGACGATGCCACGCTCGTCGATCACCCGCATGTCGTTGACCCGGATCTCGTGCAGCGCCATCGCTGCATGTTCCTCGGGATCGACCGAGCGGATGCCGAACATGCAGATCCGCTCGGGCGGCAGCGGCGCCGGAAAGGGCGGGAAGGCGTCGAAGCCCTCGCGCCCGGCGATATAGGCCAGCGGCGTGCCATGCAGGTTCCCCGAGGTGGTGGTCAGCGGCGTGTGGAAATCCGAATGCGCATCAAGCCACAGCAGGAACAGGGGCCGCCCGGCCCGGGCCGCGAAGGCCGCAGCCCCCGCGACCGAGCCGAGCGCGAGCGAATGGTCGCCCCCCATGATCACCGGCATCCCGCCCGCCTCCAGCGCGGCGAGGACGCGGGCCGAAAGCGCCTCGGTCCAGCCCAGGGTCTCGGCCAGCGCATGGACGGCGGGATTGGGACAGCTTGCCGCGCGCAGCGGCACGGGCAGGGCGACATCGCCCCAATCCGCGACCTCATGCCCGCCGCTGGCCGCGATCTCGCGCGCGATCCCGGCCACGCGATAGGCGGAGGGGCCCATCAGGCAGCCGGCGCGGCGCTGGCCGCTGTCGATGGGGGCGCCGATCAGGATGGTGCGGGCCATGGCGGTCTCCGTTCCGGGTGGATCTGTTGCCGGACCGCGCCCTGGGGCGGGCGGCCCCATGGTGATACCGCCCCGGCCGCGTCCTGGCGAGGGGGCGCGCGATGAGAAATCGGGCAAGCCCTGGCCATGCGGCCCCGGTGGGCCGGGGGGCTGCGCGGGGAATCGCCCGGGGAAGCGCCCCCGGCGCCGGTTCGGGCTTGACCCCGCGCCGATCGAACCTAACTTGAGATGCAGGAACAAAGGAGTGCCGTCCATGGAAATGATCCTCGCCGCCTTCGCCCTGCTGGCCGCGCAGGTCGGGATCATGCAGGTTCTCGCCCGCCGTCCGGTCCGGGTGCGCCAGGTGGCCGAGGCCCGCCGCTGAGGCTGGCCCTCGCCCCGGGTGGGCCCGGGGGCGAGAGTTTCGTCGGGCAGGGATCAGGCCGGGCCCCGGGCATGGCTCCGCATCGCCGATGCGGAGCTTTTTCATTCCCGGCCCCCTGCGTCATCCCTTGATATTCCACGGCCGCCCTCTCGCCCGGATCGCGGCTTGACGGCCGACGGGCTTCTTCCCTCCAACGGCAACCGCCGCCTGAGTCACCCTGCGCGGTTCCCGGGGGCGCGTCTCGGGGAGCGGCTTGACCGCCTCTGTCTTCCACCGCAACCGCCGCCTGCGTCCAATAGGCGCGGCGCCCCGGGGCTCCCGAAGCCCGGCGCCCGGCCTTCGCCCCATTGGATCGCGCCGCCACCCGGTCTATGCTGGCCCCCGAAATGAGGAGAGCCAGATGATCGTCGAGCTAGGGCATTTCGCGCTGATTCTGGCGCTGATGGTGGCCATCGTGCAGGCCGTTCTGCCGCTTTGGGGGGCGCAGCGCGGCAATTACGCGCTGATGGCGCTGGCGGGACCTGCGGCGGTGGCGCAATTCGCGCTGATCGCGCTGGCCTTCGGGGCGCTGACCTGGGCCTTCGTGCGCTCGGATTTCTCGGTGCTTCTGGTGGTGTCGAATTCGCACAGCCTCAAGCCCATGCTCTACAAGGTGTCGGGCGTCTGGGGCAATCACGAGGGCTCGCTGCTTCTGTGGGCGCTGATCCTGGCGCTGTTCGGCGCCTCGGCCACGGTCTTCGGCGGCAATCTGCCCGAGCGGCTGAAGGCGCGGGTGATCGCGATCCAGGGGCTGGTGGGCGTGGCCTTCCTGGCCTTCATGCTGTTCACCTCGAACCCGTTCCTGCGGCTGGCGGTGCCGCCCCTGGACGGGACCGACCTGAACCCGCTTCTGCAGGACCCCGGCCTCGCCTTCCATCCGCCCTTCCTCTACCTTGGCTATGTCGGGCTTTCGATGTCCTTCTCCTTCGCGATCGCCGCGCTGATCGAGGGGCGGATCGACGCCGCCTGGGCCCGCTGGGTCCGGCCCTGGACGCTGGCGGCCTGGGTCTTCCTGACCATCGGCATCGCGCTTGGGAGTTGGTGGGCCTATTACGAGCTGGGCTGGGGCGGGTTCTGGTTCTGGGACCCGGTCGAGAACGCCAGTTTCATGCCTTGGCTGCTGGCGGCGGCGCTCTTGCATTCGGCCATCGTGGTGGAAAAGCGCGAAAGCCTGAAAAGCTGGACCGTGCTGCTGGCGATCCTGGCCTTCGGCTTTTCGCTTCTGGGGACCTTCCTCGTGCGCTCGGGGGTGATCACCTCGGTCCATAGTTTCGCCAACGACCCCGAGCGCGGGATCTTCATCCTGGCGATCCTGGCCTTCTTCACCGGCGGCGGCCTTGTGCTTTTCGCGCTGCGCGCGGGCGCGATGGAGGCCAGGGGCGTCTTCGGCACCGTCAGCCGCGAATCCGCGCTGGTGGCGAACAACGTCTTGCTGGCGGTGGCCTGTTTCGTGGTTTTCCTGGGCACGATCTGGCCCCTGCTGTCCGAGCTTTTCATCGGCCGCACCGTTTCGGTGGGCGAGCCCTTCTTCAACCGCGCCTTCACGCCCTTCTTCATCCTGCTGGCGCTGATCCTGCCGCCGGGCGCGATGCTGGCGTGGAAGCGGGGCGATGTCGGGCGGGCGCTGCGCCAGCTTTTGCCCGCGATGCTTCTGGCGCTGGCCTGCGCGGGTCTGGCCTTCGCGGTCCAGACCGGACGCTCGGCGGTTGGGCCGATCGGCGCGCTTCTGGGGGCCTGGGTGGTCTTCGGCGCGCTCACCGATCTGTGGGGGCGCGGCGGGCGCGGCGCGGTCCCCGCGCGGCTGGGGCGGCTCGCGCGGGCGCCGCGCGCCGACTGGGGCAAGGCGGTGGCGCATGTCGGGCTGGGGCTGGTGATCTTCGCCGTCTCGGCGCTTAACGCCTGGAAGGTCGAGACCGTGCTGGTCGTCGACCGGGGCGAAAGCTTCGCCCTCGGCCCCTACAGCGTCGAGATGCGCGGGGTCGAGCAGGTCCAGGGCCCGAACTACCATTCCGTCATGGCCGAGATGGCGGTGACCCGCGACGGCGCGCCGGTCGCCACGCTCTACCCCGAAAAGCGGGTCTATCCGGTGCAGGCCATGCCCACGACCGAGGCCGCGATCCACTACGCCTTCCTGCGCGACATCTATCTGGTGATCGGCGATCCGCAGGAGGGCGGAGGCTGGGCGGTGCGCGCCTATATCGAGCCTTTCGCCAACTGGCTGTGGGCGGGCTGCGCGCTGATGGCGCTTGGCGGCTTCCTCAGCCTCTCGGACCGGCGCTATCGGGTGGCGGCGGGGGCGCGGCGGGCGCAGGCCACGCGCGGGCGCGCGGGCGATCCCGGCGGGGTGGCGGCGGAATGATGCGCCTTGCCCCCCGTTTTTGGCCCCGTTTCGCCCCGCTTCTTCTTGGCCTCGCGCTGGCGATCCTGCCGCCCGCGTCGCCCGCCCTGGCCGTCGAGCCGCATGAGATCCTGGCCGATCCGGTGCTTGAGGCCCGTGCCCGCGCCATCAGCCGCCAGGTGCGCTGCCCGGTCTGTTCGGGCGAGAGCATCGACGATTCCAGCGCCCAGATCAGCCGCGACCTGCGCCAGATCATCCGCGAGCGGCTGGTGGCGGGCGATTCCGACGCCGAGGTGATTGATTTCCTGGTCGCCCGCTACGGCGAGGTGATCCTGTTCAACCCGCGCCTCGATGGCTGGAACCTCCTGTTGTGGGGCGGCGGGCCGCTGATGCTGCTGGTCGCGGGCGGGGTGGTCTTCCTGTCGCTGCGCCGCCGCGAGGCGCCGGTGAAGCGGCTCACGCTCGAGGAAGAAGCCCGGCTTGCCGAACTGATGAAGGATTAGGGGCAGGGCGCGCGTTCTGACGCCACGTCCGCCTGTGCGAATCCGCCCGTTGCGCCGAAGATCGCGTCAGATCGAAGCGCCGGGGAGGGCCGCGAATGGAATTCCAGACCATCCGAGTCAACGAATCCGGGGGAGTGACCCGGATCGTCATGAACCGGCCCGAGGTGATGAACGCGCTTTCCGCCCGGATGCGGCGCGAATTGATCGCGGCCTTCGACGGTGCCCGGGGCCGGGCGATCGTCCTGACCGGCGAGGGGCGCGCCTTCTGCTCGGGTCAGGATCTGCAGGATGCCAGCGATGTCCAGGCGGTGGATTTCGAGCGCATCCTCGCCGAGGAATATGTGCCGCTCCTGTCCCGGATCACCGGTGCGCCGGTGCCGGTGATCGCGGCGGTGAACGGCGTGGCGGCCGGGGCCGGGGCCAATCTGGCGCTGGCCTGCGATGTGGTGATCGCCGCCGAGACGGCAAGCTTCATCCAGGCCTTCACCCGGATCGGGCTGATCCCGGATGCGGGCGGCACCCATTGGCTGCCGCGCCAGATCGGGCTGGCCCGCGCCATGGGGGCGGCACTTTTCGCCGAGAAGATCCCCGCCCGCCAGGCCGCCGACTGGGGAATGATCTGGGAGGCGGTGCCCGAGGCCGGGTTCGAGGCGCATGTCGCCGCCCGCGCCGCGCATCTGGCCGCCGGGCCGACCCTGGCCTATGCCGCCCTGCGCCAGGCCCTGCGCGGAAGCTTCGAACAGGATCTGGACGGCGCGCTGGCGCAGGAGGCGCGGCTTCAGGGCGAATGCGGCGCAAGCGCGGATTTCCGCGAGGGCCTGGCGGCGTTTCTGGAAAAGCGCGCGCCCCGGTTTCGTGGCGGCTGAACGGCTTTGGCCCGTGGGATTGGGCGGCAGAGCTTCTGCCCGGGTGCCTGGGCGGGTGGAAACCTGCGCCTCCGGCGGGGATATTTTTGCCAAGATGAAGGGGTGAGGGAAGCGCCCGTGCCCCGAAGGGAGGGGAGGCCTTGCGGCCCCGACCCTTAGGCGCCGCGCGAAAGGGCGGCGACGCCGGTGCGGGCGATCTCCTTCAGGCCCAGGGGGCGCAGCAGCTCGGCGAAAGCGTCGATCTTTTCCGGTGTGCCGGTCATTTCGAAGACGAAGCTTTCCAGCGTGGAATCCACCACCTTGGCACGGAAGATCTCGCACAGGCGCAGGGCCTCGATCCGCGCCTCGCCCTTGCCCGCGACCTTGAGAAGCGCCAGTTCGCGCTGCACGCTCGGCCCTTCCGCGGTCAGGTCGTGCACGGCATGGACCGGGACCATGCGCGAAAGCTGCGCCTCGATCTGGTCGATGACGGCGGGCGTGCCGCTGGTGACGATGGTAATGCGCGAACGCCGCCCGGTGTGGTCGACCTCGGCCACGGTCAGGCTGTCGATATTGTAGCCGCGCCCCGAAAACAGCCCGATCACCCGCGCCAGCACCCCCGGCTCGTTCTCGACGATCACGGCGAGCGTGTGGCTGGCCTCGATCTCGCTGTGGGGATCGCGCAGGTCATAGGCCGAATGGCTGGTCGAGCCCTTCTTGATGTTCAACGCGGACATGTCTGCCCTTTCTTCTTTGCATAAATATCCCGGGGGTGTGGGGGCAGCGCCCCCACCACTGCCTCACACCAGGGCCGCGCCCGATTTGAAGGCCTCGGCATCGGCCGAAAGCAGCATCTCGTTATGCGGTTTGCCGGACGGGATCATCGGGAAACAATTCTCGTGCTTCTCCACCAGGCAATCGAAGATCACCGGCCCGTCGTAGCGGATCATCTCCATGATGGCATCGTCCAGATCCGCCGGGTCCGAGACCTTCAGCCCCTTGCAGCCGAAGGCTTCGGCCAGCTTGACGAAATCGGGCAGGCTTTCCGACCAGGAATGCGAATAGCGCTCGCCATGCAGCAGTTCCTGCCATTGCCGCACCATGCCGAGACGCTCGTTGTTGAGGATGAACTGCTTCACAGGCGCGCGGAACTGCATCGCCGTCCCCATCTCCTGCATGTTCATCAGCCAGGAGGCCTCGCCCGCGACATTGATCACCAGCGCCTCCGGGTGGGCGATCTGCACCCCGATCGAGGCCGGGATGCCGTAGCCCATGGTGCCGAGCCCTCCGCTCGTCATCCAGCGATGCGGTTCCTCGAAACGCAGGAACTGCGCCGCCCACATCTGGTGCTGGCCCACCTCGGTCGCGATATAGCGGTCCATGCCGCGGGTCAGCGCCTCCAGCCGTTCCAGCGCATATTGCGGCTTGATGGTCTTTTGCGAGGGCGTGTAGGCAAGGCAGTCCACCGCCTTCCATTCCTCGATCTGCGCCCACCATTTCTGCAGGCCCGCCTTGTTCACCTTGCGCCCGCGCGCCTTCCAGATCCTGAGCGCATCCTCCAGCACATGGCCCACGTCGCCGACGATCGGCAGGTCCACCCGGATGACCTTGTTGATCGAGGAGGGGTCGATGTCGATATGGACCTTGGTCGAGCGGGGCGAGAAGTCCTTCACCCGGCCGGTGATGCGGTCGTCGAAGCGCGCGCCGACGTTGATCATCAGATCGCAGCCGTGCATCGCCAGATTGGCCTCGTAGAGCCCGTGCATTCCCAGCATGCCCAGCCAGGCCTTGCCGCTTGCGGGATAGGCGCCCAGGCCCATCAGGGTCGAGGTGATCGGAAAGCCGGTGGCATCGACGAATTCGCGCAGAAGCTGGCTTGCGGCGCGGCCCGAGTTGATCACGCCGCCGCCGGTGTAGAACAGCGGCCGCTCGGCGGTTTCCATCAGTTCCACAAGGCGGGTGATCGCCTCGATATCGCCCTTGACGCGGGGTTGGTAATGGCTGGTGCGGGCCTTTTGCGGCGGGGTATAGGCGCCGGTGGCGAATTGCACATCCTTGGGTATGTCGATCAGCACCGGGCCCGGGCGGCCCGAGCGGGCGACATGGAAGGCCTGGTGGATGGTGTCCGAGAGCCGCTCGCTCTCTTTCACCAGCCAGTTCATCTTGGTGCAGGGGCGGGTGATGCCGACGGTGTCGGCCTCCTGGAAGCCGTCGGTGCCGATCATGAAGGTCGGCACCTGGCCCGAGAGCACCACGATCGGGATCGAATCCATCAGCGCATCGGTCAGCCCGGTGACCGCATTGGTCGCGCCCGGGCCCGAGGTCACCAGCGCCACCCCCACCTTGCCGGTCGAGCGGGCATAGCCCTCGGCCATATGCACCGCGCCCTGCTCGTGGCGCACCAGGATATGGCGGATGTCGTTTTGCTGGAAGATCTCGTCATAGATCGGCAGGACGGCGCCGCCGGGATAGCCGAAGACCACTTCGACGCCCTGATCCTTCAGGGCCCGGACCACCATCCTGGCGCCGGTCATCGCATCTGTCGTCGCATCCTTCGGCCCGCCGGTCGTCCGCTCGGTCCGGGTGCCTGCCGTGGTCTGGATCATCGCCTCACCTTCCGCCGCCCGGAGGCGGTCCTTCCCGCGCCATCGGCGCGCAACAAAAAGCCCCCGAGGATCACTCCGGGGGCGCATGGGAACCATCATGGTCAACCGTCACCGGCCCATGCGCCACACCTCAATGACTACGAGAAGCTGTGCCATCTTCATTCCCTTCGCGGCCCGGCGGGATGCGGGGCGGCGCTTGTCTGCTTGCAGGCGGAACCTAGGCAAGCGCCGGGCAGGCGTCAACCGCAAAACCGCACCCTATCTGTCGCCTGGGGTGTATTTTTTGCAACTTTATTTCATGAAGTGGCGGCTCACGGGAAAGATGTGGAAAAATCGGCTGCTCGGAGCGGCGGTTCAGGGGGCGCCGCCCGGGTGGCGGGGCAGGGTGATTCTCTACCGCCCCGCCGGGGCGCGGGGGCGGGGCCAAGCGCGGGCGGGCGCATTCCGCGCTCCCGCGCCGGTTTCTTGCCGAAGGGTGATGAAATCACGGGCATATGTCGCGCATCTGTGCAGGTTTCGTTTCGACAGTCCGGTCCGTGGCGACGGGCCGCGCAACCCTGGGCAGAGGCGTCGCGGGTTTCACGCAAGAAAGTCGCGGGTTTCACGCAAGAAAGTTGCCGGGAGAGCCGTCGCATCGGTTTTTTCGGATTGCGCAGCCTCGCCAAGCCGTTAGGTTCTGGAACACGAAGCCCGCCGCAAAGAATGGCGGGCCACGATCAGGAGGAGCATCATGGATCGTCGTAAATTCATCTCCCGCGCCAGCATCGGCGGCGCGGCGGCGGCGGGGGCTGCGGCCCTTGCGGCCCCGGCCATCGCCCAGACCCATCCCAAGGTGACCTGGCGTCTGACCTCGTCCTTCCCCAAGTCGCTCGACACGATCTACGGCGGCGCGGAAGTGCTGTCGAAATACGTCTCGGACATCACCGAGGGCAATTTCACCATCCAGGTCTTCCCGGCGGGCGAGCTTGTCGGCGGGCTTCAGGCGGCGGATGAGGTGACCGCGGGCAATATCGAGGCCTGCCACACCGTCGGCTATTACTACTGGGGCAAGGATCCGACCTATGCGCTGGCGGCGGCGGTGCCGTTCTCGCTTTCGGCGCGCGGCATCAACGCCTGGCACTACCACGGCGGCGGCATCGACCTCTACAACGAGTTCATGGCGACCCAGAACATCTTCGCCCTGCCCGGCGGCAATACCGGCGTGCAGATGGGCGGCTGGTTCAACAAGGAAATCAACACCGTCGAGGATCTGCGCGGGTTGAAGTTCCGGGTCGGCGGCTTCGCCGGCAAGGTGATGGAGCGCCTTGGCGTCGTGCCGCAGCAGATCGCGGGCGGCGACATCTATCCGGCGCTGGAGCGCGGCACCATCGACGGCGCCGAATGGGTCGGCCCCTATGACGACGAAAAGCTCGGTTTCGTCAAGGTGGCGCCCTACTACTACTATCCCGGCTGGTGGGAAGGCGGCCCGACCGTCCATTTCTACTTCAACAAACCGGCCTTCGAGGGGCTGCCGCCGGTCTATCAGGCGGCGTTGCGCGTGGCCGCGCAGGCGGCCGATGCCAACATGCTGCAGATGTATGACTACAAGAACCCCGAGGCGATCAAGACCCTCGTCGGTCAGGGCGCGCAACTGCGTCCCTTCAGCGCCGAGATCCTGCAGGCCTGTTTCGAGGCGGCGAATGCCACCTATGCCGAGATGGAAGCCACCAACCCGGCCTTCAAGAAGATCTGGGAATCCATCAAGGCCTTCCGGTCCGAGAACTATACCTGGGCCCAGGTCGCCGAATACAACTACGACACCTTCATGATGATCCAGCAGAACAACGGCGCGCTCTAAGCGACTGCTTTTTCAAGGATTTCCCAAGGTTCGACAACGCCCCCGGAGCCCTCAGGCGCCGGGGGTTTTCGCTGGCGGGTAGGCCGAGGCAGGACGCGCAATCCCTGGGGATGGGGGCGGAGATGTGTCCCGCCGCAACCGGCGGGCATGGGCAGGACGCGACCCTTGCCGCAATCCCTGCCGGGGCCGTCTTCACCGTCACAGGGCGTCGCTGTCGGGAGGCCGCGTCTTCAAGGATGGGGGCCTCACCGGGAAGCCCAGTCTCTTCAAACCCAGTCTCAAGCCCAGTCTCAAGCCCAGTCTTTGCCGGTTGGGCGCCTCGTCTTCGGGGGGAAGGTCTTGGCTTGTCGCGGTGGCCCGGTGCCAGAGGCAGAGCCTTGCGCGGCACCAAAGGAAAAGGGCGGCACCCGGAAGTGCCGCCCTTGACGTTTCGTTTGCCGACCAGCGGGGGGCGGGCCGTGGGGCTTACTCGCCCGCGGGGGCCTCCCCGGCCTCGCCCTGTTCGGGGCTGGCCGGATCGGGCGTTTCCAAAGCGGGGGCACCCAGACCGGGAGCACCCAGGCCCGGAGCGCTTCCCGGAGCGCTTCCCGGAGCACCCAGACCGGGGGCACCCAGACCGGGGGCACCCAGACCGGGCGCGCCCAGGGCCGGGGCGCCGGGGGCCGGAGCCGTCGCGCCGCCGCCCAGACCTCCACCGAGGCCTCCGCCGAGGCCGCCGCCCAAACCTCCACCCAGGCCACCGCCCTGGGGCAGGGTGATGGTCATGTTGCTGGTGTCCACCGGGGGCGCCTTGTAGTGCATGACCATCTGCGGGAAGACCACGACCAGCACCGTCATCAGCACCTGGATGCCGATGAAGGGGATGGCGCCGACATAGATGTCGCGGGTGCTGACGCCCTCCATGGTCTTCTGCGTCACCCGGTCGGTGTAGCGGTTCCTGGGCGCGACCGAGCGCAGGTAGAACAGCGAGAAGCCGAAGGGCGGCGTCATGAACGAGGTCTGCATGTTCATGGCCAGGATGACCCCCAGCCACACCAGGTCGATCCCCAGCGTCTCGGCGGCCGGAACCACCAGGGGCACGATGATGAAGGCCAGCTCGAAGAAGTCGAGGAAGAAGCCCAGGAAGAACATCACCAGGTTGACCACGAAGAGGAAGCCGTATTGGCCGCCCGGAACCGAGGTCAGCAGATGCTCCACCCAATGGTGGCCGTTCACGCCGTAGAAGGTCAGCGAGAACACCCGCGCCCCGATCAGGATGAACATGACGAAGGCCGAAAGCCGCGTGGTCGAGGCCACGGCCTGGCTGATCACGCTCCAGGTCAGCCGCCGCTTGGCGCCGGCCAGCAAAAGCGCGCCCGTGGCCCCCATGGCGCCGCCCTCGGTGGGCGTCGCGATGCCAAGGAAGATGGTCCCCAGCACCAGGAACACCAGGGCCAGCGGCGGGATCAGCACCATGACGACCTGCTGGGCCAGCCGCGACATCGTGTTCATCCCCAGTGACTTGTCGAGGATCGTATAGCCGTAGACCGCCAGGACGCCGACCGTCCCGCCAAGGATGTCTGCATTCGGGCCCTGGCTTTCGTAAAACCAGACATGGGCGCCGTAGCCGATGGCGACCACCGCGGCCAGCGCGACGACCAGCGACGTCATCCCCTTGCCCAGCGTGCGCGCCTCGGCCGGAAGCGCGGGCACCAGATGCGGCTTCACGATCGAGATGACGAAGACGAAGAGGATGTAGAGCGCGATCAGCACCATCGCCGGGATCAGCGCGGCGCGGTAGATGTCGCCCACCGAGCGGCCGATCTGGTCGGCCAGAACGATCAGCACCAGGGACGGCGGCACGATCTGCGCCAGCGTTCCCGAGGCCGCGATCACCCCGGTCGCCACGCCCCGGTCATAGCCGTAGCGCAGCATGATCGGCAGCGAGATCAGCCCCATCGCGATCACGCTTGCGGCGACGACGCCGGTGGTGGCGGCCAGAAGCGCGCCCACCAGGATCACCGCATAGGCCACGCCGCCCCGGATCGGCCCGAAAAGCTGCCCGATCGTGTCGAGCAGATCCTCGGCCATGCCCGAGCGTTCGAGGACGATCCCCATGAAGGTGAAGAAGGGAATGGCCAGCAGCGTGTCGTTCGACAGGATGTTCCACAATCGGCTTGGCATCGTGTTCAGAAGCGGCCAGTCCAGCGTGATCGTGCCCCCCGACAGCGGCGCCAGCTCGACCCCGATCAGGAAGAACAACAGCCCGTTCGCCGCCAGCGAAAACGAGATCGGATAGCCGATCAGGATGAAGACCATCAGCGAGGCGAACATGATCGGCGCCATGTTCTGGGCGATGAATATCATCATTGCTTGATCTCCTCGATCAGGGCCTTGGCCTCGGCCTCGGCCGCCTCATGCGAGGATATGAAGGGGTTGGGATCCTCCATCAGCCCCAGCATCACCGCGATCTTCTTGATGATCTCGGACACGCCTTGCAGCGAAAGCAGGAAAAAGCCCCCGACCAGCAAGAGTTTCGCGGGCCACAGCACCAGCCCGCCCGCATTGGTCGAAACCTCGATCCGGCAGAATTCGTTCTGGCCGATGCAGAGCGAGCGCATCGCCCAGGGCCAGAGATAGTAAAGCATCAAGAGGCAGAACGGCATCAGGAACAGCAGATGTCCCAGAAGGTCGATCCAGTGCTGGACCCGGCGCGACCAGCGGGCATAGACGATGTCGATGCGCACATGTTCGCCCTGTTTCAGCGTATAGGCCGCCGCGCCCAGAAAGGCCGCGCCGAAGAGATACCATTGCAGCTCCAGCCAGGAGTTGGACGAGGTGTTGAGCACCTTGCGGACGATGGCATTGACGGCGCTGACAAGAATGGCGACGAGGATGGCATATCCGACCACCTTCCCGATGATCTCGTTCATCCTGTCGATCGCCCGCGATAACGCAAGCAATGCGTTCATTTATTTTGCTCCCCCTTGGCCGACCGGGATGACCGCTGAGTTGGTTGCAGCGGTTTGGCCGACGGATTCGTTCGCCCACCTAAAGGGTCGCTCCCGCCGCCGTCAATCAGCCGGATCCGCGATTAGGGTAATTTTATTGCTTGACCCGGGGGGTAAATTCGACCTTTCGCCATGCCCCAAGCGGGGCGGGGACAGAACCTGTCCCGGATCGCGCAAGCCTTGGGCAAATGCCTTGTTTGCGGGCGGATGCGGCGGGGGTGCGGAAGGCGGCGAAGGCCGTGCCCGGGCCGCGCCCGCCGGGGGCGATTTCCCTTGCCAGGCGGGGGCCGGAGGGCCGGGGCCGGGCCCCTGCCGGGCCTCGACTCCCGGGCGACCTTCAGGGGGGAGCCTGTCATGGAGAAATCGTCCGGGGACGGTTCCGGGGGCGTCTGTCGTGGGCCGAGGCTGCGCGGAAACCCGGGTCCCGGGATTTGCCCGGGCGCGGCTGCCCCGCGTGACCATCCCGACCGGCTGCCGGGAGGGCGCCGTCGCGATGCCCGGCGCGTCGAAGAGCGTCGTTCCGGGCTGGTCGGGTTTTCACACGGGCTCGGCCGGTTTTCGCGCCGGGGCATCGCCTGGCGGGCGGGCTTCCCGGCGCCTCGGGCCCCCGGCTCAGGCGCCATCCCTCCGGCACCCTCTCGGCCATCCCGGGGCAAGGCTTTCCGGTTCCAGGGGAGGCCGGGTAAGCGCCTATTCCCGGGGCCCGCGCGCTTCGGGAAGCGAGATCCGCGCCACCTGCTCGGCGATCGGATCGACGGAGAGCGGGTGCAGCTCGGTCCGGTGGTCGGCCGGATCGCCAAGCGGCACCCATTCGCCGGCCTTGTAGATCTCAAGCGCCGAATAGCCCGCCTTGTAGCCCATCTTGCGTGAGCCCGGCACCCAATAGCCCAGATAGACGAAGGGCAGCCCGGCCTCGCGCGCGATCTGGATGTGATCGAGGATCACCTGCGCCCCCAGAGAGCGCGCCGCCAGATCCGGGTCGTAGAAGGAATAGACCATCGACAGCCCGTCGTCGAAGACATCGGTCAGGCAGACCGCCGTCAGCGGGCGGGCCTCTTCCCCGGCCTCGCCCGGGCGGGAATATTCGATCACGCGCGAGCGGATCGGGGTTTCCTCGATCATGGCGGCGAATTCGAAGATGTCCATGTCGGCCATGCCGCCATCGGCGTGGCGGTGGTCCAGATAGCGGCGGAACAGCGCATATTGCTCTTCGGTCGCCCAGGGGCTGGTGGGGTTGCGCCGCAGGTCGGCGTTGCGCTTGAGGATGCGGCGCTGCGTGCGCGAGGGCGTGAAATCCGCCACCCGGATCCGGGCCGAGAGGCAGGCCGAGCATTCGGCGCAGGACGGGCGGTAAAGCACGTTCTGGCTGCGCCGGAAGCCCTGTTTCGACAGCGCGTCGTTGAGCCTTTGCGCATGTTCGCCCTGCAGCGCCGTGAACAGCTTGCGCTCCATCCTGCCGTCCAGATAGGGGCAGGGCTGCGGGGCCGTCACATAGAATTGCGGCGCAAGGGGCAGGGTGTGGCGCATCGGATCTGGCGGGGTGCGGTTTCGGGGCGGGGCTGTCGGCGGCGGATCTGGGTGGCGGTTCTGGCGGGGCGGATCCGGGGCGCGAAGGCCCCGGGGGGTCGAGGAAACCGGCGCCATGCGGGCCGGAGGGCGGCGGGCGGGCCGGTCCGTTCGCGGGGCAGGGCCCGGTCGGGTCGGCCCGGTTTAGGCGGGCAGCAGGGGCAGGGCGGGAAGGGGGGTGGCGATCGCCACGGGGATCCCCGGAGAGCCTGGCAAGGCCCATACCATCCGACAAGCGCGGCTGCGCCGCAAGAAAAATCCGTAAGGCCCTGTCGGGCTGTGTCCCATCGCAATCTTGTTGGCCTATGGCCGTTGCGCTTTGATCGGTCTGCGGCCATCTGGCCGTGTGACCATCTGACCATCTGACCATCTGACCGTGCGACCGCGCCGAGTTGTGGCGACGCGCCTTGCGGTTCCACTTGCGGGCGCCGGGGTTTCGGGGTTCCGGGAGGCCGGGGGCTCCGGGACTTCGAGGGGCCGTGCGACTGGGGCCGTGCGACTGGGGCCGGGCGACTGGGGCCGTGCGACTGGGGCCGGGGCGCGGCATCGGTCGGATCGGGAATGAAAACGCGCCCGCCGGGAGGGGGCGGGCGCGTCTCGGGTCGCTCGGGCGCGCCGGGTTTGAACACCGGGGCGGGCGGATGTGCCGGGGGGGCGGAACGGGCGGCCCTGCCGGAGCCGCCCGCCCGGGATCCGGAAGCGGGATCCGGAAGCGGGAACTGCTCCCCGGCCCCCCCCCACCCGGGAACCCGTTCGGGATCAGTATTCGCCGCGGCGCTCTTCACCCTGGCGCTCGGCGACCGGAGGCGCTGTTCCGGCATCCGCCGATCCGGGGGCCGCATCGGTGCCGGACCTGCGGGCGGCCTCGGCGCGGTCTTCCATGAAGCGGTCGAACTCCTGCTTGTCGCGGGCGTCGCGCAGGCGCTGGAGGAACCCTTCGAAGGCCTCCTGCTCTTCTTCCAGGCGGCGCAGGGTATCCGACTTGTAGGCGTCGAAAGCGGCATTCCCCGAGGGGCGAAGCGCCGCGTCGATCCCGGACCAGCGCGCCCCGAACGGCGTCGATCCGGCGTCATGGCGGCGGTTGTGGCGTTTGCTGCGGCAGGCGGATCCGAACATGCGTTTTCCCCAGATCATATAGGCCAGAAGGGCAAGGCCGACCGGCCAGACAAAGATGAATCCCGCCACCATGGCGGCGATCCAGGCCCAGGTGCCCCGGGCGTCGAGCCAGGCCTCGGCCCGGCGCAGCCAGCGGAAGATCCCCGATGCCCCGGCGCCGGGCTCCGCAGGATCGCGGTAGGAGGCACCGGAAAGACCGGGCGTGGCGGCAGATGTCGTCATCGGATGGACTCCCCTCTGGATGAGCGATGAAGTTATGTGAATTGCTTTCACATCGCAAAGATGCGTGTAGGGCGACGGCTTCGCAAGGGGTATGTTAAGATTATTTACATGCGCCCCGACCGAGGTCGCGACAGGCAGCGGATTTCCGCCTGCGGCGCGGTTTTCCCGGGCATTCGCGCGCGATCCCCGCGGCGCCTGACCCCGGGTGCGTTCCGGTCAGGTGAGGATCCTTCACGTCAGCCCCCCTCGCGGCCTCCGCCTCGCCGCCTCCCCGTGCCCCTCCGGTCTCTGGCCCGGGAATGCGCCGGACCGGGCAGGGCACATCCCGGGGCGGCATTCGTCGGAGGCCGGCGCGAGGGCTCCAGCCACCCGACAGATCGCTGCCGATCCGGGCGCGGGCCGCGACGCGTCGGGACCGGCGCGGCCGCCCGCACCGACATCGCCAGCCGCGCCGGGCCCCGCCCTTGCTTGACCGCCGCCCCGGCCTTGCCCATGGTGCCGCCCATGACCCAGACCCGTTTCGCCGCCCGGCTGACCCGCCAGCCCCTGCCTTTCGACCCCGAGGCCGCCGCCGACACCGCCCGTGCCTTTGCCGACCAGCCGCCCGAGATCCGCGACCTTCTGGCCGCCACCGCCGCCTGCGCGCCCTATCTGCGCGACCTGATGCGGCGCGAGGGCGACTGGCTGCGCGCGGCGCTGGACCTTGCGCCCGAGGCGGCGATGGCCGGGATCCTCGCCGCGCCGGAAGAGGCCGGGCTCGACCGTCTCGGCGCCGCCCTGCGCGAGGCCAAGGGCCGCGCGGCGCTTCTGATCGCGCTGTGCGACCTTGGCGGTGTCTGGCGGCTGGAGGAGGTGACCGGCGCGCTGACCGCGCTGGCCGACCGGGCGGTGGACCTGTCGCTGCGCCGCCTTGTCGCCGACGAGATCCGGCGCGGCAAGCTGCCCGGCGCCCGGCCCGAGGATGCCGCGACGGCGGCGGGGATGACCGTGCTCGCCATGGGCAAGATGGGCGCGCGTGAGCTGAACTATTCCTCGGACATCGACCTGATCTGTCTCTTCGACCAGGACCGCTACGGCGAGGACTGGTCCGAGGCCCGCGCCGCCTTCATCCGCGTCACCCGCAAGATGGCGGCGATCCTGTCGGATGTGACCGAGGGCGGCTATGTCTTCCGCACCGACCTGCGGCTGCGCCCCGACGCCAGCGTGACGCCGGTCTGCATCTCGATGGCGGCGGCCTACAGCTATTACGAGGCCGAGGGCCGCACCTGGGAACGCGCCGCCTATATCAAGGCGCGGCCCTGCGCCGGGGATATCGCCGCCGGGACCCGCTTCCTGCGCGCGCTGACGCCCTTCGTCTGGCGCCGCCACCTCGATTATGCCGCGATCCAGGACGCCCATGACATGCGCCTGCGCATCCGCGACCATCGCGGGCTGCACGGGCCGATCGTGGTCGAGGGGCACAATGTCAAGCTTGGCCCCGGCGGCATCCGCGAGATCGAATTCTTCACCCAGACCCGGCAGTTGATCGCGGGCGGGCGCGACCCGGACCTGCGCGACAACACCACCGTGGGCGGCCTGGCGGCGCTGGCGGCCAAGGACTGGATCCCCGCCGATGTGGCGGAGGAGCTTTCCACCCTCTACCGCGCGCATCGCGAGGTGGAGCACCGGCTTCAGATGGTGAACGACGCCCAGACCCAGACCATGCCGACCACGGCCGAGGGTATCGCGCGGATCGCGGCCTTCTGCGGCCAGAGCGACGCCGCCTTCCGCGAGGGGCTGCGCGCCCGCCTGGGCCGGACCGAGGAACTGGTGGACGGTTTCTTCTCGCCCCCCGGCGGCGCGGCCGAGGCGCCAGTGCCCGGGGATGTCACGCTTCCCGAGGGGTTCGCGCTTTCCGACCACGCCCGCGCCATCACCGAGGGCTGGAACGCCTATCCCTGCCTCAGATCCGACCGCGCCCAGTCGATCTTCCGCCGCCTGCGGCCGCAGTTCCTGCGGGCGCTGTCGCGCGCGGCCAACCCGGACGAGGCGCTGCTGGCGCTGGACGGCTTTCTCAAGGGCCTGCCCGCCGGGGTGCAGCTTTTCTCGCTGTTCGAGGCCAATCCGGTGCTGATCGAGCTGATCGCCGATATCGCGGGCACGGCGCCCGCGCTGGCGCAATATCTCTCGCGCCATGCCGGGGTGCTGGATGCGGTGATCGGCGGCAGTTTCTTCGATCCCTGGCCGGGGCTGTCGGGCCTCGCCCCCGATCTGGCGCGGCGCCTGGCCGAGGTGCCGGATTACGAGCGCAAGCTCGACGCCACGCGGCGCTGGATGAAGGAATGGCATTTCCGCATCGGCGTCCATCACCTGCGCGGGCTGATCGACGGGTTCGAGGCGGCCAAGAGCTATGCCGATCTGGCCGAGGCGGTGGTGGCCTCGGTCTGGCCGGTGGTGGTGGCGGAATTCGCCGCCCGTCACGGGCCGATGCCCGGGCGCGGCGCGGTGCTTCTGGGCATGGGCAGCCTGGGGGCGGGGCGGTTGAACGCGGGCTCGGACCTCGATCTGATCCTGATCTACGACGCGGCGGGGGCGGAAAGCTCCGAGGGCCCCAAGCCCCTTGCCGTGCGCTCTTATTACGCCCGGCTGACCCAGGCCATGGTGACCGCGCTTTCGGCCCAGACCGCCGAGGGGCGGCTTTACGAGGTGGATGTGCGGCTGCGCCCCTCGGGGCGGCAGGGGCCGGTGGCGACCTCGCTTGCGGCCTGGCGCGACTATCAGGCCAACGAGGCCTGGACCTGGGAGCATCTGGCGCTGACGCGCGCGCGGGTGATGGCGGGCGCGCCGGATCTGGCCGCCGAGATCGAGGGGCTGCGCCGCGCCATCATCGCCGAGAAGGGCCGGGGGCCGAATGTGATCGCCGATGTGGCGGCGATGCGTGCCCGCCTTGCCGCCGCCAAGCCCGCGCGCGGCGCGTGGGAGACCAAGAACGGCCCCGGTCGGCTGATGGATATCGAGCTGCTGGCCGAGACCGCCGCCCTGATCGCCGCCAGCCCCGCCCGCCCGGTGGAGCGCCAGATCGCGGCGGCGAAGGATCTGCTGGACGCGGAGGAGCGCGAGGCGCTGCTCTCGGCCTTTCGTTTCCTCTGGCCGCTGCATTGTGCGGCGCGGCTCTTGACCGACGGGCCGCTGGATCCCGCCGCCCTGGGCGAGGGCGGCCGGGCCTTTCTGCTGCGCGAAAGCGGTGCGGCGGACGAGGCGGCGCTTTCCGAGCGGCTGGCCCTGGTGACGGCGGCGGCGGGAGGGATCGTCTCGCGCCGGTTCGAGGGGGCGGAGGGCGCGGCAGGGCCGGGCGGGTCGGCCGGGGGGGACGGCTAGGCAGGGGTTGACGGTTGGGCGGGGGTAGACTGGGCGGGGCCGGGCGGCTGAAGACGACAACCCGGCTGGTGATCCGCCGCGCGGCCATAGGGGGGCGAGGCTGTGTGAAAACTCCGATTTCCAGAAGCTGCGGAGAACGGTTTCCTTGGGAATCCAGCCTTGCCGGGTCAAGGCGGAACGAAATCTCTCAGTATTGCCTGCGATGGAATATTTTCTCGGTTTCAGAGATATTCGACCGGGTTTGCACACAGCATCAGCCATTACCCGGCGCGGGCGCCGTGGTCTTGTCTCCCCGGTCTTTTGGATGGTCGTTTGGGCGGGCGCGGCGACGTTTCCGAGGCCATTCTTCGGGCGGGCCTGTCTACGGTTGGAACTGCGGCTCGTCTGCCCCCCCGCCCATCTTCGCATGCAAGACCAACCGCGCCTACCTTCGCAAGGCGGCGCGGCAGCCTCGCGTCTATGAGACGCCGCCCGCCAGCCTTGCCGCCTCGGCGGCCAGCGCGGTGACCCGCGCCCAATCCTCCGCCGCCACCGCCTCTTTCGGCGCGACCCAGCTTCCGCCCACGCAAAGCACGTTGGAAAGCCCGAGATAGTCGGGCGCGTTCGCCGGGCCGATCCCGCCGGTGGGGCAGAATTTCACCTGCGGGATCGGCGCGCCGAGCGCGCGCAGGAAGGGCGCGCCGCCCGCCTGTTCGGCGGGAAAGAACTTCATCACGCCGTAGCCGCGTTCATGCAGCGCCATCACCTCGCTGGCGCTGGAGGCGCCGGGCAAGAGCGGCAGGTCCGCCTCGGCGCAGGCATCGAGCAGCGCGGGCGTTGCCCCGGGCGAGACCCCGAACCGCGCGCCCGCCGCCACCGCCGCCTTCACATCCGCTGGCGTCAGCAGGGTGCCCGCGCCGACCACGCCGCCCTCGACCCCGGCCATGGCGCGGATCGCCTCAAGCGCGGCGGGGGTGCGCAGGGTCACCTCAAGCATCGGCAGCCCGCCCGCGACCAGCGCCTGCGCCAGGGGCACGGCGCGCGCCGCATCCTCGACCACCAGTACGGGCACGACGGGGGCGAGGCGGCAGAAGGCCCCGGTGGCGGCGGATTGCTCGGATGGGGTCATGTCGGTCACGCTCCTGTTGAGGCGCGCCTCGGGCGCCGGGGAAAGCCTGGAGGCCTGGGTCAGGCCTATCGTCATCGCGGCGGGGCGGCAAAGCCTTTTCGCGTGCGCGCCCAACAGGGCGGCGGGCAGGGCTCAGACCACCACCGCCGCCCCGGTCGCGGCCGGGCCGACGCGCCGCCGGAACGCCTCGAACAATTCGCGGCCCATGCCGTGGCCATTGGCCGAAAGATCCGCCGTCGCCGGGGCGCGGCTTTCGAAATCCGGGGCGAGGCAGGTCAGCAGGCCCGCCGCCGCATCCAGCCGCACCCGGTCGCCGTCGCGCAGCCGCGCGAGCGGGCCGCCCGCCGCCGCCTCGGGCGAGACATGGATCGCGGCGGGCACCTTGCCCGAGGCGCCCGACATCCGCCCGTCCGTCACCAGCGCCACCCGCAGCCCGCGATCCTGCAGCACCGACAAGACCGGGGTCAGCGAATGCAACTCGGGCATGCCATTGGCCTGCGGCCCCTGGAAACGCACCACGACGATGCAGTCTTCGGTGAATTCGTTGCGCCGGAAGGCCTCTTTCACCTCGGTCTGGTCGTGGAAGATCCGCGCCGGGGCCTCGATCACATGGCGCTCGGGCGCGACGGCCGAGACCTTGATCACCCCCTGGCCCAGATTGCCCGCCAGCCTGCGCAGCCCGCCGCTGGCCTGGAACGGATCCGAGGCCGGGCGCAGGATGCGCTCGTTCAGCGTCGCGCCAGAGGTGTCCTGCCACAGCAACCGGCCGTCGACCAGCTTCGGCTCCTGCCGGTAGGGGGCCAGGCCCTCGCCCGCGACGGTGCGCGCATCGGCATGCAAGAGCCCCGCGTCCAGCAATTCGCCGATCATGAACTGAAGCCCGCCCGCCGCGTGGAAATGGTTCACGTCGGCCAGCCCGTTGGGATAGACCCGCGCCATCAGCGGCACCGCATTCGAGAGCGCGTCGAAATCCTCAAGCTCCAGCAAGATCCCGCTCGCCCGCGCCATGGCGGGCAGGTGCAGGATCAGATTGGTCGAGCCCCCGGTGGCCATCAGCCCGACGATGCCGTTGACATAGGCCTTTTCGTCCAAGATCTCGCCCACCGGGGTAAAGGCGTTGCCAAGCGCGGTGATCTCGGCCGCGCGGGTCACGGCGGCCTCGGTCAGCGCGTCGCGCAAGGCGCTGCCGGGGGGGACGAAGCTGGCGCCGGGCAGATGCAGGCCCATGATCTCCATCAGCATCTGGTTGGTGTTGGCGGTGCCGTAGAAGGTGCAGGTGCCGGGGCCGTGGTAGCTGGCCATCTCGGCCGCCATCAGTTCCGCGCGTGAGGCCTTGCCCTCGGCGAAGGCATTCCTGACGCGGGCCTTCTCGTCGTTGGGGATGCCGCTTTCCATCGGCCCGGCGGGGACGAAGACGGCGGGGACATGGCCGAAACTGGCGGCGGCGATGATCAGCCCGGGCACGATCTTGTCGCAGACGCCCAGGTAAAGCGCGGCGTCGAAGCAGTTGTGGCTCATCGCGACGCCGGCCGCGAGCGCGATCACATCGCGCGAGAACAGCGACAGCTCCATCCCCGGCTGGCCCTGGGTGACGCCGTCGCACATGGCGGGCACCCCGCCCGCGACCTGCGCCGTAGCACCCGCGCGCCGCGCCGCCGCGCGGATCCGCTCGGGGTAGCTCTCGAAGGGGCGATGCGCCGAAAGCATGTCGTTATAGGCGGTGACGATGCCGATGTTCGGGGCGCGCCCCTCGGCCAGGCGGGGCTTGTCGCCCTCCATCGCGGCATAGGCATGGGCCTGGTTGCCGCAGGTCAGATGCGCGCGGGCCGGGCCCGCGGCCACCGCCGCGGCGAGGCGGTCGAGATATTCGGCGCGGGTCTTTTCCGAGCGGGCGCGGATCCTGTCGGTCACGCGGGCGAGGGTCGGGTCGAGCGACATGGATCTCTCATCGGGCTGGGGTGCTGGCGGCCCTGGCGTCTTGGTCTTCGGGTCGGGGCCGGGCGGGCAGGGGTTTTCTAGCAATTTATGTTACCGCTAACAACCCGCTTCCTCACCGATGCCGTCCCTCGCGATCCGGGTCCCGCAGGCGGGGTGCGGCGCGGGCAGGCGAGAGGGGCGGGCCCGGCAAGGGGCAGGCAAGGGGCAGGCTGGGCGGCCAGCGACTGGTCGGGCCAATCTGCCATGCCGCGCCCGGGGCCGGGGTGTGAAAATGCCGCTTCGGGCGGGATCGGGCGATCCCCCGCCGCCCTGTGCCCGCATCTTTGCCGCGCCCGCCGCTTTTCCCGGCAATCCTGCGATCCGGGACGGGGAGCCGGGGCCTTTCGTCGCGCCCGGGATGGGCGTGGCGGCCGGGCCGGTCCTTTTCACGCGCGCCCCCGTCCGTGCCGGAACGCCGGTCGGGAGGTGTTCCAGAGGCTTTCCGGCGCGGGCCGAAGCGGATATGAGGGGGCATGGTCGCCTCGCATCCCCCCTCCCGCCCCGCTGCCCCTTCCGAATCCGCCGCCCCGGGGGCCTCCGCCGCGCCCGACAGCGCCGCGCACGGCGCCCCGGCCCGCCCCGTCGTGCGGCTGCGCCCCAAGGCCGAGGCCCGGGCGATCCGCCACGGCTTCCCCTGGGTCTATGCCGACGAGTTGGTGATGGACCGGCGCAGCTCGAACCTCGCGCCCGGCACGCTCGCGGTGCTGGAGGATGCCGAGCGGCGCCCGCTGGGGCTGGTCACCGTCAACCCGGCCTCGAAGATCGTGGCGCGGATGCTCGACCGCGATCCGGGGGCGGCGATCGACCAGGCCTGGTTCGCCGCGCGGCTGGCGCGGGCGCTGGCGCTGCGGGCGCGGCTTTACGAGGCGCCCTTCTACCGCCTGGTCCATGCCGAGGCCGACGGCCTGCCCGGCGTGGTGATCGACCGCTTCGGCGCGGTGGCGGTGGTCCAGCCCAATGCCGCCTGGGCCGAGGCGCATCTGGCGCCCCTGGTCGCGGCGCTGGTCGCGGTGACCGGGGTCGAGACGGTGATCAAGAACGGATCGGGCCGCGCGCGCGGGCTGGAGGGGCTGGCCGAGGAGACCGGGGTGATCCACGGGCCCGCGCCCGAGGGGCCGGTGCCGGTCGCCATGAACGGCGCGGTCTATATGGCGGATCTGATGGGCGGGCAGAAGACCGGCCTTTTCTTCGACCAGCGCGAGAACCACGCCCTTGCCGCCCGGCTGGCGCGCGGCGCGCGGGTGCTCGATGTCTTCAGCCATGTCGGCGGCTTTGCGCTGGCGGCGCTGGCGGGGGGCGCGGAAAGCGCGCTGGCGGTGGATGCCAGCGCGGCGGCGCTGGATCTGGCGCGGCGCGGCGCCGGGGCCATGGGCCGGGACGCGGCGTTCCAGACCCGGCAGGGCGACGCCTTCGCCACGCTTGAGGCGCTTGGGCAGGAGGGGGCGGTCTTCGATCTGGTGATCTGCGACCCGCCGGCCTTCGCCCCCGCCAAACCCGCGCTGGAGGCGGGGCTGCGCGCCTATGAGCGGGTGGCCCGGCTGGCGGCGCCGCTGGTGGCGCCGGGTGGGTATCTGGTGCTGTGTTCGTGCAGCCATGCCGCCGATCTGTCGGCCTTCCGCAATGCCAGCGCGCGCGGCATCGGGCGCGGCGGGCGGCGGGGCCAGTTGATCTGGACCGGCTTTGCCGGGCCCGACCATCCGGTGCTGCCGCAGCTTGCGGAATCGGGCTATCTCAAGGCATTGGCCTTCCGGCTCGACGGGGCATGAGGCGGGGCATGAAGGCGGTTCTCGACGCCTGCGTGCTGTATCCCACCGTCCTGCGCGAGATCTTGCAGGGCGCGGGCGAGGCCGGGCTATACCAACCGCTCTGGTCCGACCGCATCCTTGGCGAATGGACGCGGGCGACGGCCAAGCTGGGCGCCGCGGCCCAGGCCGGGGCCGAGGCCGAGGCGCGGGCCTTCGCCCTTGCCTTTCCGCAGGGGCGCATCCCGCCCCAGCCCGCCATCGAATCGCGTCTGATGCTGCCCGATCCGGCCGATCTGCATGTGCTCGCGGTGGCGATCGCGGGCCATGCCGATGCCATCGTCACCTTCAACGCACAGGATTTCCCCGGCCATGCGCTGGCGGCCGAGGGGATCAGCCGCCGCGACCCCGACGGTTTCCTGTGGGAGCTGCATTCGGGCGCGCCCGAGACCATGGCGGCGGTGGTCGAGACGGTGCGGACGCGGGCCGAGGCGATCTCGGGGCGCGCGCTGGAGCTGAAATGGCTGCTCAAGCGGGTCCGGCTTTACCGGCTGGCCAAGGCGCTCGGGCTTTAGCAAATGGGGCGGGGCCTCAGCCCAGCCAGCGTGCCTCATTGGCCTCGATGGCCTTGATCCGGTCCTCGGTCCTGGGGTGGCTGCGCATCCAGTCGGGAATGCCGTCCGCGCCCGACCGCCCCACCAACTGGTCCAGCTTGCGAAACAGCGATTTCTGCGGCCCGGTGCCGATGCCTGAGCGGATCAGCAGCGCCGAGGCCCAGGCATCGGCCTGGTATTCGTGCTCGCGCGATTGCAGGGCCATCAGCGTCTCGGCGATGCGGGCGGTGATCCAGGGCCCGATGAAAGGCAGGAAACGCGCGATCAGCATGTTCGACATCATCTGGGCGGCGGTATGGCCGGTCGCGTCGCGCATGCGCTTTTTCACATGGCCATGGGCGACATGGCCCAGTTCATGCGCGATGACCGAGGCCAGCTCCTCGGCGCTGACATGGCCGAAATGGTGGCGGCGCACGAAGCCTCGGGTCAGGAAGACCCTGCCGTCGGCATCGGCGAAACCGTTGATCTCGGGATCGTCCAGCTCCAGCACCTCGATCCGGGGCAGGTCGAGCGCCCGCGCCAGCCGGTCGGCCTGAAGCAGGATCTGCGGATCGTTCAAGGGGCGCGAGCGCGCGGTCAGGTCCTGCCGCGTCTTCCACAGGTTGAAGCGCGTGATCAGAATCGCGCTGATCAGGGCCATCGCAAGGGGAATCAGGATCATCGGTATCATGGCGCGATCCTGACCGATTCCGCCCCCGCCCGTCCAGCGGCGCCAGGGCCCCCGGTCGCCGGTCGCCGGTCGCCGGAGAGCGGGATTTCGGCAGGCTCAACGCAAGTCGCGAACGCCGCGCGCGATGCCTTCGGGCGTCATCGGCACCATCCGCCCGCCGAAGGCCGCCTGGATCATCGCGGTCGAGGGCGTCCAGCGCCATTCCGCCTCGGCCACCGGATTGATCCACAGGTGATGCGGCCATTGCCCGGTGGCGCGGGAAAGCCAGAGCGCCCCCGGCTCGGGGTTCCAGTGTTCGACCGCGCCGCCGGGATGGCTGATCTCATAGGGGCTCATCGCCGCGTCGCCGACGAAGATCGCCCGCCAGTCCGGACCATGGCCGCGCAACAGGTCCCATGTCGGCGTCCGGTCGCCGTAACGCCGCCGGTTGTCGCGCCAGACCGATTCGTAAAGGCAGTTGTGGAAGTAATGCACCTCAAGGTGGCGGAACTCGGAGCGCGCGGCCGAGAACAGCTCTTCCATCACCCGCACATGCGGGTCCATGCTGCCGCCCACGTCCAGAAACAGCAGCACCTTGGCGCCGTTCCGGCGCTCGGGCCGGGTCTTGACGTCCAGCCAGCCCTGATGGGCGGTGGCGCGGATGGTGTGGTCGAGGTCGAGCTCTTCCGCCGCGCCGTCGCGCGCCCAACGGCGCAGCGCGCGCAGGGCCATCTTGATGTTGCGGGTGCCGATCTCGACCCGGTCGTCGAGGTTGCGGAACTCGCGCCGGTCCCAGACCTTGACGGCGCGGAGGTGGCGGCTTTCGTCCTGGCCGATGCGGATGCCCTCGGGGTTGTAGCCATGGGCCCCGAAGGGCGAGGTGCTGCCGGTGCCGATCCATTTGCTCCCGCCCTCATGGCGGCGCTTCTGCTCGGCCAGGCGCTGGCGCAGGGTCTCCATCAGCGCCTCGAACCCGCCGAGCGCCTCGATCCTCTCGCGTTCCTCGGCGCTCAGATGGCGTCCGGCGCCCTTGCGCAGCCAGTCTTCCGGCAGGTCGAGCGCGGCCAGCACCGCCTCGGGCGGGATCGTCTCAAGCCCCGAGAAGGCGCGCGAAAAGGCGCGGTCGAAACGGTCGAGATGGCGCTCGTCCTTGACCAGCGCGGCGCGGGCGAGGTGGTAGAACCCCTCGGTGTCGAAGGTGACGATGCCCTCGGAGAGCGCGGCGAGGAAGGTCAGGAACTCGCCCGGGCCGGTCGGCACGCCCTCCTCGCGCAGGATCCGAAGGAAGGGCAGGAACATCGGCCCCGCCCCTTACAGCATCCGTTCGATGGCGATGGTCAGGAACAGGCCCAGAAGCCCGAAAAGGATCGCATGCGCGGCGGCATATTGCGCGATATCGGCGGGACGGCCGCCCTTCCTGCGGGCGCTGAACCCGCCGATTGCCGCGCCCATGACGCCCGCTGCGATGACGATCATGCCGCCCCTCCGTTGCCTGTCGTCGCGCGCCTTGCCGCAGATGCGCCCGCCCATCTGCCCGGGGAATCGCCCGGCTTGCCGCCGGACCCTTCCCCCGAGGCGGGCGCGCCCCGCCGATCATCCCCGGCGGTCATCCCTTGGGGGGAATCACCCTCTGGGGCCAAGCGCGCCCAGGGCCGCGATCTCGCGCATCCGGGCATTGACCTGGATTTCCGAGCCGAAGCCATAGCTGGCCAGCGGACGGCTGTCCAGACGCAGCGCCGCGGCCTCGGCGCCGCGGCCCATCAGGTCCAGCGCCTCGGCCTTGATCAGTTGCGACGAGGCGACCAGCGCGTGGTTTTCCGCCGCCCGGGCGGCCGGGATCGCGCGGTCGGCAAAGCGCAGCGCCTGCTCGGGCTGGCCCGAGGCCACCGCGATGGCGGCAAGCTGCATGTCGATATGGGCGACATGGATGGCGCCGCCTGGCAGGCCGCGGTAGATCGCGGCGGCCCTGGTGAATTCCTCGACCGCGCGGGCCCGGTCGCTTGCGACATGCAGGCGGGCCAGGGCGAAATGGCTGAAGGCCATGCGCCCGTCCTTCCAGCCCTGGGCCTGGGCGATCGAGAGCGCCCGCTCGGCCGCGCTGCGCCGCGCGCCCATGCTGCCGCCGCCCACGGCCTGTTCGATGGCATTGATCCAGACCCGCGGCGTGGCCGAAAGATCGGCCCGGCTGGCCGCTCCGCCGCCGTTCACCCGGGCGATCACCGCGCCGATCCGGGCGCCGACCTCTTCGCGCGTCATGCCCGAGGCCAGTTCGGGCGCATACCAGGCGCGCAGGATCTTCATGTCGGTCGCGGTCAGGACCGAATGGAAATTGTCGTCGTTGAAGACGGTGTCGGTCAGCCGGTAAAGGTCGTTCAACGGGCCGAGGGCCTGGGCCAGCTCCTCGTGCAGGCAGTCGCGGATCTCTTGCGGCGCGCCGTCCGAGGGGGCGAAGATGCCGACCTGCTGGCGCTGCGCGACATTGGCCCAGTCCAGCCGCGCCTGGCCCCGGCTGGCGCGGTAGTCGGCCAGGGTCGCGACATTGGGCACGACGAAGCAGGCCGCATTGGCGGCGGCCTGGCGCAGGGCGGATTTCGGACTGAACTCGACGGTGATCGAGGCGGTCTCGCCCGGGCGGGCGGGGCGGATGTCGATCCCGGCCTCGGTCCGCAGGCGGTTCAGCAGCCGCGTCATCTCGGCGGGAGCCGAGGCCGGGACGGCGCCGGTCATCGCCACCGTGACCGTGCCCTCGAACCGGCTGAAATGCTTCAGCGCGCGCCCGCTTTCCAGCGCGAAGCCCAGTTCCATGAAATCCGCCGCCAGATCGGCGTTGGAATGGCCGCCGCGCCCGGAAAGGGCGGCGGTCGGGCCGGGATCGAGGAAGGCCTCGCTCCGGGGCAGGGCGGAGGCGGTCGTCTGTTGCGCCGCCCCCGACTTGGTTACCTCGACCCCCGGTCCGGGCGCGCAGGCAGAGGTGGCGGCGATGGCCGCAAGCAGCAGGTATTTGCGCATGAGTTGGCAGCTCGATCTATGCGGCGCCGTGGGGCGGGCCCCCGGCGGCTGTGGGCCCCCCGCGCGGGCCCGGCCCGGGATGCCCCCGCATCCCGGGCCGGCCGCACGCCGGGGTGGTCCGGTGTCGCGCCGGACAGCGCCGGTCCATGGGGGCGAGCAGACAGACAGGTGCCCCATGGACCCGCGCCGGTCCTGTCCATCCCGGGGACCATCCGGGCGGACGCGCGGTTCGTCCCGCCCCGAACCCGCCGGGCAGCGGCGGGCAAGGGGGAGGGGACGCGGATCTTGCGCCGGGGGCGGGCCCCCGGAATCGTGGTCGTGGTCGTCATCGTGGTCATCCCGGCTCGCCCGGTCGGGGCAGGCGTCAGGCCCGTGCGGTCCCGGGCCACGAACGCACCGGCGCCGACCGGCAGGGTCGGGACGGGTCGCAAAGGCAGGGGCTTGGCACGAAGCATCGGGACACGACTTTCAGGTGAGTGGATCACTGGCTTTGCAACTGGCAACTTCACAGGCTTTCGATCCAACAGGGGCCGAGTGTCGGGATCTGGGCCCGGTTGTGTCAATTGCGAGGAATCCGGCGAAGCGCGCGCGCACCATCCATGGCGGTCGCGGCGGGGGAGGGGACCATATTTGCTGGGCCCGGCTCACGCAATATTTCAAATTATGTCGTAATATTGGTTGTTCGTGATTGAATTGTGGCAGGACTGTGGCCGAAACGGGGCGAATCTGCCCGATTCGTTGCGGTGTCGGAAAAGGTTAAATCCGGGTGATCTCAATGGCCGTTCGCGCCCGGACAGAGTCCCGGACGGAGTCCAGGATCGGGGCCCGGATCGCGCCCGCGCGACCAGGATTCGCCGCCCGCCCGCCGGGCGGCGGGGGGGTGGAGAGTTCGGGAAAGTGTCGCCGGGCCCGGCAGGCGGTTTCGGGCGCGGGGGGGCTGGCCGGTCCAGAAAGCCCGGGGTTTCCCCCCCCCGCCCCGGGACCGGAGATGGCCTTCGCCGCCGCCTCGCGGTCTGGCACTGCCGCTTGCGCTCCTGGCACTGCCTCGCGGCCTGGCACTGCCGCACGCGCCCCGGGCGCTGGCGCCGCGCCCGCCGGGGGTCAGCCGCGCCGCCCGCCCCGGTCCAGGAAGGCCAGCCGCTCGAACAACTGCACGTCCTGTTCGTTCTTCAACAGCGCGCCATGCAGCCGGGGCATGATCCGGTTCGCGTCGCGCCGCAGGTCCTCGGGCGCCAGATCCTCGGCCAGGATCAGCTTGATCCAGTCCAGCACCTCCGAGGTGGAGGGCTTCTTCTTCAGCCCCGGCGTCTCGCGGATCTCAAGGAATTCTGCCAGCGCGACCGAGAGCAGCCGGTCCTTGATGTCGGGAAAATGCACCCGGACGATGCGCGACAGCGTCTCGGCATCGGGAAAGCGGATGTAATGGAAGAAACAGCGGCGCAGGAAGGCGTCGGGCAGTTCCTTTTCGTTGTTCGAGGTGATGATCACCACCGGGCGATGCCGCGCCCGCACGGTCTCGCCGGTCTCGTAGACGTGGAATTCCATCCGGTCGAGTTCCTGCAGCAGGTCGTTGGGGAATTCGATATCGGCCTTGTCGATCTCGTCGATCAGCAGGACCACGCGCTCGGGCGCCTCGAAGGCCTGCCACAGCTTGCCCTTGCGGATGTAGTTCGACACATCGCCCACCCGTTCGGCCCCCATCCCGGGGCCGAGCTGGCTGTCGCGCAGGCGCGAGACCGCGTCGTATTCGTAAAGCCCCTGCTGCGCGCGGGTGGTGGATTTCACGTTCCATTCCAGAAACGCCAGGCCCAGGCCTGCCGCCACCTGGCGGGCAAGCTCGGTCTTGCCGGTCCCCGGCTCGCCCTTGACCAGCAGCGGGCGCCCCAGCCGCACCGCCGCATTGACCGCCACGCCAAGTTCGGGCGCGGCGACATAATCCGCTGTTGACTGGAATATCATCGTGTCCTCAACGCCATGGCCGTCTTTCTCGGGTCGGGCCCGACGATGCCGAGATTTTGTCGCAACCGCTAGTGACAATCGCCTGCCCATGGGCTAGATGCGCGTCAACAGGAGCATGTCCATGACAGAAGCCCACCTGTCGGCCCCCGTTCAGGGGCATGGCGCCGGCAAAATGGAGAGATCTGCGATGAAGGCCGAAGTCTTCCTGCCCGACGATTATCGTCCCGCCGAGGACGAGCCCTTCATGAACGACCGCCAGCTTGAATATTTCCGCCGCAAGCTGATCGTGTGGAAGCAGGAGCTGCTCGACCAGTCGGCCGAGACGCTGGACAACCTGACCGAAAGCGGGCGCAACGTGCCCGATCTGGCGGACCGCGCCAGCGAAGAGACCGACCGCGCGCTGGAGCTGCGCACCCGCGACCGCCAGCGCAAGCTGATCGCCAAGATCGATTCCGCGCTGCGGCGCATCGACAGCGGCGAATACGGCTATTGCGAGATGACCGGAGAGCCGATCAGCCTCAAGCGGCTCGACGCGCGCCCGATCGCCACCATGACGCTTGAGGCGCAGGAGCGGCACGAGCGGCGCGAAAAGGTCCATCGCGACGATTGAGCGCAGCCCTGCGGGCGGGCCGGGACCGGCGCGTCCTGGCAGATCCTCCGCGTTTTCCCGGGTGGGTGGTGCGTAGCGCAGGCGCAGCCTTTGGCGGGCCGTGTCTTCAAGCAGGCGCATCCGGGGCCAGGAAGATCGGGGGCTGGCCGTGTCGAACGACGCGCGTGAGGCCTCCTTCGATGGTTCTGCCCGTAGAAGACCCGCGGCCTGAAGCCACCGCCCCGTCCGTTGGGGGGTAGCCCGGCCCCGCCCCGCAAAGCCCGCCACGGGACCTGCGCCGCGCCTCTGGCCAACGGGTTGCGGCGGCGGCGAAAACCAAGGAATGTGGCGCCGGGCGGGACCCTCCCCCGGCGCTTTTCATTGGCGCCCCGGGCGCATCCCGTCCCGCCCTTTTCCCGACCGGGGAGCCGGTCGCCCCATCCCGACGGAGAGCCCCCGATGGATCTGAACGGCAGAAGCGTCACGGTGCTGGGGGCGGGCGTCGCCGGGCTGGCGGTGGCGCGGGCGCTGGCGCTGCGCGGCGCCAGCGTCACGGTGCTGGAACAGGCCGATGCGATCCGCGAGGTGGGGGCGGGGCTGCAGATCAGCCCCAATGGCGCGGCGGTGCTGCGCGGGCTCGGCCTTGGCGCGGCGCTGGATGCGGCGAGCCTGCGCGCCGGGGCGGTGGAGTTGCGCGACGGTTTCGACGGCCGGGTGGTGACGCGGCTCGACGTCGGTCGGCTGCGCCCCGACCGGGGCTGGCATTTCATGCACCGCGCCGATCTGATCGGTCTCTTGCTTGACGGCGCGCGGGCGGCGGGGGTGGAGCTGCGGCTCTTGCAAAAGGCCGAGGGCGTGGACCTCTCCGGCCCCCGTCCCGTCCTGACCATGTGCACCGGCGCGCGGGAAGAGGCGGGCCTCCTGATCGGCGCCGACGGGCTGCATTCGCCCCTGCGCGCGGCGCTGAACGCGCGGGCCGAGCCGTTCTTCACCGGCCAGATCGCCTGGCGGGCGCTGCTGCCCTGCGAGCCGGACGACGCCGCCCCGGTGGCCGAGGTCCATATGGGCCATGGCCGCCATCTGGTCAGCTACCCCCTGCGCGGCGGCGCCTTGCGCAACATCGTCGCGGTCGAGGAACGCCGCCGCTGGGTCGAGGAGGGCTGGTCCCTGCGCGACGATCCGATGGAGCTGCGCCTTGCCTTCGAAAGCTTCGGCCCCCGGGTGCGCGGCTGGCTGGCGCAGGTCGAGGATGTCTGGCTCTGGGGCCTCTTCCGCCATCCGGTCGCAAGGGCCTGGCACCGGGTTCTGCCCTCGGGCGCGGTGGCGCTGCTGGGGGATGCGGCGCATCCGACGCTGCCCTTCCTTGCCCAGGGGGCGAACATGGCGCTTGAGGATGCCTGGATCCTGGCGGCGAGCCTTGCGCGCCACGACGACGACGAAACCGCGCTGGCGGGTTATCAGGCGGCGCGGCGCGGGCGCTGCGCGAAGATCGTCGCGGCGGCGAACCGCAATGCGCGGGCCTATCACCTGTCCGGGCCGATCCGGCCGCTGGCCCATGCGGTGCTGCGGCTGGGGGGGGCGGTGGCGCCGGGGCTGGCGCTGTCGCGTTTCGACTGGATCCACGGTTTCGACGCGACGGCGGCCTGAAGGGCGATCTGTGCGGGGATCCGGGGGAATGGAACCGCCCCTGACGCCGCCCCCGACGCCAGGGCGCCCGACCTGACGGCATGCGACACGACCGGCACCTGACATGACCGGGGCCCAGCCGTGGCCGGGAATTGACGTGACCGGGGACTCGCGTGACCGGAGCCTATCCGCCTCAGGCCGCCAGATCGACCCAGACCGGAACGTGGTCCGAGGGTTTGTCGCCCGCCCGCACCTCCTTGTCGATGCCGGTCTCCTGGATCAGGTCGGCGGCCTGCGGGCTCATCAGCAGATGGTCGATGCGGATGCCGTTGCCGCGCTCCCAGGAATTGGCCTGGTAATCCCAGAAGGTGTAGAGGCCGGGGCGGGAATCGCGGATGCGGATCGCCTCGGTCAGGCCGAGGTTCAGCATCCGCCGGAAGGCCGCGCGGCTTTCGGGCAGGAACAGCGCGTCGCCGATCCAGGCCTCGGGGCGGGCGGCATCCTCGGCCTGGGGGATGACGTTGTAATCGCCCAGGAACACCACCGGCTCTTCCAGCGCCAGAAGCGCGCGCACCCGCGCCTCCATCCGCGCCATCCAGGCCAGCTTGTAGTCGTATTTCGGCCCCGGCGCCGGGTTGCCGTTGGGCAGGTAGAGCCCGCAGACCCGCACCGGGCGGGTGCCGATCACCGTGGCCTCGATCCAGCGCGCCTGTTCGTCGGGGCTGCCGTCGGGGTTTTCGCCGGGCAGGCCGCGGGTCACATCCTCCAGCGGCAGGCGCGACAGGATGGCGACGCCGTTGAAGCTTTTCTGGCCATGGGTTTCGACGTGGTAGCCCAGATCCTCGAAGATCTCGCGCGGGAAGGCGGCATCGACGGATTTGATCTCTTGCAGGCAGACCACGTCGGGCCCGGCCTCTTTCAGCCAGCGCGGCAGAGCCTCGATCCGGGCCTTGATGCCGTTGATGTTGAATGTGGCGAGTTTCATGGCATTCCCCTTGGGGCGCCCTGCGGCGCTCTGGCGCCATCTTGCCGCCCGGGGCGGAGAAGGGCAAGCTGGCGGGCGCCGGATCTTCAGGCCTTCAGGCGGAGGAAAGATGCCCCCGACCCCTTTCCCTCCCGGGCCTGCTCCGCTGGTTTCGGTGATCGTCCCCGCCTTCGCGGCCCATGCCCATGTCGCCGGGGCGGTGGCTTCGGCGCTTGCGGGGGGGATTTCCGAACATTCGCTCGAAATTCTGGTCGAATCCGATGACGGCAGCGATTACGCCGCGCTCTCGGCCCTGTCTCCCGCCGTCAGGCCCGCCGCGACCGGCGCGGTCAGAACCGGGGCGGGCGCGACCAGGAACCGCGCCATGGCACGCGCGCGCGGCGCGTATCTGGCCTTTCTGGATGCCGACGACCTGCTCGACCCTGGCTGGCTTGCCGCGCTTTTGCCGCTCGCGCGGGCCGAGGGCGCCGCCGTCAGCCCGCTGGTCGTCGAAGAGGCGGGGGCGCCCCTTCTGCATCTGTGGCAGCCCGCCGGGCCCTCGGCGCGGCTGAGCCTTGCCGATCTTTGCCGCAGCGGGGCTTCGGTCCGGGGCATGGTGGCGCGCGCGCTTTGCCCGCCTTTCGCCGATGCGCTGGCGCAGGACATCCTGCATATGGTGCAGGTGATGGCCCGGGCGGGCGGCAGCCTGCCGCTGTCGCGGGTGCCCTATCGGCTACGCCTGACGCCCGCGAGCGTGACCGATGCGGCGGATTTCGGCGCTCGGGTGCATCTGGCCTATCTGGCGCATGTCGAGACCCTGGCCCGCGATGCGGGCCTTGCGCCCGCGCTTGCGGCGCAGGCCGCAGAGGTGTTCCGCGCCAAGATCGCGCTGAACGCCGAACATGCGGCGCGGGGGCGGGGCGAAAGCTATTACGCCTTCATCGCCGGGCGCCTGGGAGATGCGCCGGAAGGGGATGGTACGGGTGGTCGGACTCGAACCGACACTCCTTGCGGAAACAGAGTTTGAGTCTGTCGCGTCTACCATTCCGCCACACCCGCATGATCCGGCACCCCCATGGCAGGGCGGGCCGGGGGGGGGCCGCGCCGGGGATGCGCCTTCTGACTTACAGCCCGGCGCGGGCGGCGGCAATACGGGATCTGCGCGCGAAGCGCCGGGATCGGGGGCCTGGATCGGCGGGCGCCGGGGCAGGAGCGAGGCCGGACCGGCGGGGGCGGATCAGAGCCGCGCCGCCTCGAACGTGTCGCAATCGGCGATCCGGCCGCTGTCGTGGCCGCGCGCGAACCAGCGCATCCGCTGCTCCGAGGTGCCATGGGTGAAGCTGTCGGGCATCGGCCGCCGCCCGGCGTTCCTTTGCAGCGTGTCGTCGCCAATGGCGGCGGCGGCGTTCATCGCCTCTTCGATGTCGCCCGCCTCGATGGTGCCCAGACGGCGCGCGGCCTCGCGCGCCCAGATCCCCGAGAGGCAATCGGCCTGCAATTCGATCCTGACCGAGATCTCGTTCGATTCGGCCTCGGAGACGCGGGCGCGGATGCGGTTGGCCTCGGCCAGGATGCCAAGCTCGTTCTGGATGTGGTGGCCGACCTCATGGGCGACGACATAGGCGGCGGCGAAATCGCCCCCGGCGCCCAGCCGGTCGCGCATCACCGCGAAGAAGGCGGTGTCGAGATAGACCTTGCGGTCGGCGGGGCAGTAGAACGGCCCCGTGGCCTCGGAGGCGCCGCCGCAGGGCGAGGTGGTCGCCTCGCGGAAAAGGACCAGCGTCGCCGGGGCATATGTGCGGTTCAGTTGCGCGCGGAAAAGCGCGGCCCAGACCTCTTCGGTATCGGCCAGGGTGACCGAGACGAATTCGCCCGCCGCGCGTTCCTCGGCGCTCAGTTCCGCCGTGCTGCCGCCCGTGCCGCTGCCGCCGAGGTCGATGCCGCCGCCGTCCAGCAGGCTGCGCGGATCGACGCCCAGGAACAGGGCGAGCAGGATGACCACCACGGCGCCCGCGCCGCCGATGCCCGCGCTTGCCCGGCCCGTGCCGGTTCGCCCTGTGCCGCCCGTTCCGGTGCCGCCCGCGCGGCGGCGGTCCTCGATATTGCCGCTGCCCCGGCGCCCCTTCCACTGCATGACATGCCCCCGCGCAAGATGATGCGGGCGACTCTAGCGCCTGCCCGCGGCGGCCGGAAGCCCTTCGCGGCGGCCTGGTCGCAGGTCGCGGATCAGGTCGGGAGGGCTGGTCGTGACCCGGCTGGGATGCTTTGGGCCGCTGCCCGAGGCGCTGGCGGCACGGTGCGGGCGGCGGCGTCCGCCGGGGGCAAGGTCAGGGGGCAAGGTCCGGGGGGGCAAGGTGGAGAGGCAGGCGGCCGCGCCGGACCCGCTCAGGCCCGAGGCTCAGGCTGGAGGCTCAGGCCCAAGGCCCAGGCCCGAGGCGCGGCCCCGAGGCGGAAGGCGCGGGCCCTCGCACGGCTGCGTGAGCGGCCCCCGACCGCGCCAGGCCGCCCCTTCCGCCCGGGCCGCGCCCGGCCTATGCTGGCGCCGCAACAGCGGAGGCGGGAATGCAGGGTGCGGTGCAAATCAGCCTGAGGACGGTGGCCATCGTGCTGGCCGGGCTCGGCTCGGCGGCGATGCTGCTGTCGGCCTTCGCCTTCCAGTATCTGGGCGGCCTGGCGCCGTGCCAGCTTTGCCTCTGGCAACGCTGGCCCCATGCGGCGGCGGTGGTGATCCTTTTGCTGTGGGCGGTGACGCGCTGGCGGATCTGGCCCTGGCTGGGCGCGCTGGCGGCGCTGGCGACGGCGGGGATCGGGCTGTTCCATGCCGGGGTGGAACAGGGCTGGTGGGTGTTCGTCTCGACCTGCACCCAGGGTTCGATCTCGGGGGAATCCGCCGCCGCGCTGCTGCCCGGATCGGGCGCCGATTTCGCCCCGCCGGTGCGTTGCGACCGGATCCCGTGGGATTTCCTTGGCCTTTCGATGGCGGCCTGGAACGCCATCGTCTCGGTCGGGCTTGCCCTGGTCTGGCTTTTCGCCGCGACGCGGAGGCGGTGAGGGCGGGCGCGGCCCAAGGCGGGGCGCTTCAACCGGCCCCCCGGCCGCCATCGACCGACAGCGTCGTGCCGGTCACGAAGCTCGACGCGTCCGAGCACAGATACAACACCCCGAGCGCGATTTCTCGCAGGCCCGCCTGTCGGCCCATCGGGGTGGTCGCGCCATTATGCGCGTCGAGCCGGTCGCCGAAGATCCGTTCCGACATCGCGGTTCGGAACGAACTGGGGCAGATCGCATTCACCCGGATGCCGTCGCCGGCATAGGCGAGCGCGGCGGAGCGGGTCAGCCCGATGATCGCATGTTTGGATGCGGTATAGGCCGGAAGCAGCGGATGGCCCTTCAGCCCGGCGGCGGAAGAGACGTTCACGATGGCCCCGCCCGAGGCCTTCAGATGCGGGATCTGGTGCTTCATGCACAGGAACACCCCTCCGGCATTGATGCCCATCACCATGTTCCAGTCGTCCCATCCATAGTCGCCGCAGGGTTTCACCGGGCCCTCGACCGCGGCATTGTTCACCGCGATGTCGAGGCCGCCGAAATCCGAGGCGATGCGCCGGGTGATTTCCTCGACCTCGGGCTCGGAGGCGACGTCGCCGTGCAGAAAGAGCGTGCGGGGGTTGATCCGCCGCAACTCCGCAGCAGTGGTCTCGCCGCAGGCCCGGTCGATATCGACGATGGCGACATTGCAGCCTTGTTCGCAAAGCAGCCCGGCGATGGCGCGGCCAAGGCCGGACCCGCCCCCCGTGACCATGGCGGATCGGCCCGAGAGCCCGAAATCCATCGCGGAGCGAAGATGCCCCGGCGCCGTATTGCCCATGGCTTTTTCCTTTCCGGCCAGATGTCGGGTCGCTGAATGGTGCCGATCGCCTCGGTCGCCGCCTGAGGAGGGCTGGCCGGGGAGCGGCTAGCCCGCATAGACCGCCCGTTCGAAGGCCTGGTAGGTCTGCATGTAACGCGGGTCCAGGAACGGCAGCGATTGCGTGAACAGCACCGCGGCCAGATCCGATTTCGGGTCGAACCAGAAATGGTTGTTGCAGACCCCGGCCCAGCTTTGCGATCCGGCGCGGCGCATGCCGGGGATATCCTCGTCGTTCCTGAAAAAGCCAAGGCTGTGGGATTTCCGGGTTCCCTCGAAGAAATCGACATCGCCGACGAAGGCGGGGGCGACGCTGCGCAATCTGCGAAAGCCCAATCCGTTCAGGTGGTCTTGCAGCATGAAATCGACCGTCTCCGGCCGCATCAGCCTTGTGCCCTCAAGCACGCCCCGTCCCAGCAGCATGCGCAGCAGGCGGATGTAATCCGCCGCCGTGGTGTAGAGCGACGAGCCGAAGGGAAAGATCTCGGGCGCGACCGGCAGGTCGATCCGGGTGGGGACCAGATCCCCGGCATCGTTCCGGGCGCTGACCCCGGCCAGCCTTTCGGCCATGGGCGTGCGCAGATGCACGTCGGTATCGTGCATTCCCAGGGGGATCAGCACCTCCTCGCGCGCGAAATCCTCGATACGCCGACCGTCTATCGCCTCGATCACCAATCCGATCCAGTCGGGGCCCATGCTATAGGCCCATCTGGTGCCGGGATCGGTCATCATCGGATAGAACAGCGCCTCGCGCTTTCCGTCGAGCAGGCCGGGATGGCCGGTCGCGGCGACGTAATCCATGACGTCCTGATTCCAGAAATCATGCTCCAGCCCCGAGCTGTGGGTGGCAAGATGCCGGATGGTCGCGCGCACCTTCGGCCTGCGCAGCACCGGGACGCCGTTCTCGATGCGCTCAAGCACCTGGATCCTGGCGAATTCGGGCAGGATTTCCTCGACCGGGGTCTCGATATCCAGCTTGCCCCGGTCGACCAGCAGCATCATCGCCGTGGCGCAAACCCCCTTGGTGGCGGAAAAGGCCCGGATGACGGTGTCCGGCGCGGCGGGAAGGCCGGGCGCGGCCTCTCCGGCGGCGCCGGAGAAGATCGTCCGGTCCGAGCTTGCGCAGATTCCCACGGCGAAGGGCAGATCCCCTCGGGCGACGGAACGATCCAGAATGGATTGGATTTCGGGTATGCTCTCCTCCTGCAGGCCAAGGTTTCGCGGCGGCTTGCCGCTTGCCGCCGGGCCGGGGCGGCTGCGCGCATGAAGACGGCGCGCCCGCGGGCCGGGGGCAAGCGGGGCGGTCATGGGATCTCGGTGACGAATTTGGTGTTCACATAGGCGTCCAGCGCCTCGCTTCCCCCCTCGGAGCCATAGCCGGAATCGCGGACGCCGCCGAAGGGCACCTCCGGCAGGCCCAGGCCGAGGTGGTTCATCGTGATCATGCCGGTCTCGATCCGGTCGGCCAGCAGGGCGCGGGTCTCGGCGCTGCGGGTGAAGGCATAGGCGGCAAGGCCGTAGGGCAGGCGGTTCGCCTCGGCCAGCAGCGCCTCGGTGTCGCGAAAGCCGATCACCGGCACTAGGGGGCCGAAGGGTTCCTCGTTCAGGATGCGGGCCTGGGGCGAAAGGCCGGTCATCAGGGTCGGCTGGAAGAAATAGCCCTTGTTGCCGATCCGCTCGCCGCCTTCCAGGATCTCGGCGCCGCCGCCTTGGGCATCGGCGACGAGGCCCTGCATCGCGGCCAGCCGCCGCTCATGTGCCAGCGGGCCCATGGTCACGCCCTCTTCCAGCCCGTTGCCGACGCGCAACTCGGCCATATGGTCGCGAAAGCGCGACAGGAAGCGGTCCTGCACATCCTCATGCACCAGGAAGCGGGTGGGCGAGACGCAGACCTGTCCGGCGTTGCGGAACTTGTGCCCGCTGAGAAGTTTCGCGGCCCGGTCCACATCGGCATCGGCGAAGACGATGGCGGGGGCATGGCCGCCAAGCTCCATCGTCACCCGCTTCATGTGCAGGCCGGCGAGCGAGGCCAGTTGCTTGCCCACGGCGGTCGAGCCGGTGAACGAGATCTTGCGGATGTCGGGATGGGCGATCAGATGTTCCGAGACCATGGCCGGATGGCCGAAGACCAGGTTCAGCGCGCCCGGCGGAACCCCGGCGTCGTGGAAAAGGCGCACCAGCTCCATCGGGCTGGCGGGGGTCTCTTCGGGCGCCTTCAGAACCAGGGTGCAGCCGGTGGCCAGCGCGGCCGAGATCTTGCGCGCGGCCTGGTTCAGCGGGAAGTTCCACGGCGTGAAGGCGGCGACGGGGCCGACCGGCTCGCGGATCACGGTCTGGCGGATGCCGGGGGCGCGGGCGGGGATCAGGCGCCCGTAGCCGCGACGGCCCTCTTCGGCCATCCAGTCGATGACATCTGCGCAGGCCAGCGCCTCGCCCCGCGATTCGACCAGGGGCTTGCCCTGCTCCAGCGTCATCAGCCGGGCGATGGCGGCGGCGCGTTCGCGCAGCAGATCGGCGGCCCGGCGCAGGATGCGGTAACGCTCGAAGGCGGGGGTGTCGCGCCAGATGCGGAAGGCGCGCACCGCCGCCGCGACGGCGCGGTCGAGGTCGTCTGCCGTGGCAAGCGGCACGGTGGCGAGTTCCTCCTCGGTCGCCGGGTTCAGGACCGGCAGCCGCGCGCCGTCCGAGGCGGCCCGCCACTCGCCGTCGATGAACATCGAGATTTCCGGGTAATCCATTGCGGTCTCCTTCACGCGTATTCGTCCGGCCAGCGGGGTTGACCCGTGCGGCTGACTCCGTCTTCGGCTGGGGCCCGCCCGCCACGCAAGCGGAATCGCCGCGCCATGGTCTTCAGAAATAATGGATCTCAAGCATGACGCAGCCGGTCTTCGAGCCGATCGGCGCATGCAGCGTGCCCGGGGCGCGATGCACATATGCCTGCACGTCGAAGCTGCCGAAACCGGCCGCTTCGCGAAAGCCATACATGTCGCCCGAGATCAGATAGACCTCCTCGTGATATTCGTGGCTGAGCTGGCGGTCGGATTCGGCGCCGGCGTCGAATTTGACCAGCCGGGTGCGCCGTCCGGTCCGGGCGGTTTCGTCCAGGGTGTCGTAAAGGTTCATGACATAGATGCCGGGCAGGCCGGGGACGGCCTGCCAGTCCGCGTCGCGGATGGGGGTCAGGGTGTCGGTGATGGGTTGGGTCATTCGTCCGGTTCTCCTGCTGGCCGGGGGGCGGGGGCGCGGCCCCCCGGGAATGTCATTGCGCGGCGGTGATATAGTCGCAACCGCTTTCCGAGAGCGGCCGGAAGGCCTCTTCCCCGGGGATGGTCTTCACCAGTTCGATGAGATCCCATTCCCCGGTCGATTCCGAGGGCAGCTTCGCGCGGACGAGGTAGATGTCATGGACCATGCGGCCGTCCTCGCGCAGCACGCCGTTGGTGGCGAACATGTCGTTGACGGGGGTGTCCTTCATCATCCGCATCACGGCCTGGGCCTCGTCCGTGCCCGCGGCCTCGACCGCCCTGAGATAGTGCAGCACCGCCGAATAGACCCCGGCCTGGGTGTCGGTCGGCATTGTCTTGTGCCGCTCGAAGAAACGCTGGGCCCATTCCGTCGCCTCGGGGCTGGATTGGGGGACGAAGGCGGTCGCGAAGGTCAGGCCGTTGGCGATCTCAAGGCCGACGGCCTTGAGGTCGGTCAGGAACAGCGCCGTCCCGACCAGCGTCTGCCCGCTGCCTTGCAGGCCGAATTCATGGGCTTGCTTCATCATGTTGATCAGATCCGCCCCCGCGTTCGACAGCGCGATATACTGCGCGCCCGACGCCTGGGCTTGCAGAAGATAGGACGACATGTCGGCGGTGCTTTGCGGGTGGTAGACGCTGCCCAGCATCTTCGCCCCCGCCGCTTCCAGGAAGGGCTTGAGCGAGTTTTCCAGCGCATGGCCGCCCGCGATGTCCACGGTCAGGAAGAACCACGACGAATCCGGCGTGGCCAGCGCCCCGGACAGGGCCTTGCCCACGGCATAGCTGTTGTAGGTCCAGTGCGCGCCGTTGGGCGAGCATTGCGCATCGGTCAGCGCCTCGGTCGCGGCGGTCGAGGCGATGGAGATGCGGTTCTTTTCCTCGGCCAGGGCCTGAACCGCCAGCGCGATGGCCGAGACCGGCATGTCGAGGATGATGTCCACGCCCTCGACGTCGAACCAGCGCCGGGCGATGGAGATGCCCACATCCGGCTTTTGCTGGTGATCGGCCGAGATCAGCTTGATCGGCACGCCCAGGACCGATCCGCCGAAATCCTCGATCGCCATTTCCGCCGCCAGCACCGATCCGGTGCCGCCCACATCCGCGTTCGAGCCGCTCATGTCGGTCAGCACCCCAACATGGACGAAACCGTCGGTCAGCTCGGCCCGGGCCGGCGCGGCAAGGGCCAGGGTCAGTGCGGCCAGCGCGGCCGCCGTCTTTCCATAGGTCATTCCATCCTCCTCCTTACTGGAAATCGCGCATTCTCTTCCATCGCGCGCGGCCCCCGCCCTCCCGCAGGTGGCGCGCGCGGCGAAACTCACAATGGAATCCCGGTCTTCTTCGAGATCCGGCCGACGATCCCCTCGCGGAATGTCATCACGCAGACCAGAAAGATCGCCCCCTGGATGATCGTCACCCAGGCGCCGAATTCGGCGAGGTAGTTCTGCATCGAGACGATGACCAGCGCACCCACGATGGGGCCGAACACCGTGGCCAGCCCGCCGACCAGCGTCATCAGCACCACCTCGCCCGACATCGACCAATGCACGTCGGGCAGGGCGGCGATCTGGAAGACGATGGCCTTCAGGCTGCCCGCCAGCCCGGCGAAACCGGCCGAGAGCACGAAGACCATCAGCTTGTAGCGGTTGGCGTCGTAGCCCAGCGAGATCGCCCGGGCCTCGTTGTCGCGGATCGCCTTGCAGACCTGGCCGAAGGGCGAATGGATCACCCGGTAGATCAGCGCGGTGCTGCCGAAGAAGACCGCTGCCACCGCCGCATAAAGCACCCGGTCGCTGGACAGGTCGAACAGGCCGAACAGCCAGCCCCGGCGCACCGACTGGATCCCGTCCTCGCCGCCGGTGAATCCGGTGGCCTGCAGGGCGAAGAAATAGATCATCTGCGCCAGCGCCAGCGTCACCATGGCGAAATAGATGCCCTGGCGCCGGATGGCGATGGCCCCGAAGATCAGCCCCAGCAGGGCCGATGCGCCGACCGCGCAAAGCACCGCAATCTCGGGCGGCACGCCGTGGGTCTTGAGCAGCCAGGCGCAGACATAGCTTGCAAGGCCGAAATAGGCCGCATGGCCGAAGGACAGCAGCCCCCCGTAGCCAAGCAGCAGGTTGAAGGCCAGCGCGAACAGCGCGTAGCACATCACCTTCATCAGGAAGATTGGGTAGGCGACGAAGGGGGCGACCACCAGCAGCACCAGCAGCCCGGCGAAGACGAGGCGGTGCAGCCGCTCCGTCCGCCGTGCCAGGCTTGCCGGAGGCGCGCGGTCGGCCGGGATTGCGCCCGAGGCGATCTGGGTCATGTGCGGCTCCTTTGCCGTATCGGATTGCGGATCATGCGCCACGGCCGAACAACCCCCTGGGCTTCAGCATCAAGACGATGACCATGATGATGAAGATCGCGGTGGACGAGGCCTGCGGATAGAAGACCTTGGTCATGCCCTCGACCAGGCCGATGCCGAAGCCGGTGACGATCGCTCCCAGGATCGAGCCGAGCCCACCGATCACCACCACGGCGAAGACGACGATCAGCAATTCGGCGCCCATGTTGGGATTGACCGAATAGATCGGCGCGGCCAGCACCCCTGCAAGGCCCGCCAGCCCGACGCCGAAACCATAGGTCAGCGTCACCAGAAGCGGCACGTTGATGCCGAGCGCCTGCGAAAGCTCGGGCTTTTCGGTGGCGGCGCGCAGGTTGGCGCCCAGCCGGGTCTTCTCGATCATCAGCCAGACCCCGGCGCAGACCACCACCGAGACGACGATGACCCAGGCCCGGTAGGTGGGCAGGAACATGAAGCCCAGATTGTAGCCCCCCCGCAGCGCCGCGGGGATGTCGTAGGGCTGGCCGGTGGCGCCATAGGCGTTGCGCAACAGCCCCTGGATCACCAGGGCCAGGCCGAAGGTCAGCAAGAGCCCGTAAAGATGGTCGGCATCTGCGATGCGCTTCAGAAGCAGCCTCTCGACCAGCACCCCGCTCAGCCCGACAAGAACCGGCACCAGGATCAGCGCGAACCAGTAGTTGATCCCCAGGTAATGCAGCAGCATCCAGGCCACGAAGGCCCCCAAGGTGAACTGCGCGCCATGGGCGAAATTGGCGATGTTCAACAGCCCGAAGATGATGGCGAGCCCAAGGCTCAGCAGCGCGTAGAAGGCGCCGTTGATCAGGCCGAGAAGCAATTGCCCAAGCAGGACCTGGGGCGCGATGCCCAAGAGTTCGAACATTTCACACCCCCAGATGCTTCTTGAGTTTTTCCGCATTCGCCTCCAGCGCCGCATTGGGGATCAGGTCGACGACCCGGCCCTCCTCGACGATGTAGTGCCGGTCGGCGACCGAGGCCGCGAAGCGGATGTTCTGCTCGACCAGGATGATGGTGAACCCCTCGCGCTTCAGCCGCTCGATGGTGCGGCCGATCTGCTCGACGATCACCGGGGCCAGCCCCTCGGTCGGCTCGTCCAGCAGAAGAAGCTTCGCGCCCGTCCTCAGGATCCGCCCGATGGCCAGCATCTGCTGCTCGCCTCCCGACAGCGTGGTGCCCTGGCTTTTCAGCCGCTCTCGCAGGTTCGGGAAAAGTTCGAAGATCTGCGCGACGCTCATCCCGCTGTCGCGGATGCGGGGCGGCAGCAGAAGGTTCTCCTCGACGTTCAGGCTGGCATAGATGCCGCGCTCTTCGGGCACGAAGCCGATCCCCAGCCGCGAGATCAGCCGCGACGGCATCGCGATCGTCTCGCGGCCCTCGAAACGGACCGAGCCGGAGCGGCGGCGCATCATGCCGATGATCGATTTCAGTGTGGTGCTTTTTCCGGCGCCGTTGCGGCCGAGCAGGGTGACCGTCTCGCCCTCGCGCACCTCCAGGTCGATGCCGTGCAGCACATGCGATTCGTCATACCAGGCCTGAAGCCCCTCGACCCGCAGCATGGGGGGCGCGCTTTCAATGTGCATGGGCCGCCCCCGATCCGATATAGGCCTCGATCACCCGGGGATCGGCGGAGACCGTCGCGTAATCGCCCTCGGCCAGCACCTCGCCCCGGGCCAGCACGGTGATCCGGTCCGAGAGCGAGGCGACGACCGAGAGGTTGTGCTCGACCATCAGGACGGTGCGGTCGGCGGCCACCTTGCGGATCAGTGCCTCGACGCGGACCACGTCCTCGCGCCCCAGTCCCGCCATCGGCTCGTCCAGCAGCATGATCTGCGGATCGAGCGCCAGCGTGGCCGCCAGTTCCAGCGCGCGCTTGCGCCCGTAGGACAGTTCGGCGGCCGGATGGTCGGCGAAATCCGACAGCCCTACGGCGTCGAGCAGTTCCATCGCCCGCCCGTCGTAGCGCGACAGCCAGCTTTCGCCGCGCCAGAAGTCGAAGGATTCTCCGCGTTCGCGCTGCAGGGCGATCCGCACATTCGTCAGGGCCGACATCTGCCCGAAGACCGCCGAGATCTGGAACGAGCGCACCAGCCCGCCGCGCGCGATCACCGCGGGCTTGCTGGCGGTGATGTCGCGGCCGTTGAAATGGATCGTGCCGCGCGTGGGATCCAGAAACTTGGTCAGCAGGTTGAAACAGGTGGTCTTGCCCGCGCCGTTGGGGCCGATCAGCGCGTGGATCGTGCCCCGGCGCACGTCGATGTCGACGGCATTGACGGCGGTGAAGCCCGCGAAGACCTTGGTCAGCCCCCTGGTCGACAGGATGATGTCCGGCGCGGTCATCCGCCTGCCCCCGGAGATGCGGGCAAGAACCCGGCAGGCCGATGCCTCCCGGCCTCGACTGATCGATTGTCCATTTTAGCTCCTCCCGCCGGACTCGTCGCAAGCCCCGTGCCAGCCGGATCGGCCAGAGGCGGGGACGGGTGGGGCGGACGGGCGGGATCGTAACGGTTTCAATGTCTTGCGTTGCGTCCGGCCCGCGCTTGGGTGGGGCAGGGCTCCGGTTCCGGGCGATGCGGCCACGGCGGCGGCGCGGTGGGCTCGGCGGCGGGTTTACCTGGCGTCACCCGCGCGGGCGCCACGATCCCGGCCGGATTGGCCGTGCCACGGACAGGTGTCAGCCATTGTGTCCGCGCGGAAGCCATGCCATCGGCCCTGCGGTGGGCCCAGTCAGGCGGCCATGGAGGGCAGGGGCCCAAGCTGCCGCAGCCCGGGCTGTCTCCGGGCGCCGCGCCGCCTTTCCGACGGACCGCGCCATCGCCGGGGCGCCGACCAAACCCTCCGCGGGCCGTCCAAGGCCCCTCAGGGCGCGCCGACGAGCGGCGGCTGCCCGGTCAGCCTGGCATGTTCCTGGATCGCGAAACGGTCGGTCATGCCCGCGACGTAATCGGCGATCACCCGGGCCAGCCCGATCTCGTCCCGCGCCGCCGCGACATCGGCCTGCCATTCGGCGGGCAAAAGCCCCGGATCGGCCATGAACATCGGGAAAAGCTCGTCCACGACGCGGGTGACACGGGCGCGCACCTCCATCACCGAGGGCGCGCGATACATGCGGTGGAACAGGAAGGCGCGCACCACCTTCAGTTCCTGATAGAGCGGTTTCGAGAAGCGGATGATCGTCGTGCCCATGTGGCGGATCTCCTCCACCGATTTCGGCTGGGCCGAGGCGAGGCGGTTCTGCGCCACCGCGATCACATCCTCGACCATCCGGCCGAAGACGCGGCGCAGCGCCTCGTGCCGACGGCGCATGCGGTCGAGGCCCGGGTGCAGCCGGTCCACCTCTTCGAAGGCCGGGCCCGTGACGGGCAGCGCCATCAGGTCGTTCTCGTCGAACAGGCCCGAGCGCAGGCCGTCATGCAGGTCGTGATGCGAATAGGCCACGTCGTCGGCGATGGCGGCGACCTGGGCCTCGGCGCTGGCATGGGTGGAAAGCTCAAGGTCCCAGGCCTCGTTCACCTCGGCCAGCGCATAGGGCAGGGGGCCGTGGTGCTTTTCGTCGGCATGGGGGCCGGTGACGGGGCCGTTGTGCTTGGCGATGCCCTCCAGCGTCTCCCATGTCAGGTTCAGCCCGTCGAAATCGGCGTAATGGCGCTCCAGCTTCGTCACGATGCGCAGGGCCTGGGCATTGTGGTCGAAGCCGCCGTAGGGCGCCATCAGCCGCTCCATCGCATCCTCGCCGGTATGGCCGAAGGGGGTGTGGCCAAGGTCGTGGGCCAGCGCGATCGCCTCGGCCAGATCGGTGTTCAGGCCAAGGACGCCCGCGATGGTGCGGGCGACCTGGGCCACCTCGATCGAATGGGTCAGGCGGGTGCGGTAATAGTCGCCCTCATGCTCGACGAAGACCTGGGTCTTGTGCTTGAGCCGCCGGAAGGCCGAGGCATGGATGATCCGGTCGCGGTCGCGCTGGAAGGGGCTGCGGAAGCTGCTCATGCCTTCGGGGTAAAGCCTCCCGCGGGAGGCGTCTGGCAGGCAGGCGAAGGGGGCAAGCGTCACGGGATCGGCCTTGGATCGGTTCTTGGGGGGGGCGCTTCGGTCTTTGTCGGGTTCGCTTCGGTCTTGGTCGTTCGGTTCGGCTGCCGCACTTGTTGCCGCGCCCGTCCCCCCCTATATTGCGCGCAGGGCCCGAATGATACCGGAACAGCCATGGAACTTTCCCCTGCTCTGACGCTTCCGCCGCGCGTGACCGACCGCGCCTTTGCCCGGCTGGCCGAGATCGCCGACATGACCGGCGAGGCGAAGCCGCTTCGCGTCGGGGTGCTTGGCGGCGGCTGTTCGGGGTTCCAGTATGACCTGCGGCTCGACGATCCGGCCTCGGACGATCTGGTGCTGGAGAAGGACGGCCAGAAGGTTCTGGTCGATCCGGTCTCGCTGCCCTTCCTGTCCAATGCCGTGATCGATTTCACCGATGAACTGATCGGGGCGCGTTTCGTGGTGGAAAACCCCAATGCGGCCTCGTCCTGCGGCTGCGGGACGTCTTTCTCGATCTGATCAGGCTCGACCCGAATCTCCGGCTTTCGGCCGAAGGGTTTTGCGGCGGCGTGTCCCGGGCGGCGCGAATCCTTGACCGTCTTCTTTCGCATGCCCTTGCGCGATCTGCCGCGCGATGCCCCTGGCAAAGGGGCGAAATCCTGTGGCTGCGCGGAGTCTTGCCTGGCGGCACAGGCGGGTGATTCGGTCTTTGTTAACCCTAACCGTTTGTTAACTCGCGCCATATCCCACCCCTCTGGCGAGATTGATGCGGGTTGGAGAACAAGCCCCGCCGCGATGGTGGCGAAAAAATGCCAATTCTTGGGCAAGGGTTAACGGGCCGGGATTGTCGCCCTGCCGGAAACAATCGCGCAGCCGCGATCCTGGCCTTTCTCACGCGAAACCGCAGTTGGTGCCGGAATCACAGGAAAAAATCGCAAGCCCTCGGCAAGGTCGCCAAAGTCGGCTTTCCCGAATGCGAAACGATCCCGCCGAAAACCACCCCGGCGGAGGCCGCGCTTCGGGCCGGATTGGCGCTGGACGGCGCCACGGCGGCCGCATTCCCGCCGTTTTCTGCTTCACTCCGAGGTTAACCGAAGGTAACTAGATATTGTCTGCGAAGACGTATGGGCCGTGGGGGCGGTCGTATGTTGGTAGGGCGCCTTCGGGGGCCTGCGGCGTGACGGAAAGCTGCCAAGCCGGGACCACCCGGCATCTCCACCGCATTTCGATGCGGCGGATGTTTCTTATCGGCATCTCTCCCAAAGCCACCGCCATATCGGTCAGGTCCTGACGGCGCAACGCGCGTTCGAGCCCGTTGCGTGTGTATCTGGACCGACCTTTGGTCCGGCTTGATGGGAACGGATGGCGACGGATGATCCGTCGTCGGGATCGACGAGGGAACGGAAATGCCGGTTTTCGCACTTTACAATTTCGATGACCCGTCGACAGTCGTGGACGAGGCGCTGTCGAACGGCGCGCAGAACGGCGCCTTTTTCAACGGCGCCCATGCGGCGGATGGGCTGCTCCATCTCGACGGCATCGACGATGTCGCCAAGATCTACGCCTCGGACACTTTCCAGCTTGAGCGCGGGACCCTTGAGATCCGCTTCTCGCCCACCGATACCGCCATCGACACGCCCCAGACAGTGCTTTCGCGCGACACGGTCGGCGAGAATGCGGGTAGCCTGCGCATCGAGGTCCTGCCCGACGGCGCGGTCCAGCTTGTCCACGAGACCGACGGCGGCTCCGAGGTCTTCTCGACCGGGCCGGGCTTCTACACCCCGGGCGACCAGATCCAGCTTTCCTATTCCTGGGACCAGGGCGGCGATCCCGGTGTCCTGCGCATCGTGAACGAGACCACGGGCACGCCCTATGGCACCTCGGTCCCCGACACGCTGTCGCTGGTGATGGTGCCGAACACCCAGCCCTGGATGCTGGGCGCGGGCCAGAACCTGTCCGATCCCGGCGCGCTGAACAATGTCGACAGCCATTTCCAGGGCACGGTCGACTATTTCTCGCTGTCCGATACAGTGGACAACCGCGATCCGTCGCAAAACCCCGTCGCCAATCCCGACACCGCCGAGACGGACGAGGATGTGCCGGTGGTGATCGACGTGCTGGCCAACGACACCGATCCGCAGGACGATCCGCTGAGGGTGATCTCGGCCACGGCGTCGAACGGCGAGGTCACGGTCAACCCCGACGGCACGCTGACCTATACCCCCAATCCCGACTGGAACGGCGAGGATGTGATCGAGTATACGATCGAAGATCCCGACGGCAACACCGCGAGTTCGACCGTGGTGGTGACGGTCCATCCGGTGAACGACGATCCGGTCGCCAATCCCGACAGCGCGACCACGACCCAGGGCACCGCCGTGGTGATCCCGGTCCTGGCCAACGACACCGATGTCGACGGCGACACGCTCTCGATCCTGGGCACCCCGACCTCGCCCGACGGCACGGTGACGGTGAACGGCGACGGCACGCTGACCTTCGTGCCGAATCCCGGCTTCACCGGCGAGACCACCTTCACCTATGAGATCAGCGACGGCAACGGCGGCACCGACACCGCCACCGTGACCGTGACCGTCACCCCCGGGGGCGTGCCGGGCGACCGCGACGGAATCGTGCGCGGCACCGACGGCAACGACCTGATCGACGAGAGCTACGTCGATCCCACCGATGGCGACCGGGTCGACGGCAACGATGCGATCATCCCCGGCGACGGCCCCAACGACGACCGCATCGTCGCGGGCGAGGGCGACGACACCATCCGCGCCGGTCTGGGCAACGACACCGTCTGGGCCGGTCCGGGCAATGACCGCGTCTATGGCGGGCCGGGCGACGACCTGCTTTACGGCGGGCCGGGCAACGACACCCTGCATGGCGACGCGGGCGATGACACGCTTTACGGCGACGAGGGCGACGACCTGCTTTACGGCGGCGACGGCGACGACAGCATCTATGGCGGCGACGGGCGCGACACCGTCTATGGCGGCGCGGGCAACGACTATATCGACACTTCGGCGCCGATCAGCGCCTCGCCGCTGCCCGACATCGACTATCCCGGCTTCTACCCGGCCGATTCCGATCCCGACAACGACCGCGACCTGGTCTATGCCGGTTCGGGCGACGACACGATCATCACCGGCGACGATGCCGACACGATCTATGGCGGCCGCGGCAACGACTATATCGACGGCGGCATCGACGCCGACCTGATCTATGGCGGCCGCGACAACGACACGATCATCGGTGGCGAGGGCGCGGACACCATCTACGGCGGCCATGGCGACGATCTGATCTACGGCGGCCTGGGCCCGGTCGGCAACGACCTGCTGGACATTCCCGACGCAGATGACCTGCGGCCCGACAACAACCGCGACCTGCTTTACGGCGGCGGCGGCAACGACACCATCTATGGCCGCGACGACGCCGACACGCTTTACGGCGATGCGGGCGACGACCTGCTTTACGGCGGCGTCGACGACGACCTGCTTTACGGCGGTGTCGGCCATGACACGCTCCACGGCGACGAGGGCAACGACACGCTCTACGGCGGCGCGGGCAACGACGTGCTCTATGGCGGTGAAGGCGACGATTCGCTTTTCGGCGGCGCGGGGATCGACACGCTTTACGGCGGCACCGGCAACGACACGCTTTACGGCGAGGACGGCACCGACCTGATCTATGGCGGCGACGGCGACAACCTGATCTACGGCGGGCGCGGCGCGGATACGATCCACGCCTCGGTGGGCGCCGAGACGATCTACGGCGGCGCCGACCGCGACCTGATCGTGATCGGCAGCCAGGAGGCCGGGCTGAACACCCATGTCGACGGCAATGAGGAAGGCCACGACTGGGATACGCTGGACCTGAGCGACGCGGGCCCGCTGCGTATCGACTACGACCCGGACAATTCCGAAAACGGCACGGTCCATTTCTTCGATGCCGACGGCAATCCCACCGGCACGCTGACCTTCGTCAATATCGAGAATGTCATCCCCTGCTTCACCCCTGGCACGCTGATCGCGACGCCGAAGGGCGAGGTCCCGGTCGAGGAACTGCGCGCGGGCGACCGCGTGATCACCCGCGACAACGGCATCCAGGAAATCCGCTGGATGGGCCAGAAGGCGCTGTCGGGGCAGGAGTTGCGGCTGAACGCCCATCTCCAGCCGGTTCTGGTCAAGGCCCACAGCCTTGGCAACGGCCTGCCCGAGCGCGACATGCTGGTCTCGCCCAACCACCGTCTGCTGGTGGCCTCGGACCGCACCCAGCTTTACTTCGACGAGCATGAGGTGCTGGTCGCGGCCAAGCATCTGGTGGGCGGGCAGGGCATCCATGCCGTCGAGGCGATCGGGGTGAACTACATCCACTTCATGTTCGACCGCCACGAGGTCGTGCTGTCCAACGGCGCCTGGACCGAAAGCTTCCAGCCGGGGGATTACACGCTCAAGGGCATGGGCAACGCCCAGAGGAGCGAGATCTTCGAGCTTTTCCCCGAACTCAAGACCGAAGCCGGGCGCGAGGATTACCATGCGGCGCGCCGCACCCTCAAGCGCCACGAGGCGCGCCTTCTGGCGCGCTGAGGCCGGGATTGGTCGGCGTGCCTTCCGGGCGCGCTGAAGGCCGGGGCGACGGATGCCCGTTTTCCGGGCGCGCCGAGGACCGGCCTGCCGCCTGATGGCGCGCTTTGGCGGGGCCGGGCGGCACATCGAAATTTCCGGCCCGCGCCTCCGCCCCGGCGGTTTCGGCGCGCGGCTGGTCCGGGCGGCGCGCCTTCGTTTCGCGGGCGCGCCGGACGAAGAAGGGTTATGCAGCTCGATCGCAGGGCACGGGGCAGGCTGCCACGCCCCGAAGCGGCGGTCGAATGGAAAAGGGGCTCCGGTTTCGGGGCCCCTTTTTCCTTTGGTCGCAGCGGTTTCATGGCCTTGATTTCAACGGGTTGATCCCAAGCGGAGCCCCGCGGCGGAAGCGGCTGCCGTCCGCGGGGCCGGATCCTCATCAGCGGCCCGAAATAACGTGCTCTCATGGGTGAGATTCGCCGGGGCCGATCTGCCCTGTGGGCGCGTCCTCGCGATGCCCGGTCCCCCGGCGGCCGACCCGCGCGGCGGCGCTGCCTCCATCGCCCCCGGAAAGGCGCCCGGTGGGGCGTGCCTTGAAACCGCCATCATTGCCGAAACTTCGCCACGCTCTTCCCGAAGCCTCGCCAGATTCATCGCCTATCAAATCAGTAGAATGGCCTGTGCTGGAGGGAATCCTCCCGGCGGGGACCGCGAATTGACCTGTGCCCGATGGGCGCCCCGGTAAGTAAAGGTTGCGACATGGCAATTGCCACTCCCTTGGACCTGACCGTCACCAGCGATGGCATGCTGTTGGCCGAGAGCATCTTCGGCCAGGGTGTCCAGGTCGAATCCGCGACCTATACCGGCGCCGCGAACGCGGCCGGGCTTTACACCGGCGCCGATACCACCATGCCGGGGGTGGCGCCGGGCGACAGCGGCATCATACTTTCGACCGGCAGCGCCGCGGCGATCACCAATTCGCACGGTGGCACCAACACCAACATGGCCACCAACACCTCCACCGACAACGGTCAGCCGGGAGATGCGCAGCTGACCGCGCTTGCGGGCATGACCACCCGCGACGCCGCCATCCTGGAGGCGGTGTTCATTCCCGACGGCGAATATATCACGATGCGCTTCGTGTTCCTGTCCGAGGAATACCCGGAATATGTGAACGGCGGCGTGAACGACGTCTTCGGCGTCTGGATCAACGGCGAATATGTCGATGTCAGCATCGCGAACGGTGGTTCGGTTTCCATCGACACGATCAACGGCACCGCGAACCAGAACCTCTATATCGACAACACCCAGGACCAGTTCAACACCGAGATGGACGGGTTCACCTATGTCGTCTCGATCAAGGCGAAGGTCGTCCCGGGCGAGACCAACACGATCAAGATCGCCATCGCCGATGGCGGAGATTCCGTCTATGATTCCAATGTGATGATCGCGGCCGACAGCGTGCAGTCGATCATGCTGGCCTTCGACGACCAGGTCCAGATCGTGGCGGGCCAAACCCGCATCGTCGATGTCCTGGCCAATGACCACGACCTGTCGGGCACCGGGCTCACGATCACCGAGATCATGGGTCAGCCGGTGGTGCCGGGCTCCACCGTCACGCTGGGCACTGGCCAGACGGTCACGCTCAACCCCGACGGCACGCTGACGGTCACCTCCACCACCACATTGGGCGAAAGCGTGCTGACCTATACGGTCACCGATGGCGCCGGGAACAGCGATGTCGGCTATCTGACCATCAACACCGTCGCCATGGTGGCCCCCGACTATATCGTCGACGGCACTGATGGCGACGACGTGATCGACGTGAGCTACACCGGCGATCCCGATGGCGACATGGTGGATGGCAACGACAACCAGACCGGCGGCAACGAGGATGTCATCTACGGCTACGGCGGCAACGACACGATCTTTTCGGGTCTTGGCAATGACACCGTCTATGGCGGCGACGGCAATGATTACATCGACGGCGGCGCGGGCGATGACGAGCTTTATGGCGGCGATGGCAACGATTACATCGAGACCGGAACCGGCAATGACACCGCCTATGGCGGCCTGGGCGACGACACGCTGACAGGCGCGGGCGGCGACGACCTGTTTTACGGCGGCCATGGCAACGATGTCGCCATCATCACCGACAACAGCGGCAACGACACGTTCCACGGCGGCGAGGGGGTCGATTCGCTGGTTTTCGGCACCACTTCGGGCAATGGGGTGGATGTCACGCTGGCGGGCGACGGCCACGGCGGCTACAGCTATGACGGCCAGGGCTCGGGCGCGTTCACCAGCGTCGAGAGCTTCCAGCTTACCTCCGGCGGCGACAGTTTCGACGGTCAGGCCAGCGGCGAAGGGGTGATGGTCTTCGCGGGTGGCGGCGAGGACACCGTTCTGGGCGGCAGCGGCAATGATTCGATCGACGGCGGCACCGGAAACGACCTGATCGACGGCGGCGCGGGCGACGACAGCCTGCTGGGCGACGAGGGCAACGACACCCTGATCGGCGGCGCGGGCAACGACATCCAATACGGCGGCGGCGGCGACGACGTCTTCGCCCTCGGCGACGGTTTCGGTCAGGACACCATCCTTGGCGGCGAGACGGGCGAGACGCTGGGCGATCTGATCGACGCCTCGGCGGTGACGGGGGACATGGTTCTCGACCTGTCCTACGGCGATCCCTCCGATCCCGAACAGGGCGTGCTTTCCGTCACCGGCGGGGCCGGCGATACCGCCGTCTTCTCCGAGATCGAGCGGGTCACCCTCGGCTCGGGCAACGACAGCGTGATCGGCTCCGAGGGCGACGACCATGTCGTCACCGGCGCGGGCGCCGATACCGTCGACGGCGGCGCGGGCAACGACTATTTCGATATCGGCGCCGATGACGGCGCGGTCGATCTGGTGCGCTTTTCGGACGGCGACGGCTGGGACACGATCAAGGGGTTCGAGGCCCCGGTGCTGGTGGACGGCAACTGGGTCGGGCGCGACCAGCTCGACGTTTCGGCGCTGCACGACGATTCCGGCAATCCGGTCGATACCCGCGACGTCAGCCTGGCCTTCGATGCCGAGGGCAATGTCGTTCTCTACTTCCCCAACGGCGAGGCGCTGACCCTTCTGGACGTCGATCCCGGCCTGGCCTTCGATCCCGACACCGGCGAGGTCAATCCCGATTACCTCGTGGCCATGGGCATTCCCGCCGCGCCGCCGCCGAACTACATCGTCGAGGGCACGGCGGGCGACGATCTGATCAACGAATATTATACCGGCGATCCCGAAGGCGACATGGTCGATGCCGGGGACAACCTGACCGGCGGCGACGAGGATCTGATCTACGGCTTCGGGGGCAATGACGCGATCTTCGCGGGCCAGGGCAACGATACCGTCTATGGCGGCGCCGACGACGATTACGTCGATGGCGGCGATGGCGACGACCTGCTTTACGGCGGCACCGGCAATGACACGCTTGAAGGCGGCCTGGGCAACGACACGCTGCATGGCGAGGAAGGCGACGATCTGCTTTCGGGCGGGGCGGGCGACGATGCGCTTTACGGCGGCACCGGCAACGACACGCTTTACGGCGGCGCGGGCGACGACCATCTCGAAGTGACCGAGGGCGAGAACCTGCTTTCGGGCGGCGCGGGAGAGGATACGCTCCTTGGCGGCTCGGGCGACGATACGCTGATCGGCGGCGGCGATTCCGACACGATCCACGGCGGCTCGGGCGACGACCTGATCTATGGCGGCAGCGGCACCGATCTAGACACGACCGTGATCTGGAGCGGCGACAGCGCAGGCAACCTGCTGCGCGTCGAGAATGTCGAGGGCGAGGCCTCGGTGACCGTGGTCGGCCCGATGGGCCATGTCATGGGCGACATCGGCATGGCGCCCGATGGCACGCTTTACGGCATCACCCTGTCGGGCGACCTGTTCGAGATCGACACCGAGACCGGCGCGGCCAGCCAGATCGGCAACCTGCCGGTGATCACGGCCAATTCCTTGTCCTTCGACGAAAACGGCATCGGCTATACCGGCGGCGCCAGCGGCGATTCGATCTATGCCTTCGATCCGCAGGATCCCTATGCGGCCTGGGTCTGGTGGACCAATCCCGATGGCGGAAATCCGGCGGGCGATTTCATCTTCATCGGCGACAAGGCCTATGTGGCCTGGTCGACCGGGCTTTACGAACTGAGCCTTGACGAAGACAATCAGGTGCTGGGCCATTCCTATCTCGGCACTTTGCCCGACCAGGCCTACGGCCTGACCGCGGGCGGGGACGGCACGCTCTACGTTCTGGGCGCCGACGGTCTCTACCGGCTCGACCCCGAGGCGGCGGACGGCAGCGGCGCGGTGCCTGCGGTGCTGATCCCGAACACCGAAGCCCCGGACGGCGCCCAGCATTACGGCGCCACCTCTAATGCCGAATCGCACCTGGGCGGGGCCGAGGACAGCGCCGACCTGATCCATGGCGGCGCGGGCAACGACACCATCTACGGCCAGCAGGGCGACGATACCCTTCACGGCGACGAAGGCGACGACCAGATCTATGGCGGCCAGGGCAACGATCAGATCCACGGCGGCACGGGCGACGACCTGGCCTATGGCGGCAAGGGCGACGACCTGCTCTACGGCGGCCAGGGCAACGACACGATCCATGGCGACGATGGCGACGATACGCTGCACGGCGACGAAGGCGACGACCTGCTCTACGGCGGCGACGGCAATGACGAGATCCATGCCGGGACCGGCAGCGATACCGTCCATGGCGGCGCGGGCAATGACACGATCCATGGCGGCGGCACCGGCGGCAATCTGCTTTACGGCGGCGCCGACGAGGATGTGTTCCACGGCGTCGGCATCGGCGATGTGGTCGACGGCGGCTCCGAGGGGCAGGATTACGACGTCCTCGATCTGACAGACTGGGGCCGCGATTTCGTCAACATCATCTACGAGCCCGGCAATCCCGAGAACGGCACCGTCGAATTCCTCGATGCCAACGGCGATGTCATCGGCACCATGACCTTCACCGATATCGAGAAGGTCATCCCCTGCTTCACCCCCGGCGCGATGATCGCGACCGACCGGGGCGAGATCGCGGTCGAGGATCTGACCCCGGGCGACCGGGTGCTGACCCGCGACAACGGCTATCAAGAGATCCGCTGGGTCGGACGGCGCGACCTCTCCGCCGCCGATCTGGCCGCCGCGCCGCAGTTCGCGCCGGTGATGATCCGGGCCGGGGCGCTTGGCGTCGGCCTTCCCGAGCGCGATCTCGTGGTCTCGCCCCAGCACCGGATGCTGTTCTCGGGCAGCCGGGCGGAACTGCTGTTCGGCGAGCATGAGGTGCTGGTCCCGGCGGTGCATCTGGTCGGCCGCCCCGGGATCGAACGGCTGGGCGCCGCGCAGGGCGCGACCTATCTGCACCTGCTGTTCGACCGGCATGAGATCCTGCGTTCGAACGGGGCCTGGTCGGAAAGCTTCCAGCCCGGCGCGATGGTTCTGGCCGGGATGGAGGAGGAGACGCGGGCGGAACTCCTCGCGCTTTTTCCCGAGCTTGCCAGTGGCGAGGCTTTCACCGCCGCGCGGATCTCGCTCAAGAAGCGCGAGTCGCAGCTTCTGGTCGCGGCCTGAGGCGGGGCGCAGGGGCGCGGACGCGGACGGCGCGCCCCGCCCGGCGTCGGATCCGGTTCGGGGCGGGCAGGGCGCCAGGCGGTTTCGTGAAGTCTGGCGGGGGGGCTGCCCCCGGGCCGAAGGACATGCCGACCCGCGGGCGGTTTCGCAAATCCGGGGGTCCCCAGGGCCGCCCTTGCGCGCAGGCCCGCCCCCGAGCCGCGATCATTTCTCGGGGATCAGCCCGCGCGGCGCGAAGCGCAGCACCAGAAGCAGCGCCGCCCCAAGGGTGACCAGCCGCATCTGCGCCGCCCCGTCCAGCAGCCGGTCGCGCAGGGCGCCCGCCGGGATATTGGCGGTCAGCGCCTCCATCAGCCCGGGGCCGAGGAATTCCACCGCCAGATACAGCCAGCCGATCAGCAGCCCGCCCAGAACCGCGCCCCAGTTGTTGCCCGATCCGCCGACGATCACCATCACCCAGATCAGGAAGGTGAAGCGCAGCGGCAGGTAGTTCCCCGGCACCAGCAGCCCGTCCATCGAGGTCATCATCGCCCCCGCCAGCCCGACCACGGCCGAGCCCAGGATGAAGATCTGCAAATGGCGGAACTTCACATCCTTGCCCATGGCCGCCGCCGCGATCTCGTTGTCGCGGATCGCCCGCACCATCCGGCCCCAGGGGCTGTTCAGCGCGCGCTCGCAAAACCAGATCAGCGCGAACAGGACCAGGACGAACATCCCGGCGTAAAGCAGTTTCACCAGGATCGTCGAGCTGGTCACCGGGTCGAGGCCCAGATCCATCACCCGCGCGCGAAAGCCGGGGCTGTTTTGCAGCGCCAGTTCCATCGGCACCGGCCAGGGGCGCGGCAGGCCCGAAAGGTTCTTGACCCCGCGATCCAGCCAGTCCTCGTTCTTCATCACGGTGACGACGATCTCGGCGATGCCCAGCGTGGCGATGGCCAGGTAATCCTCGCGCAGGCCAAGGGCGATCTTGCCGATGGCCCAAGCCGCCAGCGCGGCGAACAGCGCCCCCACCGGCCAGGCCCAGATCGAGTTCAGCCCCAGCCCGCCGATATGCCCGGCATGTGAGGGGTTGTTGGCCTCGACCGCCGTCACCGCCGGGTCGAGAATGGCGCGATAGGCGAAAAAGCCGGCCACGACCAGCAAGGTGACGATCAGCGCGCGCGGCCGCCCCTCGGGCAGGCGGCGGCGCAGCCAGACCAGCGCGGCGATCCCGGCCACGGCGAAGGCCAGGGCGGCGAAGATGCGCGGCGTGCCCGCCTTCCACGCGCCCTCGACCGGATTGCCCGAGACCAGCACCACCGCCAGCCCGCCAAGCGCGACCGAGCCGACGATCCCGGTCGAGAACAGCCCGGCATAGCCCCATTGGATGTTCACCCCGATCGCCATGATCGCCGACAGGAGCGCAAGGTTGAGGATGTTGAGCGAGAGGTTCCAGCTCTGGAACAGCCCTGTCAGCACGAACAGCATGCCGACGGCCGCGAAGAGGGCGGTATTGCGCAGGGCGTCGCTCATTTCGTTTCCCTTCCGAACAGGCCCTGAGGCCGGATCAGCAGCACCAGGATCAGGATGGCGAAGCTGACCGCCACCTTGTAATCGGTCGACAGCGCCTGATAGAGGCCCGGCGCCAGCCAGCCCTCGGGCGTCAGATAGCCCAGGATCTTGCCCCAGGCGCCGGTCAGCAGCAGTTCGGAAAAGGCGATGACATAGCCCCCCGCGATGGCGCCCAGGGGCGAGCCCAGCCCGCCGACGATGGCCGAGGCGAAGATCGGCATCATCAGCCCGAAATAGATGAAGGCGCGAAAGCTTTTGTCCAGGCCGTAAAGCGTGCCCGCGATGGTGGCCAGCGCCGCCGCGATCACCCAGGTCACCCGCACCACCCGGTCGGGGTTGATGCCCGACAGCAGCGCCAGATCCTCGTTGTCGGCATAGGCCCGCATCGACTTGCCGGTGCGGGTGCGGTTCAGGAACCAGAACAGCGCCAGCACGCAGGCCAAAGCGACGGCCACGGTTACCGCCTGGGTGGTCTTGATCGCCAGCGGCTCGGCCAGGCCCGTGGCCTCGCGGAAGTCGCGCGGGTTCAGAAGCATCCGCTCGCCATCGGTGAAATTGCGCTCCGAGGTGCCGATGATCATCCGCACCAGCCCGTTCATCACGAACATCACCCCCACCGAGACGATGACGAGGATGATCGGCTTGGCCTTCTGCCGCCGGTAGAAGCGATAGACCAGCCGGTCGGTGCCCAGGACGAAAGCCACGGTGACAAGGATCGCGAAGGGCAGCGCCAGCAGCGCGGTCGGCAGGAAGCCCCCGGTGATGCCCATGGCCTGGAAGCCCCAGGTGAACAGGATCGCGAAGACCGTCCCGAAGGCCATGGTGTCGCCCTGGGCGAAGTTCGAGAACCGCAGCACGCCATAGACCAGCGAGACCCCAAGCGCGCCGAGCGCAAGCTGGCTGCCATAGGTCAGGCCGGGGACCAGGATGAAATTCGTGAAAGCCGCCAGGGCGTTGAGAATATCCATCAGCTTGCAGCCTCGTTGCAGATGCCATGCCAGGACACGGCGCGTGGCATGTCACGGTTGTGCACGGTGTAGACGGTGTCGCCGGAGCGGTTGCGCGTCAAAAGCGAAACTGAACTGGTATCGGGAAACATGTAGGCCGATACCCCGCTGAAGGTCACAAATTCGGCCCCGATCCAGTCGCCATCCCCGACCAGCGGCGGCTGAAGGATGATGCGCGCATCGCCGATCGTCAGCACCGCCTCCTGCCCGAAGAACGAGCCCGCCGTGACGCTGAGCTCGCCCGCGAGGCTCAGGCTCTCGCAACCCTCTGCAAGCGTGCATTTCTGCTCGAAGTGGCAGGAAAGGCTGCAGGGCAGGGCTGGGAGGACCAGGCCTGGCATGTCTTCGGCAAGAAGGCGCGGCGCGGGGAATGCGGCGGCGGCGAAGACCACGATCGCGAAAGGGATACGCAAGGATCAGCCCCCCAGAAAGCTGCGGCGAACCTCGGGGTCGGCCAGCAGGGCCGCGCCGCTGTCGCTGAAACGGTTGGTGCCCTGGACCAGCACATAGCCCTTGTGGGCGATCTCCAGCGCCTGGCGGGCGTTCTGCTCCACCATCAGGATCGAGATGCCGCTGCGCGCGATCTCGATGATGCGGTCGAACAATTCGTCCATCACGATCGGAGAGACCCCCGCCGTCGGCTCGTCCAGCATCAGAAGCGAGGGCCGCGTCATCAGCGCCCGGCCGACCGCCACCTGCTGGCGCTGCCCGCCCGAGAGTTCGCCCGCCGGCTGGTGGCGCTTGTCGCGCAGGATCGGGAACAGGGCGTAGACCTGTTCCATGGTCTCGGCGATGTCGTCGTCGTGCCGGATGAAGGCGCCCATTTCCAGGTTTTCCTCGACCGTCATCGAGGTGAAGATGTTGTGGGTCTGCGGCACGAACCCCATGCCCTTGCGCACCCGCTCTTGCGGCGAAAGCGCGGTGATGTCCTCGCCCGCCAGCCGCACCCTGCCGCCGCGCAGGTTCAGCATGCCGAAGACCGCTTTCATCGCGGTGGATTTCCCGGCGCCGTTGGGGCCGACGATCACCGCGATCTCGCCCCGGTCCACCGCGATGGTGCAGCCATGCAGGATGTCGACCGAACCGTAGCCGCCGGTCATGTCCTCGCCGATCAGGAAGGGCTCGGTCATGCCGCGCCCTCTTTGAGCTTGTTCTTCAGCCCGCGCCCCAGATAGGCCTCGATCACGCGCTCGTCGGATTTCACCTGCTCGACGCTGCCCTCGGCCAGCACGCGGCCCTCGGCCATGCAGATCACCGGATCGCAGAAGCGGCCGATGAAATCCATGTCATGCTCGATCACGCAGAAGGTGTAGCCGCGTTCCCTGTTCAGCCGCACGATGGCGTCGCCGATGGTGTTCAGCAGCGTGCGGTTCACGCCCGCGCCCACCTCGTCCAGAAAGACGATCCTCGCATCCACCATCATGGTGCGGCCCAGTTCGACAAGCTTCTTCTGCCCGCCCGAAATCTCGGAGGCCCTGCTGTCGGCGATATGCGAGATGGTCAGGAAATCAAGCACTTCATCGGCCTTCTCGCGCAGGCGGCGTTCTTCCTCCTTGATGCGGCCGCGGTTGAAGACCGCGTTCCACAGCCGCTCGCCCGACTGGTTCGCGGGCACCATCATCAGGTTCTCGCGCACGGTCATCGAGCCGAATTCATGGGCGATCTGGAAGGTGCGCAGCAGGCCCTTGTGGAACAGCTCATGCGGGGCGAGGCCGGTGATCTCGTCCCCGCCCATGAAGACCTTGCCCGAGGTGGGCGGCAGCCGCCCGGCGATCACGTTGAAAAGCGTGGACTTTCCGGCGCCGTTGGGGCCGATCAGCCCGGTGATCGTGCCCTTGCGGATTTCAAGCGTGGCGCCATCGACGGCCCGGAACCCGCCGAAATGGCGGTGAAGGTCTTCAACCCTGATCATCCTGTCCCCAAGGTCCTTCCTGCGCGCTGCACCGTCCCGCCGGGGATGGATCCGCGTTTTGGCAGATCGGTCTTCATGGCGGTCCCCATTGATTGGCCCCCGGGCGATTGGCCCCCGGCTATTGTCTGCGGCCCGGGCTGATGCCCGGGCCGCAGCCGCATGTCAATCGCGAAACCCGGGATGCCGGGCGCAAGGCGACGGTGGCGCCTTGGCCAGGGCGCGCGGGCTCAGCGGTATTGGACGGTTTCCCACTTGCCGTCCTTGATCTCGTATTCGCGGTAGCGCCCGGTGGCGTCGCCGCCCTCCAGCATGGTCACGCCGGTCGCGCCCTCGTAGTCGATGGCGGTGCCCGCCGCGATCAGTTCCAGCGCCTTGCCGATCTCGCCCGGGTTGATCTTGACGCCCGAGCCGTCGGCGGGGCCGTTCGCGACTTCGAGGATCTTCTCCTTGTAGACCGCCGGATCGGTGGAGCCCGCCGCCTGCATGGCCAGGATCATCAGCGCGGCGGCGTCATAGGCCTGGGGCGCGAAATTGGTCGAGCCGTCGAAAGCGGGTTCGAAGGCGGCGGCCAGATCCATGTAGATCGGATAGCCCTCGGCATCCGAGGCCGGGTGCTGGCCGTAGGAGCCTTCCAGCGCCGGGCCGATGGCCTCGGTCAGCGAATCCCCGAACATGCCGCCGGGCAGGCCGAAGACGTCGAAGGCGCCGGTGTCGACGGCGGCCTGGATGATGCCCTTGCCGCCCTGGTCGACATAGCCCGCGACGACGAGGATCTCGCCGCCCGCCGCCGCCAGCGCCGCCACCTCGGCCGAGTAATCGGCCTTGCCGTCGTCATGGGCGGCCTCGATGGTGACGGTGCCGCCCTTGGCCTTGAAGGCGGCGGCGATGGCCTCGGCCTGGCCCTTGCCGTAGTCGGAATTCGAATAGGTCAGCGCGATCGAGGTCACGCCGCGGTCGGTCAGCACATCGGCCATCACCTCGCCCTCGCGCGCGTCCGAGGAGACCGAGCGGAAGAACAGCCCCTCGTCGGGGTCGGTGGTCAGCGCGGGCGAGGTGGCCGAGGGCGAGATCATCACGATGCCGTTCGGAATGGCGACATTGGTCAGCACCGCCCGCGTCACGCCCGAGCAATCGGCGCCGATGATGCCCTTGACGCCTTCGGCCGTCACCAGCCGCTCGGCCGCCGAGATGGCGGCGGCGGAGTCGATACAGGTCGAATCGGCGCGCAGATTGGCAAAGACCCAGCCATTGGCGGCATGGCCGGAATCGTTCGCCTCCTTGATCGCCATGTCGACGGCGGTGAACATGTTCGGCGCGATGCTTTCGATCGGCCCGGTCAGGCCGAGAAGCGTGCCGATCTTGACCTCTTCCGCCGAGGCCGCCCCCGCCATCAGCGCCGTGACCGCCGTGGCCAGCATGAGTCTTTGCATCCGTCATCTCCCTTGTTGGATCGAAATCCCGATGCCGAGCCTAGCGGGCCCGTTTCCAAAAGAAAAGCGCCTGGCCGCAGCGGTGTTCCGGCCTTGTTTCGCAGGTTTCGCCGCCCTGTTCCCGCCATGTTTTCCGGCCGGTCCCGCGCGGGCCGTGGCGCGATCACGCGGGTTTTGGGTGCAAGCCTGCGACGCGCCACCTAAGTTGGAGGACAGAGAACGGAAAGGAAATGAAAGATGTGGCTCTCTCCTCCCGCTTCCGCCCTGTTGCTGGCGCTTTTGCCGCTTTTCTACGCAACCGCGCCGCGGGCCGAGATCCGGGCCGAGACCGGCATGATCGCCACCTCGGCTGGCGAGATGCGGGTCGAGGCCGTGGCGCTTGGGCTGAACGAGCCCTGGGGCCTTGCCTTCCTGCCCGACGGCAGCCCCCTGGTGACCGAGCGGGGCGGGCGGCTTCTTTTGCTGCGCGACGGCGCGGCGCGCGCGCTTGAGGGGGTGCCGCAGGTGGCGGCTACGGGGCAGGGCGGGCTTCTCGACGTTCTGGTCGCCTCGGATTTCGCGCAAACGCGCGAGATCTGGCTGAGCTTCGCCGCCCCCCTTCGGGGCGGGGCCGCGACGGCGGCGGGGGGCGGGCGGCTCTCGGACGACGCCACCCGGATCGAGGGGTTCGAGACCGTCTTCACCGGCGACGTGCTGCCCGGCGGGCGCCATTTCGGCGCGCGCCTGGTCGAGACCGCGCCGGGCAGGATCGTCCTGACCACCGGCGACCGGGGCACCGGCCCCTCGGGGCACGAGGCGCAGGACCCGCGCAACGCCATCGGCAAGGTGATCGCCCTGACGCGCGCGGGCGCCGATCCCTCCGCCACCGGGGCCGAGGGCTGGGGGGCGGGCGTGGTCTCGCTGGGCCATCGCAACATCCAGGGCGCGGCGCTGATGCCCGGGGGCGGGCTGCTGGTCTCGGAACATGGCGCACGCGGCGGGGACGAGATCAACCTGGTCGCGCCGGGGCGGAACTACGGCTGGCCGGTGATCTCCTACGGCGTGGATTACGACGGCAGCAGGATCGGCGAGGGTCAGGAAAAGCCCGGCATGGAGCAGCCCGCGCATTACTGGGACCCCTCCATCGCGCCCTCGGGGCTGATGGTCTATTCCGGCGCGCTGGTGCCCGAATGGCGGGGCCATGTCTTCGCCGGATCGCTGAATTCCGACTTCATCTCGCGGCTGGACCCGTCGCGGCCGGGCGAGGGCGGCTGGAGCGAAGAGCGGATCGCGGCGGAGGAGACCGGACGGGTGCGCGACATCCGCGAGGGGCCTGACGGCGCGATCTGGTTCCTGTCGGTGACCCGGGGCGCGCTTTATCGCCTGTTGCCCTGAGATCGCCTGTTGCCCCGAGCGCGCCGGAAAACTGGCGGCGCGGCATCGCCTCCACCGCGGAAAATCCGCGCGTTTCCGGCCCGCTCCCCCGGCCCCCATCGCCGCGACCGAGGAAAAGCCTCCGCAGCGATGCAGGCCGAATTTTCCGGCGGCCCGCTAGGCCTGAAGCCGGGTCGGGGGCGCGGAAACGAACGCGGCGGGCGATGCGCCCTGGCTGCCGCGCTCGCGGTAGGGCGTCGTCGCGTAATGCGCCCGGTAGCATTTCGAGAAATGCGACGGGCTGGCAAAGCCGCAGGCCAGCGCCACGTTGATCACCGACATGTCGGTCTGCATCAAGAGGTTGCGCGCCTTCGACAGCCGCAGCTCCATATAATAGCGTTTGGGGCTGCGGTTGAGATAGCGGCGGAACAGGCGTTCGAGCTGGCGGGCGGACATGCCGACCCGCTCGGCCAGATCGGCGGGCGAGAGCGGATCCTCGATGTTCCCCTCCATCATCCGGATCACCTGCGCGAGCTTGGGGTGGCGCACCCCGATCCGGGTCGGGATCGACAGGCGCTGCGTGTCCTGGTCGGTGCGGATGGTCGAATAGATCAACTGGTCGGCGACGGTATTGGCCAGATCCTCGCCATGATCGGCGGCGATCACCCGCAGCATGAGGTCCAGGGATGAGGTCCCCCCGGCGGTGGTCCAGCGGTTGCCGTCCATCACGAAGACCGAGCGGGTCAGCCGCACCTCCTCGAATTCTTCCACGAAGCCGTCCTGGTTCTCCCAGTGGATCGTCGCGCGCCGCCCGTCCAGCAGGCCCGCGCGGGCCAGCGCATAGGCGCCGGTGCAAAGCCCCCCCAGGATGACGCCGCGCCGCGCCTCTCGCCGCAGCCAGTTCAGCACCGCGCGGGTGGTCGCGCGCTGCACGTCGACCCCGCCGCAGACCAGCACCACATCCTCGCGGTCGATCTCGTCCAGGCCCATGTCCAGCCGGAAGGCGGCGGCATTGGAACAGGTCGCGGTCTCGCCGCCCTCTCCGGCCAGGACCCAGGCGTAAAGCGGGCGCCCGGCCACCCGGTTGGCGATGCGCAGCGGCTCGATCGCGCTGGCGAAGGCCAGCATGGTGAAACGGTCGAGCAGAAGGAACACGAAGCGGCGCGTTCCGGTCGCGGGAACCTGTGGGGCGGCCTTGCTGGCGGGGCTGGGCATCTTTGCGACCTGACCATGTCGGGAAAGCCGGATGGAAGCGGAAATCCGCCCCTTGCGCAAGAGGGCTGGAGCCCGCGCCCGCCGCACGCCCCTCGGGTTTCCGGTCTGCCCGAAAAAAGCCCATTCGCCCTTTGCATCGGACGCGCGAGCGGCCTATATGCCGTCAGTTACCGCAAACGACACCGGAGGGTGCCATGACCAAGGGCTGGAAAAAGACGGACTGGCGCGCGCTGCCGCGGATCCAGATGCCGGATTATCCCGATACCGCCGCGCTGAACGCCGTCGAGGCGCAGCTTGCCAAGTATCCGCCGCTGGTCTTTGCGGGCGAGGCACGTCGGCTCAAGAAGCAACTCGCGCTTGCGGCCGAGGGCAAGGCCTTCCTGCTCCAGGGCGGCGATTGCGCCGAAAGCTTCGCCGAATTCAGCGCCGACAACATCCGCGACACCTTCCGGGTGATGCTGCAGATGGCGGTGGTGCTGACCTATGGCGCCAAGGTGCCGGTGATCAAGGTCGGCCGGATGGCCGGGCAGTTCGCCAAGCCGCGCTCGGCGCCGACCGAGGTGATCGGCGGCGTGGAACTGCCCAGCTACAAGGGCGACATCATCAACGGCTTCGACCCCACGCCCGAGGCGCGGATCCCCGATCCGAACCGGATGCTGCAGGCCTATACCCAGGCGGCGGCCAGCCTGAACCTCTTGCGCGCCTTCTCGACCGGGGGCTTCGCCGACATCAGCCGGGTGCATTCCTGGACGCTGGGCTTCGCCGATCAGGACAAGGCCGAACGCTACCGCGAGATGGCCAACCGGATCTCGGACGCGCTGGATTTCATGAGCGCGGCCGGCGTCGATTCCGAGACGGTCAACGACCTCAGCCGCGTCGATTTCTACACCAGCCACGAGGCGCTGCTGCTGGAATACGAAGAGGCGCTCTGCCGGGTCGATTCGATCTCGGGCCGTCCGGTGGCGGGCTCGGGCCATATGATCTGGATCGGCGACCGCACCCGCCAGCCCGACGGAGCCCATGTCGAATTCTGCCGTGGCGTGCTGAACCCGATCGGACTGAAATGCGGCCCCTCGACCACGGCCGAGGACCTCAAGGTGCTGATGGCGAAGCTGAACCCCGAGAACGAGGCCGGGCGGCTGACGCTGATCGCGCGCTTCGGCGCGGGCAAGGTGGGCGACCACCTGCCGCGCCTGATCGAGACGGTGCGGGCCGAGGGCGCCAATGTGGTCTGGTCCTGCGACCCGATGCACGGCAACACGATCAAGGCGGCCTCGGGCTACAAGACCCGGCCCTTCGAATCGGTGCTGCGCGAGGTGCGCGAATTCTTCGAGATCCACAAGGCCGAGGGCACCGTCCCCGCAGGCGTGCATTTCGAGATGACCGGCCAGGACGTGACCGAATGCACCGGCGGCCTGCGCGCCGTGTCGGATGAAAATCTGGCCGACCGCTACCACACCGCCTGCGACCCGCGCCTGAACGCCTCGCAATCGCTGGAACTGGCCTTCCTCGTGGCCGAGGAACTCACCCGCCAGCGCGACGAGGCCCGGCGCGTCGCGCTCTGAGAGCCGCCGCATCGCGCTCCGAGCCCCGGCGCATCGCGTTCATGGGCGTGGAACGGCAAGAATGAAGGGCGGGCCTTCCGGTCGGAGGGGCCGCCCTTTTCCTTTGCTCTACCGCTTGACGGTCTGTCCGGGACAGGCCCCCGGGATGGCAGGGCGAGCTGTTCTGGCGTCGAGCCTTGGTCGCGATCCTGCCTTGCCGTCCTGCACACGCGCGGGCTCACGTGCAAGTCCCGCACCGAAATCCCCGCGCGCGATGGTCACGTCCGGCCAGAAGGTTCGGGCAGGCGGCGCCTCGGCGGCCGGATCATCCCCCGGATCAGACTTCGGGGCCCAGACTCTCGTAAAGTGCGAAATCCTCGGCGGCGACCTCGCGCAGCCGGGCCTCGGTCGCGGGGGAAAGCGCCAGATCCGCCTCTGGCGAGACATTGACCCGGGGCAGGGCGATGCCCCCCGTGCCTGAGCCTGCCACGCCTGAGCCTGCCGCGCCTGAGCCTGCCGTGCCGGGGGCCGCCGCTTCGGGGCCGCTGCCCGCGCCGTCCAGCCTTTCGGCCAGAAAGGCGGTGAAACCCGCCATGTCCTCATAGCGGAACAGCCGGTCCACGCCTTGCCCCTGTCGCGGGCGCAGGAACCGCGCCTGGCTGCCGACATCGGCAAAGGCGGGGCGGGTGGGGGCGCACCAGGCCTCGACGAAACTGTCGAAATCCATCCCCCGGGTGGATTTGCGGGCATCGGTCTGGTCCGGGCGCTGGCGAAAGCGATACCACGAGCCCAGCCAGTCGCGCGGCTCGCGCATCAGGGCGACCACGCACCATTCGTCCTTCGAGGCGGCTTCGAGATAGGGGCCCAGGAAGCGGCGGAAGCGGTGGACGGTGGTGTGTTTCAGCAAGGGCGGCCGCTGCACCGAGATCGCCGCCCGCGATTCGAGCGCCTCGGCGATGGCCGTCGATCCCGTCTTGGGCGTGGCCAGAAAGACCAGCCTCGCCTCCCAGAACACCAGCATCCGCGCCCTTTCCCTGCTTCGACCGCCTGCGGGCCCGGCACTTGCGCCCGTTTTGCCCCTGGCTGCGTAAACTATCTCTTAACGGATTCGCGGCAAAGCTGATTTTATGAGAATGCGCTTGATTTGTTCCTGTTTTATTTCGATAAGAATGGGAACATTATAAAAACATCTGCCGGGATTGCCGCCCCTTCGCGGCTATGGGATAAGGGATCGGGATATGAGCACGGCCAGTCTGCTCGACTTCGGGGGCAAGAAGGAAATGGACAAGCAGAAGGCGCTTGAAAGCGCGCTGCAGCAGATCGAACGCCAGTTCGGCAAGGGCTCGATCATGAAGCTGGGCGCCGACAGCCCGGCGATGGAGATCGAGGCGACCTCGACCGGCTCCCTGGGGCTCGACATCGCGCTCGGGATCGGCGGGCTGCCCAAGGGCCGCATCGTCGAGATCTACGGGCCCGAAAGCTCGGGCAAGACCACGCTGACGCTGCATGTCGTGGCCGAAGAGCAGAAGAAGGGCGGCGTCTGCGCCTTCGTCGATGCCGAACACGCGCTGGATCCGAGCTATGCCAAGAAGCTGGGCGTCAATCTGGACGATCTGCTGATCTCGCAGCCCGACACCGGCGAACAGGCGCTGGAAATCGTCGATACGCTGGTGCGCTCGGGCGCGGTTTCGCTGATCGTGGTCGATTCGGTCGCCGCGCTGACCCCCAAGGCCGAGCTTGAGGGCGATATGGGCGATGCCACCGTCGGCGCCCAGGCCCGGCTGATGAGCCAGGCGATGCGCAAGCTCACCGCCTCGATCGGGCGGTCGAACTGCATGGTGATCTTCATCAACCAGATCCGCATGAAGATCGGCGTGATGTTCGGCTCGCCCGAGACCACGACGGGCGGGAATGCGCTGAAATTCTACGCCAGCGTCCGGCTCGACATCCGCCGCATCGGTGCGATCAAGGACCGCGACGAGGTGGTGGGCAACACCACCCGCGTCAAGGTGGTGAAGAACAAGGTGGCGCCGCCGTTCAAGCAGGTCGAATTCGACATCATGTATGGCGAGGGGATCTCGAAGACCGGCGAGCTGGTCGATATCGGCGTCAAGGCCGGTGTCGTCGAGAAATCCGGCTCCTGGTATTCCTACAAGGACGAGCGGATCGGCCAGGGGCGCGAGAATGCCAAGACCTTCCTGAAGAACAATCCCGCCGTGGCGGGCGATATCGAGGACCGCATCCGCGCCGCCAACGGGCTCGATTTCCACATGGCCGATGGCGAGGTGACCGAGGACGACGCCTGACCGCAGGCGGCGCTTCGGCCCGCCGGGGCGGTCTTCCGGCCAGCCACGGCGGGCCGTCGCATCGCGAGCAAGCTCGGCGGGGGGCTCCGACCGCCCGCGAGGCGCTGCGCGGGACCGCTGCATGGGCGGAAGCGGTCTTGTCCTTCTCGCAGCCGGCGGGCGGGCGATGCGGGTCGGTGGGTCGATCTGCCGAAGCACCGGATCCGCCCATGGATCGATCCGTTGCCATGCCGGGGATGCGATGCGGGCCGGTGGCGCAGCCCGTCCGCGCCCCGGAGGCGACCTGCCTCGCGGCGGGTTGCACCGGCAACAATGGTTGCGCGCCCTTCGCTGGTCCGTCCGGCGCCCGGGCCGGAAATCCCGGGGTGGCACCACGGCCCACGCGAAGGCATGTCCGGGCCGCCCGCTTTGGCCCTGCCGGGTCGAGCGGAAACGAAATCCTCTCGCCTCATGCCGCCCGGCCGCGCCGGGGCGATTTCCGGGGCGATTTTCGCTCCATCGGGCGAAACCGCCCGTGGACAGGGTGAAATGCCACCGTTACACGGGGGGCCGGAAGTCCGGTCGCCGCAAGCTGCCGGAGCCCGCAACCGTCCGAAAGCCACAAGGGGCCCCGCCATGGCGTCTTTGAACGATATCCGTTCCACCTTCCTCGGGTTTTTCGAGAAGAACGGCCACCGCGTGGTGGAAAGCTCGCCCCTCGTGCCGCGCAACGACCCGACGCTGATGTTCGCCAATTCCGGCATGGTGCAGTTCAAGAACCTGTTCACCGGCGCCGAACATCGCGACTACAAGCGCGCCACCACGGCGCAGAAATGCGTCCGCGCGGGCGGCAAGCACAACGACCTCGACAATGTCGGCTATACCGCGCGCCACCATACCTTCTTCGAGATGCTGGGGAATTTCTCCTTCGGCGACTATTTCAAGGACCAGGCCATCCCCTTCGCCTGGGAACTTCTGACCAAGGGCTTCGACCTTGACCCCAAAAGGCTTCTGGTCACCGTCTATCACACCGACGACGAGGCGGCGGGGCTGTGGAAGAAGGTCGCGGGCCTGCCCGAGGAGCGGATCATCCGCATCGCCACCAACGACAATTTCTGGATGATGGGCCCGACCGGCCCCTGCGGCCCCTGCACCGAGATCTTCTACGACCACGGGCCCGGGATCTGGGGCGGCCCGCCCGGCAGCGCGGAAGAGGACGGCGACCGCTTCATCGAGATCTGGAACAACGTCTTCATGCAGTTCGAGCAGTTCGAGGACGGCACGCGCCGCGACCTCGACGCCAAGTCGATCGACACCGGCATGGGGCTGGAGCGGATCGGCGCGCTCCTGCAGGGCAAGCACGACAATTACGACACCGACCTGATGCGCAGCCTGATCGAGGCCAGCGCCAATGTCACCTCGGCCGATCCCGACGGGCCGGGCAAGGTGCATCACCGGGTGATCGCCGACCACCTGCGCTCCACCTCCTTCCTGATCGCCGATGGCGTCATGCCCTCGAACGAGGGGCGCGGCTATGTGCTGCGCCGCATCCTGCGCCGCGCCGCGCGCCATGCCCATATGCTGGGCGCCAAGGATCCGGTGATGCACCGGCTTGTTCCTGCGCTGGTGCGCCAGATGGGGGCGGCCTATCCCGAACTCGTGCGGGCGCAGAGCCTGATCGAGGAGACGCTGAAGCTGGAGGAGACCCGCTTCGGCCAGACGCTGGAGCGCGGGCTGAAGCTCCTGGACGACGAATTGGCGAAGATCCCCGAGGGCGCCGACCTGCCCGGCGCCGCCGCCTTCCGGCTTTACGACACCTACGGCTTCCCGCTGGACCTGACCCAGGACGCATTGCGCGAGATGGGCCGCAACGTCGATATAGCCGGTTTCGACGATGCGATGGAAGAGCAGCGGGCCAAGGCGCGCGCGTCCTGGTCGGGCTCGGGCGAGGCCAAGGACGCCCGGATCTGGTTCGAACTGGCCGAGGCGCATGGCCCCAGCGAATTCCTCGGCTATGAGACCGAGACCGCCGAGGGCGTGATCCAGGCCCTGGTGCGCGAAGGCGCCACGACCGGCGCGGTCGAGGCCGGGACCCGGGCACAGGTCGTGGTCAACCAGACCCCGTTCTATGCCGAAAGCGGTGGTCAGATCGGCGACCAGGGCTGGATCCGCACCGATACCGGCCTGGCGCGGGTCGACGACACGATCAAGGCGGCGGGCGTCTTCATCCATGTCGTCGAGGTGATCGAGGGCACGGTGCTGCGCGGCCAGCCTGCCCGGCTCGAAGTCGCCCATGCCCGGCGCGGCGAGATCCGGCAGAGCCATTCCGCCACCCATCTGCTGCATGAGGCGCTGCGCCGCCATCTTGGCGACCATGTCGCCCAGAAGGGCAGCCTGAACGCCGACGGCCGCCTGCGCTTCGACTTCAGCCATGCCAAGGGCGTGACCCCCGACGAGCTTTCCGCCGTCGAGCAGGAGGTCAACGCCTATATCCGCCAGAACTCGCCGGTCGAGACCCGGATCATGACCCCCGACGATGCCCGCGCCATCGGCGCGCAGGCGCTTTTCGGCGAGAAATACGGCGAGGAGGTCCGCGTGGTCTCGATGGGCGTGCTGGAGGGCTCGGCCAAGGGGGCGGACGGCAAGACCTACAGCCTTGAGCTGTGCGGCGGCACCCATGTCGCGCGCACCGGCGATATCGGCGCCTTCGTGATCCTGGGGGATTCGGCCTCCAGCGCCGGGGTGCGGCGGATCGAGGCGCTGACCGGCGCGGCCGCGCTGTCGCATCTGCGCGGGCAGGAGGCCCGGCTGGCCGAGATCGCCTCCGTGCTGAAGACCCCGGCGGCCGAACTGGTCGAGCGGGTGCGGGCCCTCTCCGAGGAACGCCGCGCGCTGGCCGCCGAAGTGGCAGCGCTGCGGCGCGAACTCGCCCTGGGCGGGGGGGCTGCGGCGCAGCCGGGCGAGGATCCGGTGATCGGCGGCGTGCCGTTCCGGGCGCGCAGGCTATCGGGCGTGGGCGGCAAGGACCTGCCGCCGATGATCGACGAGATGCGCGCCCAGGGCTTCCAGGGCATCATCCTGCTGGCGACCGAGAGCGACGGCAAGGCCGCCGTGGCGGTGGCGAACAGCGCGCCGGATCTGGCCGGGGTCTCGGCGGTGGATGTGCTGCGCGCGGTGGTCGGCGCGCTTGGCGGCAAGGGCGGCGGCGGGCGGCCCGACCTGGCCCAGGGCGGCGCGCCCAGCCTGGAGGCCTGGGAAACCGGGGTCGAGGCCGCGAAGCTCAGCCTGCAGACCCTGACGGCCGGGGGCTGACCCGATGCCCGCCGCCTATTGGATCGCCCATGTCGAAGTGACCGACCCCGCGCGTTACGCGCTCTACGCCCGGGGCGCCAGCGATGCGATCGCCGCCCATGGCGGCGAATTCCTCGCCCGCTCGGGCCGGTTCGTGCAGCTTGAGGGCAGGGCGCGGGCGCGCAATGTGCTGGCGCGCTTTCCCAGCCTTGAGGCGGCGGTGGCCTGCTACAATTCCGCCGAATACCAGGCCGCGCTGATCCATGCCAAGGGCGCGGCCGAACGCGACCTGATGGTGGTCGAGGCGCTGGAATAGCGGCCCGCGCCGTTTCTTTCGGCAGATCGCGAAAAAATTCCTCCCCCGCGTCGAAAACCCGGCGCGGGGGCCTTACCCGCGGCCGCGGCGATTGCTAGCCTGCCTGCGAAGGGGCGTGTGATCCGCCCCCGATGAAGACCCCCGATGAAGACCCCCGATGAGGACCCCTCGAACGAAGACCTCTCGACCCCCTCCGGTGGCCCGGCCCGCCGCGGGGCCGCAGAGGGGCCCAGGAAGGTTGCGGAAGATGTGTCGTTGGGCGGCCTATACGGGCGAGCCGATCTTTCTTGAGGATATCGTGTCCCGTCCGGGGCATTCGCTGATCCATCAAAGCCAGAACGCCACCCGCTGCCATACCGCGATCAATGCCGATGGCTTCGGCATCGCCTGGTATGACCGGCGGGCCGAGCCCGGGCTCTACCGCGACGTGATGTCCGCCTGGTCGGACCCCAACCTCAAAAGCCTGACCTCGCAGGTCCGCTCGGGGCTGTTTCTGGCCCATGTCCGGGCCTCGACCGGCACGGCGACCTCGCGCAACAACTGCCATCCCTTCACGGTCGGGTGCTGGAGCTTCATGCACAACGGCCAGGTCGGCGGCTACGACCGCTTCCGCCGCGATGCCGAGATGCTGATCCCCGAGGCGCTCTACCCCCATCGCAAGGGCGCGACCGACAGCGAGGCGCTGTTCCTGGTCGCCCTCTCCGAAGGCCTGGACCACGATCCGCGCGGCGCGATGGAACGCGCCTCGGCCCGCTTCATCGCGCTGGCGCGCGCGAAGGGCGAGGGGCCGCATCTGCGGATGTCGATCGCGCTGTCGGATGGCGAGCGGCTCCACGCCCTGCGCTACGCCAGCGACGCCGAACCCGCGCCCAGCCTGTTCTACCGCTGGTCGGAAAGCCGCAGGGGCATGGCAGTGGTCTCGGAACCGCTGGAGGACGCCGAGGGCGACTGGACCGAGGTCGCGGGCGGCTCCTTCTGCACCTTCCAGGGCCAAAGCGTGGCGGTCGAGCCGTTCAGCCCCCGCCTCGCCCGCGCCGCCGCCTGACCCCTCGCACCGGCAAAGCCGACGCAAGACAACACCCGCCCGCAACCGCCAACCCCCGGGCTTCCTCCTTCATCTTGGCCCAAATATCCCGGGGGTCCGGGGGCAGCGCCCCCGGCCTTTCCCTCTCAAAGACCCTGCCCCCCGATCAATCCAGCGGCTTGAAGTTCAGCGCCGCGCCCTCCTTGATCCCCGAGAACCAGCGCGCCGTCACCGTCTTCGTCTTGGTGTAGAAGCGCAGCGCATCCGGCCCGTATTGGTTCAGGTCGCCGAAGGCCGATTTCTTCCAGCCGCCGAAGGTGTAGTAGCTCAGCGGCACCGGGATCGGGAAATTGATCCCCACCATGCCGACATTGACCCGGCTTGCGAAATCGCGTGCGGTATCGCCATCGGCGGTGAAGATCGCGGTGCCGTTGCCGTATTCGTTGTCGATGACAAGCCGCAGCGCCTCGTCATAGTCGCGGGCGCGAACGGTCGAAAGCACCGGGCCGAAGATCTCCTGCTTGTAGATCTCCATCTCGCGGGTCACGTCGTCGAACAGCGTCGGGCCGACGAAAAACCCGTTCTCATAGCCCTGCAGCTTGAAGCCGCGGCCGTCGACCACCAGTTTCGCGCCCTGTTCCACGCCCGAATCGATCAGCCCGCGGATGCGCTCGGCCGCGGCCGAGGTGATCACCGGCCCGAAATCGACGTCGTCCCCGGCGGTGTAGGGCCCGATCTTCAGCTTTTCGATCCGGGGCACCAGCCGCTCGATCAGCGCATCGGCGGTGGCCTCTCCGACCGGCACCGCGACCGATACCGCCATGCACCGCTCGCCCGCCGCGCCGAAACCGGCCCCGATCAGCGCATCCGCCGCCTTGTCCAGATCGGCGTCGGGCATGATCACCATATGGTTCTTGGCGCCGCCGAAACATTGCGCGCGCTTGCCGTTGGCGGCGGCGCGGCCATAGATATATTGCGCGATCGGGGTCGAGCCGACGAAGCCCACGGCCTGGATCACCTCATGGTCGAGGATGCCGTCCACCACCGACTTGTCGCCGTTCACCACCTGCAAGACCCCGTCGGGCAGCCCCGCCTCCTGCGCCAGCCGGGCCAGCATCAGCGCGGTCGAGGGCGTGCGCTCCGAGGGCTTCAGGATCATCGCATTCCCCGCGACCAGCGCAGGCGCCATCTTCCACAAGGGGATCATGGCGGGGAAGTTGAAGGGCGTGATCCCGGCGACGACGCCAAGCGGCTGGCGCATCGAATAGATGTCGATCCCCGGGCCCGCATTGTCGGTGAACTCGCCCTTGAGCATGGCGGGCGCGCCCATGCAGACCTCGACCACCTCAAGCCCGCGCTGCACGTCGCCCTTGGCGTCGGGCAGGGTCTTGCCATGTTCGCGCGAGACCAGCTCGGCCAGCGCATCCATGTTGCGGGTGATCAGATCGCCGAAACGCATCATCACCCGGGCGCGGCGCTGCGGATTGGTGGCGGCCCATTTCGGCTGGGCGGCGGCGGCGCCCTGGATGGCGGCCTCCAGCTCTTCGCCCGAGGCGAGGGCGAGCCGCGCCTGCACCTCGCCGGTGGCGGGGTTGAAGACATCGGAGAACCGCCCCGAGCTTCCGGCGACCTCTTGCCCGTTGATCCAATGGCCGATCGTCTTCACGCTGTCTTCCGGCATGGTGTCCTCCACATTTTCCTGGTTGCAAGGGTTTTAGTCTTGCACAAATGCGCGTGGAAGGGGGAATATCCCAAAGTGGTTTTGCAAAGATGCAGGATGGGCGGTGCCCCAACGGCGGGCCGGAGGGACGCATTTGGACTGGGACGATCTGCGGGTGTTTCTGGCGGTCGCGCGCGGAGAAAGCCTGTCGGCGGCGGCCAGGCGGCTGAAGATCGACGCCGCCACCGTGGGGCGGCGGGTGGCGCGGCTGGAAGAGGCGCTCGGCGGGCGGCTCTTCACCCGCTCGCCCCAGGGCTACGAGCTGACCGGGGCGGGGCTGCGGCTGATGCCGCATGCCGAGGCCGCCGAGGCGGCGGCGCGGGCGGGCGCGGGCGTGATGACCGGCGAGGGGGCCGAGGCCGAAAGCGGCATCGGCGGGCTGATCCGGCTGGGCGCGCCGGATGGCTGCGCCAATTTCCTGCTGCCGCAGGTGCTGGCGCGGATCTGCGACGCGCATCCCGCGCTTGAGGTGCAGCTTGTGGCGCTGCCCCGGGTCTTCAACCTCTCGAAGCGCGAGGCCGACATGGCCATCGGCGTCTCGCGGCCCGAGACCGGCCGGTTGGTGGTGCAGAAGCTGGTCGATTACCGGCTGGTGCTGGCGGCATCCTCTGGCTGGCTGGCGGCGCATCCGCCGATCCGCACCCGGGCCGATCTGAAGGCGCATCGCATCGTCGGCTATATCCCCGACCTGATCTTCGACCGCGAGCTGGATTATCTCGCCGGGATCGGCGCTCCCGGGGCGGTGCTGTCGTCGAATTCGGCCTCGGTCCAGGTGAACATGCTGCGCCATGGCGCGGGGGTCGGGATCGTGCATGATTTCGCGCTGCCCCATGCGCCCGAATTGCGCCGGGTGCTGGCGGAGGAGGTGGAGCTGACCCGCGCCTTCTGGCTGATCCGCCATGCCGACGATGCCCGCGTGGCGCGGCTGAGCCGTTTTGCCGAATTGCTGCTGCGCGAGGCGCGGGCGGAGATGGCCGCTCTTGCGGCGGCCTGAGGGGGTGGACGGCCGAGGGAATGGCCCGACGTCGCGCTTGACAGATGGAGGACGGGGGCCGAGGCTCGGTCGGACAACGGGGCAAAACGGGAGGTGCGCCATGATTGTCAGCCAGATCCTCGGCCTGAAAGCCGATCCATCCGTCGTCACCATCGCGCCGCAGGCCAGTATCGCCGAGGCGGTCGCGCTTCTGGCCGGGCGGCGGATCGGGGCGCTTGTCGTCTCGGCCGACGGGCGCCGGGCCGAGGGCATCCTCTCCGAGCGCGACATCGTGCGCGGGCTGGCCGGAAGCGGGGCGGATTGCCTGCTGGCGCAGGTCGATACGCTGATGACGCGGCGGCTTTTGACCTGCGCCAGGGGGGATGCCGCGGTCGAGGTGCTGACCCGGATGACCGAGGGGCGCTTTCGCCACATGCCGGTGATCGAGGCGGGCGAGCTGGTCGGGCTGATCTCGATCGGCGACGTGGTGAAGGCGCGGCTGGACGAGCTTCGCGCCGAGCGCGATGCGCTGGAAAGCATGATCAAGGGCCATTGAGCCGCGGCTCGCCGGGCGGCGGGCCGGGAGCTTCGCGGGAGCCTCGGCCGCTGCGGGGGGGGGCGGGTTTCCGCGGGCACAGGTCTTTGCGGGCACGGGCGCCCCGGGGCACAGGCGTCTCTGGGCATCTGCTTCCCGGGGCACTTGCTTCCCGAGGGCCCGCGATTTTCGCGGGATGGAACTTCCGGTGCCGGGGGGGGGGGCATTTTCGGCTTGCGGCGGCAGGCGCAATATTGTTGCGTGCGCCCAGGGCGAAAACAGCCGGGGAGGGGCAGCCAGATGCGCATCGGACTTTATCCGGGCACGTTCGATCCGGTGACTCTGGGTCACACCGACATCATCCAGCGCGCCATGGCGCTGGTGGACCGGCTGGTGGTGGGCGTCGCCATCAACCGCGACAAGGGGCCGCTGTTCGACCTGGACGCGCGGGTGGCTATGGTCCGGGCGGAATGCGACCTGATCCAGGCCCGCACCGGCGGCGAGATCGTGGTCCATCCCTTCGAGAACCTGCTGATAGACTGCGCCCGCGACGTCAATGCGACGCTGATCCTGCGCGGGCTGCGCGCGGTGGCGGATTTCGAATACGAATTCCAGATGGTGGGGATGAACCGCCTGCTCGATGCCAGCGTCGAGACCGTCTTCATGATGGCCGATGCGCGCAGGCAGGCCATCGCCTCGAAACTGGTGAAGGAGATCGCCCGGCTGGGGGGCGATGTCTCGGGCTTCGTGCCGCCGATGGTGGTCGAGGCGCTGGCGGCGAAATATCGCTGAGGCGGGTTCGCGACGGGTGCCTTTGGGGGCCTTTCGCGACCAGGGGGTTTCGCGACCGCCGGATTTTCGCGGCCCCGCGGCGCCTTCGCAATTGCCGAAGCTTTTCGCAACTGAAGGTTTTCAGTTGCGAAGGACCGTGCTAGGCTGGGGCAATGAACAATGTTGCCAGACCCGCCAGACCCGCCCCGCCGGACAGTGCCACGACCGACGGGACCGATCGCATGGCCCAGGCCCTGCGCGACGGCGGCGTGCGGCTGACGCGCCAGCGCGCCGCGCTCTTGCGCGTGCTCGACGCCGCGCAGGACCATCCCGATGCCGCCGAACTGCACAGGCGGGCGCAGGAGATCGACGATACCGTCTCGCTCGCCACGGTCTACCGCACGCTTTCGGTGCTGGAGCGCGAAGGCGTGGTCCATCGCCACAGTTTCGAGAACGGCGGCGCGCGGTTCGAGATCGCCGATCCCTCGCATCACGACCATATCGTCGATGTGGACAGCGGCGAGATCATCGAATTCCATAACGACCGCATCGAGGAGATCCAGCGTCGCATCGCCGCCGAGATGGGATATGAGATCGTCCATCACCGGCTGGAGCTTTACTGCCGCAAGATCCGGGGCTCGGAGGGGTGATCGTATACTGGGCTGATCTTTCCGGGGGCTGATTTCCCGGCGGCTGATGTCGCGGGGCCGGGCGTTGCGGCGCAGGTTTTTCCTGGGAAGGGTGGAGGAGAGGGGGCGCTGCCCCCTCGGCGCCTTTGGCGCCTCACCCCCGGGATATTTCTGCAAAGAAGAAAGGGGATAAGCGGGCGGTTCGGGGCGTGGTGGTCGTGGCGCGGGGGCGTGGCGTTTTGCGGGCTTTGGGCCGGGGTCCCGGGGGCGGGCGAGCGGGGCCTTAGGGGCCGGTTGCGGGCGGCTCGGCTGCGGTCGCGGGATGGGCGGGGGTCAGGCGCATCACCCCGGCGGCCGCGGCATTGGCCAATGCGGGGTCGAGGCTCATCGGGATATATTCGCCCCGGCGCCACAATTCGCCCAAGTCGTCGTAATGGCGCGACAGGAAATGCCCCGACTGGCCGGTGGCGGAGATGAAGACCGAACTGTCAGGATCGGCGAAATCATAGACGCCGCGATAGCCCGCGCCATGGACGTTGAGGAAGGGATTCGGCCCCGAGCCGATGGTGCGCCCGCGCATCAGAGTGTCATCCCCGCCCGAGGTGGACTGGCGGATGTTCACGAACCATTTCAGCACCGCGACCTTGCCCAGCACGGGATGGTCGTGGGTGGCCTGATGCGCATCGCCCCACCGCCAGCTTTCGATATTCGGCCCGTAGCTTTCGGAAAGCCGGATCAGCGCCTCGTCCAGCGCGATCCGGGCCATGTCGGTGCAGGTCTCGACCGGGGCGGATTGCACCACGTCGCACCAGACCGAAGCGCCGCCGATGTCGCGCCAGACCCTTTCGATGAAGACCGGCGAGGGGCGGGTGAGGTTTTCGGCGAGCGGGCCCAACTCGTCGCGGATCAGCCGCTCTTGCAGCGCGCGCAGCCAGGCCTCGGCGATCAGGGGCTCGGGCAGATGCTCGTTCATCTCGCCGTTCCATTCCGCCAGCAGTTTCAGCGCACGCTGGCGGAAGGCCTCGGGCGTGCCCTCGGGCGCGGCCTCTCCGGTGAACCACAGATCCGCCCCGATCAGCGGCAAAAGCGCGCGGGCGGTCGGGTTCACGGTGTCGAGCTGCGCCTCGATGAAGCTTTCGCGGGTATGGACCTCGCGTGTTTTCATCAGGTTGAGCCAGGCCTGGATCCGCATCGTATCGCCCCAGACGAAGCTGACATGGCGGGGGAAGGGGCGGTCCACGGTCTTGTTGTTGGTATTGCCAAGAAGCCCGGCCTCGGGGTTCAGGAAGCGGGGATTCTCCTCGTAGGGGAAGCTGCCCCGGAAGCCGGTGGTCTCGATCCAGCCGGGGGCGGGCATCCGGCCCTGGGTCGGATGGGCAGGGTCGCGCATCGGCATGGCGCCGATCAGTTGCAGCGCGATGCCGTCCCGGCCCGCCAGCATCAGGTTCTGCGCGGGCGCGATGTAAAGTCGGCCCGCCTCCAGCGCCGCGTCGAGGCCGGGCGCGCTCATCAGCCGCATCGCCGCCGTCATCGAGGTATCGGCCCCCGACAGCGCGGTCCAGGACAGGGCGGCGACATGGCCCGCCGGCGTCACGCCTTGCAGGTCGTAATGGTGGCCGGGCAGGATCGGGCCGTTCCTGGACCAGCGCAGCGTCAGGGTGACGGGGGCGGCATCCTTCACGGTCACGATGGTCTGGCGCATGCGGAACCGCTCATGCCGACCGTCGGGCAGCAGGTATTCCTGCGGATCCTCGGGGTTCAGCTTCTCGATCACGATGTCCTGGTCGTCGAGATAGGCCGTGGTCAGGCCCCAGCCCATTTCCTCGGAGCGCCCGATCATCACCACCGGCATGCCGGGGATGGTCGCGCCGATCACGCCGCCGCTTTGCAGCTCCAGCCGCGCCAGATACCAGATCGTCGGCGCGGTGAAGCCCAGATGGGGGTCGTTGGCCAAAAGCGCCCCCCCGGCGGCCGAGCGCCCCGGCACCGCCGCCCAGGCGTTCGAGGCGCCGGAAAGGCCCGGCTCGGCCACGGGCGAGAGCGGGCCCGAGGCGAATCGGATCGGGCGGTCGCCGGGCAGGGTGCCGGGGATCAGTTCGGCGTAATCGGGCAGGGTGGTGACGCCCTGGCCCGGATCCTCGGGCATGATGTCCGACAGACGCTCGGCCGGAAGCACCAGGGACAGGCGCGCGCGCAGGACCTCGTTCTGGGCATGCCCGGTCAGTTGCAGCGCCATCAGTTTCAGGATGGCGATCGAATCCGCCGGGGCCCAGGCCGAGATCTCCGGCTCGAAGAACCAGAATTCCGGCGCGCCGCGCCCGCGCGCGCCGCGATTCACCTCTTCGATCCAGGCGTTCACCCCGGCGGAATAGGCGGTCAGCGCGGCCAGCGTCGTCTCGTCCTGCGCCGCGACCGAGTCGAGCGCCAGGGTGTAGAGGTCGAGCCTGCGGATCAGCTCGTCGGTCTGCAGGGTCATCGGGCCGAACAGCTCGGAAAGCCGCCCCTGGGCGGTGCGGCGCAGGAGCGTCATCTGCCAGAGCCGGTCCTGCGCATGGACGAAGCCGAGCGCGAAGAACACGTCCTCGTCACTCTCGCCGATGATATGGGGGACGGAATCGTTGTTGCGGATCACCTCGACCGGGGCCGAAAGGCCCGCAAGGGTGAAATCCTCGTCGTAATCGACCAGCGAGCGCGACAGGAACCAGTAGCCGACCGCCAGCCCGGCGACCCCAAGGATCAAAAGTCCGCTCGCGATGCGCAGGAGCCAACGGAAAAGCGTGAACATCGGGGCGGGTCCTGATGGCAGAGGGCGGGGGCGGCGGTTGCGGGGCTGCGCCTGACGGCGACGCTTGACGGCGGCGGCCCGAGGCGTTCCTAGTCGAAACCGGCACGAAGGGCAATTCACGGGAAGGTTTGTCGGATGGCGAAAGTCGCGTTTCTGGGGCTTGGGGTGATGGGATTTCCGATGGCGGGCCACCTGGCCGCCAAGGGGCATGAGGTGACGGTGTGGAACCGCTCGCCCGCCCGCGCGGCGGAATGGGGCGCGCGCCATGCCGGGCGGGTCGCGGCCTTGGCCCGCGAGGCGGCGGAGGGGGCCGAATTCGTGATGGCCTGCGTCGGCAACGACGACGACCTGCGCGCGGTCTGCCTGGCCGAGGCGGGGGCCTTCGCCGGGATGGCGCCGGGGGCGGTCTTCGTCGATCACACCACGGTTTCGGCGCGGGTGACGCGCGAATTGTCGGCGCTGGCCACGGCGCGCGGCCTCGGCTTTGTCGACGCGCCGGTCTCGGGCGGCCAGGCGGGGGCGGAAAACGGCGTGCTTTCGGTGATGTGCGGCGGCACGGCCGAGGATTACGCCCGGGCCGAGCCGGTGATCGGCGCCTATGCCCGGGTCTGCCGTAGGCTGGGCGAAAGCGGGGCGGGGCAACTCGCGAAGATGATGAACCAGATCTGCATCGCGGGGCTGGTGCAGGGGCTGTCCGAGGCGCTGGCCTTCGGGCGGAAGGCGGGGCTCGACAGCGCGGCGGTGGTCGAGGTGATCTCGCAGGGCGCGGCGGGAAGCTGGCAGATGGCGAACCGGGCGGGCACCATGCTGGCGGATGAATTCGACTTCGGCTTCGCGGTGGACTGGATGCGCAAGGACCTGAAGATCTGCCTTGAGACCGCCGACGAGATCGGCGCGAGCCTTCCGGTCACCGCGCTGGTTGATCAGTTCTACAAGGACGTCCAGGGCATGGGCGGCGGGCGCAACGACACGTCGAGCCTGATCCGGCGGCTGAAATAGCGCGCGGCGGGCGGGGGCCTGCGGGGCCCGGGATCTGCGGGCGGTGTGCCGCCCGCCGCCGGGCTTTGCGGGTGTCGGGCGGGGGGGCTGCCCGGCCTTTTGGGCCTGTCCTGCGCCACTGTCGAAGGGGTGGCGAACTCGTCGGGGCGCCTCGCGCGTCGGCGGGCGTTTGTCGCCTTGGCGCTGATCGCCACCGCTCCCTGCCGGACATGATCGACCTCGGGTCAAGCGGGTCGCGGGCGCGGCGGCGTTCAGCACCCCCGGGGAGTGCCTCTCAGACGACGGCTCAGGGGATGATCCGGGTGTATTTCACCCCCGCCAGCGTCGCCCCCGCGATCAGCCCCTGCTGGCCGAAGACCAGGGCGATCACCGGCTCGATCTCGGTGGTGGCCTTGCCGATGGTCGCGCCCTCGTCCGGGGTGGCATAGCGCAGGTCGGCCGAGGCCGCCCAGCCCGAGGATCGGCGGAATTCCGACAGCGCGGGCTCGGTCATGAAGAACAGGGCATGGGCATATTGCTGGGCGCCGACCTGAAGCCCCACGCTGGCCTTGGCGGCGGAATAGTAATCCACCGTCGCGCCCTGGATCCGCAGGGCGCCGCGCCCGTAGGCACCGCCCCAGACCAGCCCGGCCTCGGTGATCAGGGGCATGTAGAGCACGCCCACGGCGCGCGAGGCCAGGTCGCGGGTGCCGGGATAGCGCCCGAACAGGTAGTTCTGCGTCGCATCCACACGCGCGTCGATCTGCGAGGCCGCGTTCGACCCCACGCCATTGCCGCAGCCCGCCGTCAGAAGCGCCGCCGCGCCCCCGGCGACCAGAAAGCCGCGTCGTGAAAGCGGGCCTGCCGAAGCCCGATCGGTTTCCGGGCCGGTTTCGTCGTGAAAGGTGCTGTCCATCGCCTGTGCCTCATGCTCTCTGCGCGCCGCCGGACCTGGTCCCGGGCGGGCAGGCGGCGGGCCGGTGTCGATCCGGGGGGCTTCTTGAAAGGCCCCGCTCCGGGCGCCAGTCTAGCCCCGGCCCCGGGTCTTGTCATGCCTTGTCATGCGTTTGGCGCAAGGCTCGGCAGAAAGGCGCGAAGGGGCGGGGGAAGGCGCCCCTCAGCCCTTCAGCGCCCGCGCCACCTCGACCGCGAAATAGGTCAGGATGCCGTCGCAGCCCGCGCGGCGGAAGGCCGTCAGGCTTTCCATCACCACCCGGTCGCGGTCCAGCCAGCCATGGCCGAAGGCCGCCGTCAGCATCGCATATTCGCCCGAGACCTGATAGGCGAAGGTCGGCACGCCGAACGCGTCCTTCACCCGGCGGCAGATGTCCAGATAGGGCATGCCGGGCTTCACCATCACCATATCCGCGCCCTCCGAGAGATCGCGCGCGACCAGCCGCAGCGCCTCGTCGGAATTGGCGGGATCCATCTGATAGGTCTTCTTGTCGCCCACCAGCCGCGACCCGGCGCCGACCGCGTCGCGGAAGGGTCCGTAGAAGGCCGAGGCATATTTCGCGGCATAGGAGAGAATCGCCACCTCCTTGTGGCCCGCGCCCTCAAGCGCGGCGCGGATCGCGCCCACCCGGCCGTCCATCATGTCCGAGGGGCCCAGGATATCGGCCCCCGCCTCGGCCTGGGCCAGCGCCATCCTGACCAGCGCCGCGACGGATTCGTCGTTCAGGATCACGCCGTCGCGCACCAGCCCGTCATGGCCATTGGCATTGTAGGGGTCGAGCGCGATATCCGTCATCACCGCCAGATCGGGCAGTTCGCGCTTCAGGGCGCGGATGGCGCGGTTGGTCAGGTTCTCGGGGTTCCAGGCCTCTTCGCAGCCCTCGGTGCGCAGTTCGGGGGCGGTGTAGGGAAAGAGGCAGATCGCCGGAATGCCAAGCGCCGCCGCCTCTTCGGCCCGCGCCAGCAGCCGGTCGAGCGAGAGCCGGTTCACCCCGGGCATCGAGGGCACCGGCTCCTCGACGCCCTCGCCCTCGCGGATGAAGACCGGCCAGATCAGGTCGCCCGCCGAAAGCGTGGTCTCGCGCACCAGCGCGCGAAGGGCGGGGCTGCGCCGGTTGCGGCGCAGGCGGGTGGCGGGAAAGGGGGCGAGGATCGGGTCCATCGGGTCTCTCGTCTCTGGCGGGGCCGGGGCCGCGGCGGGGGCCCGGGGTCGGGCGGTTCCATGCGGCGGCTTCGGGCCTCTCGGCTTGCGGAAGGTCTTGCGGCTTTGCGCTCTGCCTGCCATGGAAAGGGGCGCGCCTCAAGCGGCCCATGTGCCGCAGCCCGCATCCCAGAGGCAGATGCCGCGCCGCCCGGGGAGAGGGGTGGGCTGCGAAAGACGAAGGCGCGCAGGCTGGGCGCGAAGACGAGGGAACGACGCCACCGTGGAGTTTTACCGGATCCTGCTGGAAGTGATCGACATGCGGTCCTTCTCGAACCTGTGGTTCTGGATCGTGCTGGCCGTGGCCTGGTCCTCGGTCAGCCGCTGGCTGCTTGGCGTGCCGATCGACCTGATCCAGCGCGGGCGCCGCCAGGGCGGCCAGGTCCAGGCCGATGTCGAGGCGCTGGTCGCGATCAACGTGCGCCGCATCCTGGGCCTGACCCGGACCGCGGCGGTGCCGCTGTTCTTCGGCCTGGCCTTCTACCTGACCACGCTGGGCATCCTGGCCTTCTGGTATTGGGTGGAATTCGCCCAGGCGGTGTTTTTGCTGACCGCGCCCATGGTGCTGGTGGGCTGGCTGTCGCTGCATGCCGCGGTCAAGGTCGAGGCGGGCGAGAACGCCGGCGCCGCGCTTTATCGCCGCCTGATCCTGCATCGCCGCTTCGTCCAGGGGGTGGGCATGGTGGCAATCTTCATCACCGCGCTTTTCGGCATGTGGCGCAATCTCAACTTTTCGGTCCTGCATTGACCATGACGCCCGAGACGATCCTGCTTGGCGGCGCCCCCGAGGGGCTGGACGCCCATCTTCTGGCCCGCGAACTGGCGAAGGGCCGCCCCGTGATCCATGTCGCCCGCGACGACCGGCGGGCCGAGGCGATGCGCGCCGCGCTGCGCATCTTTGCCCCCGGCGTGGCGGTGGTGGAGTTTCCGGCCTGGGACTGCCTGCCCTACGACCGGGTGTCGCCCAATCCGCTGGTCTCCTCGCGCCGGATGGCGGCACTGGCGGCGCTGGCCGGGGATCTGCCGGGCGCTTTCGTCGTCCTGACCACGCTGAACGCGGCGACGCAAAGGATCCCGGCGCGCGATCTGGTGCGCGACAGCGCCTTCCGCGCCCGCGTCGGCGACCGGGTGGACGAGGCGCGGCTGCGCGCCTTCCTGGCCCGGATGGGCTTCACCCCGGTCTCCACCGTGGCCGAGCCCGGCGATTTCGCCATTCGCGGCGGCATCGTCGACATCTATCCGCCGGGGCCGGGCGGGCCGGTGCGACTGGATTTCTTCGGCGACCAGCTCGACGGCGCGCGGCGCTTCGATCCGGTCAGCCAGCGTACGGTCGAGAAGCTTTCGGGCGTGGATTTCGCGCCGGTTTCCGAGGTGGTGCTGGACGAGGCCTCGATCACCCGCTTTCGCCAGAACTACCGGGTGGAATTCGGCGCGGGCGGCGCCGAGGACCCGCTTTACGAGGCGGTCAGCGCCGGGCGCAAGCATCAGGGGATGGAGCATTGGCTGCCCTTCTTCCACGACCGGCTCGAGACCATCTTCGACTATCTGCCCGGGGCCTCGGTCATGCTCGATGACCAGACCGGCCCGATGCAGATCGCGCGGTGGGAGGCGGTGGCCGATGCCTATGACTCGCGCGCCGATGTGATGGCGGCGCGGGCGCGGATGGACACGGTCTACAAACCCGTGCCGCCCGATGCGCTTTATCTGGACGAAGCGGCCTGGGCCGCCGCCCTGGCGCCGCGCCGCGTGATCCGCCTGTCGCCGCTGGCGCAAAGCCCGGGGCCCGGGGTGCTGGATGCGGGCGGGCGGCGCGGCCGCAGTTTCGCGCCCGAACGTCAGCAAGAAAACATTAGCATTTTCGGTGCTTTGGCCGATCATATTCGCGCGTTGCGCAAAGAGGGCGACGTGGTGCTGGCCAGTTGGTCCGAGGGCGCGCGTGAGCGGCTTCGCGGCCTTCTGGCCGATCAGGGGATCGAGAGTGTCGACATCGCGGACCTGCGCGACTGGTCCGGCGCCGCGCCGAAAGGGCAGGCGCGCGGGCCCGGCAAGGTGGAACAGATCGTCTGGGCGCTGGAAGAGGGTTTCACCGCGCCGGGGCTCGCCGTGGTCTCGGAACAGGACGTGCTGGGAGAGCGCCTGGTCGGAAAGCCGAAAAAACGCAGGAAAGCCGAGAACTTCCTGCGCGAAGTTGATGCTTTGTCTCAAGGCGATCTGGTGGTCCATGTCGAACATGGCGTCGGCCGCTACCTGGGGATCGAGACCATCACCGCCCTTGGCGCGCCGCATGCCTGCGTCATGCTGGAATATGCCGACAGCGCGAAACTCTACCTGCCGGTCGAGAATGTCGAACTCCTCAGCCGCTACGGCCATGAGGAGGGGCTGCTCGACCGTCTGGGCGGCGGCGCCTGGCAGGCGCGCAAGGCCAGGCTCAAGGAGCGCATCCGCGAGATCGCCGACCGGCTGATGCGGGTCGCGGCCGAGCGGCTTTTGCGCGCCGCCCCGATCCTTGAGGCGCCCCATGCCGCCTGGGAGGCCTTCGCCGCCCGCTTCCCCTGGCCCGAGACCGAGGACCAGCTTGCCGCCATCCAGGATGTGGTCGGCGATCTGGGCAAGGGCAGCCCGATGGACCGGCTGATCGTCGGCGATGTCGGCTTCGGCAAGACCGAGGTGGCGATGCGCGCGGCCTTCGCCGCCGCCATGGCCGGGATGCAGGTGGCGGTGATCTGCCCGACGACGCTGCTCGCGCGGCAGCATTACCGCAGTTTCGCCGAACGCTTCCGGGGCTTCGGGCTGAACCTGCGGCCCCTGTCGCGCTTCGTTCCCGCGCGTGAGGCCGCCGCGACCCGCGCGGGCCTTGCCGACGGATCGGTCGATATCGTGGTCGGCACCCATGCGCTTCTGGCCAAGGGGATCAATTTCAAGACCCTGGGCCTGCTGATCATCGACGAGGAGCAGCATTTCGGCGTCGCCCACAAGGAACGGCTGAAGGAGATGCGCTCGGAGGTGCATGTGCTGACCCTGACCGCGACGCCGATCCCGCGCACGCTGCAACTGTCGCTGACCGGGGTGCGCGACCTGTCGATCATCGCCACGCCCCCGGTGGACCGGCTGGCGATTCGCACCTATGTCTCGGAATTCGACGGCGTGACCCTGCGCGAGGCGCTCTTGCGCGAACGCTATCGCGGCGGGCAGAGCTTCTTCGTGGTGCCGCGTGTCTCGGACATTCCCGATATCGAGGATTTCCTGAAGACCCATGTCCCCGAAGTCTCGTATATCGTGGCGCATGGCCAGTTGGCGGCGGGCGATCTGGACGAGCGGATGAACCAGTTCTACGATGGCCGCTTCGACGTGCTGGTGGCGACGACCATCGTGGAATCCGGTCTCGACATCCCGACCGCCAATACCATGATCGTGCATCGCGCCGACATGTTCGGCCTGTCGCAGCTTTACCAGATCCGCGGCCGGGTGGGGCGGTCGAAGACGCGCGCCTATTGCTATCTGACGACGAAGCCGCGCGTTCCGCTGACGCCGCAGGCGATGCGGCGGCTGAAGCTGCTGGCGAGTTTCGACAGCCTGGGCGCCGGGTTCAACCTGGCCAGCCACGACCTCGACCTGCGCGGCGCGGGCAACCTTCTGGGCGAGGAACAGTCGGGCCATATCCGCGAGGTCGGCTACGAGCTTTACCAGCACATGCTGGAGGAGACCATCGCCAAGCTGAAATCGGGCGAGATCGACGGGCTGTCCGAGGTCTCGGACGACTGGAGCCCGCAGCTCAACCTTGGCGTGCCGGTGATGATCCCCGAGGATTACATCCCCGATCTGGACGTCCGGCTGGGGCTTTACCGCAGGCTCTCGGGCCTGACGCGCAAGGTGGAGCTTGAGGGTTTCGCCGCCGAACTGATCGACCGTTTCGGCCCGCTGCCGAAAGAGGTGAACACGCTGCTTCTGATCGTGCGCATCAAGGCGATGGCGAAGCGGGCGGGGATCAACCGGCTGGATGTCGGGCCCCGGGGGGCGACCGTGCAGTTCCACGGCGACAAATTCGCCAATCCGGCGGGGCTGGTGGAATTCCTCAAGGCCCAGGGCGGCGCGGCAAAAGTGCAGGGCACGAAGATCCTGCTTTCGGGCGAGATGAAGACCGAGGCCGAGCGCATCAGGGGCGCTTTCGCCATCGCCCGCGACCTGGCGGAAAAGGCGCGGGGGGGCTGAAGCCCTCCGCGCCCCTCCGCGCCCGTGGCCCACTGCGCCGGGGGATCAGTTCTTCAGAAAGCGCATCAGTGCCAGCGAAAGCGCGATCAGCACCGCCGCCCCCAGGATCAGCGGCAGCGGCGTGCCGTCGAAGGCCTGCCCGATCGGCATCGCCACCACCACCGACAGCACCGTCGCCAGCGCCGTGATCATCGAGGCGGCAAAGCCCGCGATATGGCCCACCGGCTCCATCGAAAGGGCGTTCAGATTGCCCATGGTCAGGCTCATCATCCCGAAGAGGCAGACCATCCATGCCAGGAAGACCGCGAAATCGGCGGCGGGCGGCAGATCGGTTCCCAGCCGCAGCAGAAGGTGCACCGCCGTCAGCGCCAGCACCACGGTATAGGTGACGGTGATCACCCGGCGCATGCCCATCCGCATCACCACCCGCGAATTGATCAGCGAGCCGAAGCCCGACAGCCCCGCGATCAGCGCGAACCACAGGGGAAAGCTGGCCTCGCGGCCGTAATATTCGCGGAAGATCCCCTCGATCGAAGAGATCGAGGCGACCATGGCCGCCATGGTCAGCGACTGGATCACGATCGCCACCAGGATGGTGCGGCGCGAGAACAGGTCGCGCGCGCTGGCGGTCATCGTCGCCAGCGACAGCGGAATGCGGTCGGCCACGGGCAGGGTCTCGGGCTGGCGCACGCCCATCCAGCTCATGGTGATCAGGCAGAACAGCACATAGACCAGGAAGATCGCATGCCAGCCCGCCAGCGCGATCACCCCCTGGCCGATCAGCGGCGCGGCGGCAGGGACCAGCATGAAGATCATCATGGCGAAGGACATGATCCGCGCCATCTCGCGCCCCTTGTAGAGGTCGCGCACCATCGCCATCGAGACTGTGCGCGGCCCGGCGGCGCCGATCCCCTGCAACACGCGCGCGGCCAGGAACAGCTCGAAACTCTGGGCGAAGAAGCAGATCACCGCCGCCACGCAATAGACCGCGCCGCCCCACATGATCACCCGCTTGCGCCCGAAGGCGTCCGACAGCGGCCCGGTGAAGATCGTGCCCAGCCCCATGCCCAGGAAGAAGGCCCCGACCACGAACTGGGCGCGGTTCGGCGCCTCGGGCGTCATCACCGCCGCGATCTCGGGCAGGGCAGGCAGCATGGCGTCGATGGAAAGCGCGATGGTGGCGAAGAGCATCGCGATCATGGCGACGAATTCGCCCTGGCCCAGCCGTTTGTGCGGGCCGGGAGGGGTTGGGGAAACGGGGGTGTTCATGACTATGACTGGCTTTCGGGGTTCTGCTGTGCGGGGGCGCGGCTGGTCTCGGCAAGGATTTCGGTGATCACCTGATCCCAGAACTCGGGCGGCTGCGCGCCCGGGACGACGTATTTCTGCGCGATGAGGAAGGTGGGCACCGCCGTCACGCCCTTGTGCCGGGCGTCGCGGTCGCGCGCGGCCAGGTCGTCGGCATCGGCCTGGGAGGCCAGCAGCCGCAGCAGGGCCTCGCGCGTCATGCCGTTCTCGGCGCCGATATCGGCCAGCACCTGCGCATCGCCGATGTCGCGGCCCTGGTCCCAATAGGCGTGAAACAGCGCATCCACCACCTGGGTCTGCCGCCCCTCGATCCCGGCCCAGTGGATCAGCCGATGGGCGTCAAGCGTATTGGGCAGCCGGGCGGGCCGGTCGGGGTCGAGTTCCACCCCGGCGTTGCGGGCGGTCTCGCGCAGGCGCTCGTGCATGGCGTCGACGCGGGGCTTGCCGCCGAATTTCTCTTCCAGCCAGGCGCGCTTGTCGACGCCGCCGGGCTTCATTTCGGGGTTGAGCTGGAACGGATGCCAGATCAGCCGGAACGGATGGTCGGGCCGGGCGGCCAGCGCGCGGGCCAGATTGGCCTTGCCGACATGGCACCAGGGGCAGACCGGATCGATGAAGATGTCGAGCCGCACGGCCTCGGGCTGAATGTCGGAGGGCCGGGTGCCGGAAGGCCGGGTGCCAGAGCGCAGCGCGCCATCGAACGGGGCGCCATCGGACTGGTCTGGGCGGTCGTCGGTCATGCTTGGGCTTTCCGATAGAGATCGAGCAGCGCGCCCCGGCGGATCTTGCCGGTCGGGCCCCGGGGAATCTCCTCGACCCGGATCCAGGCGCGTGGCGCCTTGTAGCGCGCCAGCCGTTCGGCTGCAAAGGCGTCGGCTGTGCTTTCCTCAAGGTCCGGCCCTGCGTAGAAACACGCGATGATCCTTGTGCCGGGGGCGGGCTCGACTTCGGTCACGGCCAGGTCGGTGACGCCGGGCAGGTCGGCCAGGGCCTGCTCCACCTCGCGCGGGCTGACGCGGACGCCGCCGGGGTTCATCATCTCGTCGGCGCGGCCGTGGTAGTGGATCGCCCCGCCGTGGTCCTGGTGGACCAGGTCTCCGGTCGGGAACCAGGGGCCTTCCGGGGGGGCGTGGCCCTCGTAGGACAGCATCAGCCCCGGGTCGGCGGTCGAGACGGCAAGGATGCCGATCTCGCCCGGCGGCAGGGGTTTTCCCTCGGGCGAGAGCACGGCGACGCGGCGCCCGGGCTGGGGCGTGCCGGTGGTGCCGGGGGGCGCGGGCCGCGCGGGCGCGCCCGAGACGAAGGTCGAGATCTCGGACATGCCGAGCGCCTCGTGGATGTCGGTGCCGGTGCGCGCGGCCCATTCGGCGCGCAGGGCCGCGGGCAGCGCCTCGCCCGCCGAAAGCGCGTGGCGCAGCCGGGGCAGGGCGGGCATCTCGCCGCGCAGGAGCCTGCGGAACACCGTGGGGACCGAGGCGAAGATGGTGGCGTCGTGGCGCCGGAGCACCAGCCCCAGATGATCGAGCGAGACCGAAGGCGCGGCGATCAGCGCGGTGGCCCCGGCCGTCCAGGGGTCGATCAGTCCGACCCCCATCGTATAGGTCCAGTTGAAGGCGCCCGAATGCAGCAGCCGGTCCGAGGCGGTCAGATCCTGCCAGCCCCGGTGCATCATCGCCCGCGCGAGCACCGAGCGATGGGCATGGCGCACCGCCAGCGGCGTGCCGGTGGTGCCCGAGGTGAAGACGACGAAGGCCTCGCGCCCGGCCGCGTCCATGTGCCAGTCGCAGGGGGGGTGGCTCTCCCAGATGCGGGGATCGGCGCGGCGCAGGCGGTCGGGGGGCAGGTCCTCGGGCAAGGCGATGCCGTTCTCGGCGACGACGAGGCGCGGCGCCACGGTCCGGGCCATGCGGGTGATCTCGGGCCCGGTCAGCAGGGGCGAGGTCGCGACCGGCACCAGCCCCGCCGCGATGGCGCCGAGGTAGAGCACCGGATAGGCCGGGCTGTTGCCCAGCCGGATCAGCACCCGCGCGCCGGGCTGCGCGCCCTGCGCCAGAAGCCAGCCCCCGGCGCCCAGGACGGCGCGGGTCAGCCGGGCATAGCTCCAGCGTTCGGCGCCGGTCAGGGTCAGCACCGCCAGCGCCACCTTGTCGGGCGTGGCCGCGCCCGCCGCCAGCACATGCCGCGCGAGGTTGAAGCGGGCGGGATCGGGCGGCGGAGGGGCGGAAGGGGCTGTGGCGCACATGCCCCCGGGGATAGGACGGGCGAGGGGGGCGATCAAGAGCGCTCTTCGCGGCGGGTCGGCGGGACGGGCGCGCGGGCGGGGCTTGGGGCCAGGACCGGGGGCGGGGAGAGGGGCAAGGAGGACCGCCAAAGTGAGCGGCGCAGGTCCCACACAGGACCGGAACGCGCGAAGGCGGGGGACGGAGGCGCGGGACGGAACTGTGGAACGGGCGCAGATCCGCCCGAGGCCGGGGCCGCAGGGCGGAGGGGCGCGACCGGCGCGCTCGCGTAGGGGGGGCGCAGGACGGAGCCACAGGACGGAGTGGCGCATTCCGCGCCCTCAAACATAGGCGCTTCGCCACAGGTTTCTTGCCACAGGCTCGGTGGCGGGGGCTTTGCCGCAGGTTCAGAACCCTGGGGCCGGGACGCTTGCGCCGACCCGCAGGGCGGGCCGACGCAGCGAATGGCAGCGCCGGTTCTGGGGGCGTGAGCCGCAAGGGCCTCGGGGGCAATGCGGGCGGTCTCCGGCGGCGATCCCGGCCTGCCGACATATCCCCGGGCGGGGGCTCCGCCGAAGGCATTCCGGCAGGTGCCCGGCCGGGGGCGTGAGCCGCTGGGGGGGGGAGGGCAATGCGGGCGGTTTCCGGCGCGACCCCGGCCTGCCGACATATCCCCGGGCGGGGGCTCTGTCCGGGGCATTCCGGCTGGCGCTTGAGCCGGATCGCGCCCCGGTCGCAGCCTTGCCGCTTTCCCGACCCGGCGCGCCGTGCGGAGCCCTCCGGGAAATCCCGCCCGCGACGCCGAAGCAAAGGCGAAAGAAAATGATCCGGGTCATGGCGCCGCTTCGGATTTGGCCCTAGCCTGCCACCGGAGGGCCACCGCGAGGCGGCATGGGGAGAGGGCGCCCGACGCGGAAACCGCTCTATGGCCCCGGTGGAGGAGCTGTGCTGCGCGCATGAGGATCGCGATCCTGACCGATATTCACGGCAACCGCCCGGCCTTCGAGGCGGTGCTGGCCGATCTTGCCGCCCGGGGGGCGGAGCGCATCGTCCTTCTGGGCGATTACGTCGGCTACGGCCCCGATCCCGAATGGTGCTGCGAGCGGGTCATGGCGCTGGTGGCGGGGGGCGCGACCGCGCTGCGCGGCAATCACGACGATGCCGCCGCCGGTCGGCCCCAGAGCATGAGCGCGCTGGCCCGCGCCGCGATGGACTGGACGCGCCCCCGCCTTTCGGCGGCGCAGAAGGCGTTCCTGGGCGCACTGCCGCTGCAGGCGCGCGAGGGCGAGGCGCTGTTCACCCATGCCTCGGCCAATGCGCCCTCGGACTGGATCTATGTCACCTCGGAGACCACGGCGGCGGGCTCGTTCCGGGCCTGCGACGCCCGGCTGATCTTCTGCGGCCATGTCCATGTGCCGCTGCTGGTCAGCCGCGACCGGGGGGGGGTGGTGCGGCCCCAGGGCTTTCGCATCGGCGCGGCGCTGCCCATGATCCGCTCGCGCCGCTGGCTGGCGGTGGCGGGATCGGTGGGGCAGCCGCGGGACGGCACGCCCGAGGCGGGATACCTGATGCTCGACACCGAGCCGGGGGGCGGCACGGCGGCCCCCGGGGCCGGAACGGTTGCGGGGGGCGGCGCGGTCGCGGAACTGACCTTCCTGCGCGTGCCCTATGACGCGGCGGGGGTGGCGGCGCGAAGCAGGGCCCTGGGCCTGCCCGAGGAGCTGGCGCTGCGGCTGGTGCGGGGGCGGTAAGGGGGCCGCCGCCGGTGCGGCGGCGAAGGGAGAAGGGCGGGGACATGACGCAAAGGCCGCATCAAGGCTTGCAGATCGACGGTTTCACCTTGGGCGAAAAGCTCCACACCGGGGGATTCGCCACGATCTGGGACGTGCGCCATCCCGACCACGACCTGCCGATGGTGATGAAGGTTCCCACCATCCTTGACGGCGACGACGGCCCGACCATCGTCGGCTTCGAGGTCGAGCAGATGATCATGCCCCGGCTGAGCGGCCCGCATGTGCCGCGCACCATCGCCACCGGCGATTTCGACGTCATGCCCTATATCGTCACCGAGCGGATCGAGGGTGGATCCTTCCTGCCCGTGTTCAAGCGCGCGCCGCTGCCGCTGCCGGACCTGGTCGAGATCGGCGCGCGGATGGCGGATGCGGTCGCGGACATCCACCGCCAGGGGGTGGTGCACCTGGACCTCAAGCCCGAGAACTTCCTCCAGCGCCCGGAAGGCGAGATGGTGCTGATCGACTACGGCCTGTCGCGCCACGACCGGCTGCCCGACCTTCTGGCCGAGGAATTCCGCATCCCCATGGGCACCTGGCCCTATATCGCGCCCGAGCAGATCCTGCGCGCGCGCTCGGACCCGCGCTCGGACCTGTTCGCGCTTGGCGCCATGCTCTACGAGATGGCGACCGGGCGCCCGCCCTTCGGCGTGCCGCAGAAGCTGCGCGCGACGCGGCGGCGGCTGTGGCGCGATCCCGACCCGCCGCGCGCGCTTCGCCCCGAGATCCCGGAATGGCTGCAGGAGATCATCCTGCATGCGCTGGAGGTCGATCCGCTGCGGCGCTACCAGGCGGCGGCGCAGATCGCCTTCGACCTGACCCATCCCGCCCAGGTGCGGCTGACCGGGCGGGCGCTGCGGCTGCGGCGCGACGGCTGGCTCAAGGTGTTCCACCGCTGGCGCGACCTGCGCGGGCTGAAGCAGTTCCACGCCCCGGATTCGGTGCAATCGCTGATGGAGACGGTGCCGATCCTGTGCGTGGCGGTGGACCTGGCGCCTGAGCACGAGGCGCTGTCCTTGCAATTGCGCGCCCATGTCCAGCGCATGCTGGTGACCCGGCCCGAGGCGCGGATCGCCTGCGTGAACGTGATCCGCACCGCGCGGCTCGGCATCGACCAGATGACCGACGCGCAGGGCAATCACCTGCATGTGGCGCGGCTGGTGGCGCTGAAACGCTGGGCCGAGGGGATCGGGCCCGGCGACGGTCGGCTGACCCATTCGGTGCTGGAATCGCCCGATCCGGCCCAGGCCCTGATCACCCATGCCGCGCGGATCCATGCCGACCATATCGTCATGGGCGCGCGGGGGCATTCCTCGACCCGGCGCTATCTCGGCTCGGTCTCGGCGCAGGTGGTGGCCGAGGCGCATTGCTCGGTCACCGTGATCCGGCTGCCCGAGACGCGGGGCGTGCTGGTGGATGGGGGCGCCGCGCCGCAGGTGCCCGCCTAGCGGAACCAGCCCTGCACGGTGCGCGCCCCGCCCGAGACGTCATCGCCGACGCCCGCCACGGTGTTGCATCCCGCCAGCGCCGCCATGAGCGCCGCCCCGATCATCCATCCGCGCATCAGCCCGTTCTTTCGCATCTGCCCGTTCTTGTGCATTGCCTGCCTCCGTCTTCTTTCCGGTTTCCGGTTTCTTATTCCTGATACCACCAGATATCGGGCTGGAATCCCAGCCAGTCGCCATAAAGCGGCAAGGTTTCGGGAAAGTGAAGACGCCGCGAATGCGCGATCCGCGCGCGGTCGCCATACCAGATCGGCACCACATAGCGCCCCGCCGTCAGCACCCGGTCGAGCGCCTGCACCGCCGCGTCGAATTCCGCCCGCTCCCCGGTCGAGAGCATGGTTTCGATCATCGCATCCACGGCGGGCGAGGCGATGCCGGGCCAGTTCCGCGTGCCCTCGGCCACGGCGGAGGCCGAACCCCAGTAGAGCGACTGCTCGTTCCCCGGCGAAAGCGAGACCGAGCGGATGTAATGCGTCATGTCGAAGTCGAAGGTATCGGTGCGGATCTTCATCTGCGCCGAATCCAGCACATTGACCCGCGCCTCGATCCCCAGGGGCTTGAGCGCCTCGACATAGAGGTTCGAGATCGCGACCATCTCGTCCTGGCCGGTGGTCAGCAGGATCTCGAAGCGGAAGGGCACGCCCGAGGCGTTGCGCAAGACGCCCCGGTCGTCGACCTGCCAGCCCGCCTCTTCCAGCAGCACCATGGCCGCGCGCAGGTTGCGCCGGTTGGCGGGCGATCCGTCCGAGACCGGCAGCGCATAGCCCTCAAGCGTGCCGGGGGGCAGGTCGGCGGCGAAGGGGGCCAGCAGTTCGGCCACCCGGCCCTCGGCGGGCGTGCCCGGCTCCATGCCCAGGGGCGAGTTCGAGAAATAGCTCTGGATCCGGGGCTGGACGCCGCCGGTGATGGTCCGGTTGATGAATTCGAAGTTGAAGGCCAGGATCAGCGCCTCGCGCACCCGCCAGTCGGCGAAGATCGGGCGGCGGGTGTTGAAGGCCAGCCCCTCGATCCCCGAGGGGCGGTGATGCGGGATCTCGGATTTCACCACCTCGCCCGAGGCGGCCAGGGGAAAGTCGTAAAGACTGTCCCATTTCGCCGGATTGGTCTCGCGGTAGCTGGTCAGGACGCCGGCCTTGAAGGCCTCGAACTGCGCCTGCGGCATCGAGAAATATTCGTGGCGGATCACCTCGAAATTCCACTGGCCGCGATTGAAGGCCAGGTCCTTGCCCCACCAGTCGGGGTTCTTGCGATAGGTGATCGACTGGCCGGGATCGACCCTTTCGACCAGATAGGGGCCGGAGCCTATCGGCACCTCGAAGCCCGAGGCCTCGAAATCGCGCCCCTCCCATTGCGCGCGCTTGAGGACGGGGCGCAGCCCCAGGATCAGCGGCAATTCGCGGTCGGCGGTGTTGAAGGTGAAGCGCAGGGTGCGGGGGCCGGTCGCCTCGGCGCGGGCCACCTTCGACCAGGCGGCGTGGTAGCGCGGATTGCCGATGGTGCCGAGCGTCTCGAAGGACCACAGCACATCCTCGACCGTGACGGGGCTGCCGTCCGAGAACCGGGCCTCTTCACGCAAGGTAAATTCCACGTATGAGCGCGAATCGTCGGTCTCGACCGATTCGGCCAGGAGGCCGTAGAGGGTGAAGGGCTCGTCGTAGTTGCGGCCCATCAGCGTCTCGACCACCAGGGGGGTGACGCCGGTTCCGGGGCGGCCCGAGGTGATGAACGGGTTCATGGAATCGAAACTGTTCGCCTCGCCCAATGTGATGGTGCCGCCCTGCGGCGCGTCGGGGTTCACCTGCGGCAGCGACACAAAATCCGGGGGAAGCGCCGGGTCGCCATACATAGCTATGCCATGCTTCGGCTCGGCCGACGCGGGCATGCCCGCCGCGCCAAGCCAGAGCGCCGCCATCAGGCAGCGCAGCGGGGCAAGCCTGGCCGTGCTTTTCATCATGCGCATTTCGGAAACGATCCCCGTTCAGCTTTCGGTCCTGCGGCCAGATTACGTCCCGGTTGCAGGCTTTTCAAACTTTTAGCTTGGCCCGCGCGGCCAAGGCGGCTATATAGTGTTTACTGCTCGATAGGTTTCTTGCCTGTATGAAACCTGCCTCAATGACTGGACGCCGGCCTTGCGCCGGCGTTTTTTTTGGTCCGCGCTTTGGGCGGGGGCGGCCGGAAAACCGGCCCCGCGAAGGATCCCGCGTCGCGGTGATCGGGCATGGCCTTTTGCGCCTGATCGTATAAAAATCCGGTGCAGTCGCAGAAATGGGAGGGTTTCATGGATCTCAAGGGCAAGCGCGCCGTCGTCACCGGGTCGAATTCCGGCATCGGGCTGGGCATCGCCGAAGAGCTGGCGCGCGCCGGTGCCGATGTCGTGATCAACAGCTTCACGAATCGTGATGAGGATCATGCCATCGCCCGCGACCTGGCCGGGCGATTCGGCGTGAAGGCGGCCTATGTCCAGGCCGATCTGTCGAAGGGCGACGAGGCGCGGGCGCTGGTCGCCCGGGCGGTGGAGGCCATCGGCGGCTGCGACATCCTGGTCAACAACGCGGGCATCCAGCATGTCGCCCCGGTCGAGGATTTCCCGGCCGAGACCTGGGACCGCATCATCGCGATCAACCTGACCTCGGCCTTCCACACCGCGGCGGCGGCGCTGCCGCTGATGCGGGCGGCGGGCTGGGGGCGCATCGTCAACGTGGCCTCGGCCCATGGGCTGACCGCCTCGCCCTACAAATCGGCCTATGTCTCGGCCAAGCACGGCGTGGTGGGCTTCACCAAGACCGTGGCGCTTGAGACGGCGGGGCAGGGCATCACCGCCAATGCGGTCTGCCCGGGCTATGTGCTGACGCCGCTGGTCGAGGCGCAGATCCCCGATCAGATGAAGGTCCACAACATGGATCGCGAGACCGTGATCCGCGAGGTGATGCTGCAACGCACCCCCTCGAAGCAATTCGCCACCACCGAGCAGATGGGCGGCACCGTGGTCTGGCTGTGCTCGCATTACGCCGATCAGGTGACCGGCACCACGATTTCCGTCGACGGCGGCTGGACCGCGCTGTGAGCGGGACGCGCGCCGCGAAGGGGGCGAAGGCCCCCGCCCGAACCTCTGCCCGAACTTCCGCCCGAGCGGCCGCCGAAGCGGCGGGGAAACCCGCGCGCGCGGCCCGGGCGGGCGCCGCTGCGGCGGGCGAAAGCCGGGCGCCCGCGGATCCGGGCCGGACAGGTCCCGCGGGGGCCGAAAGCAAGGCCTCCACCCTTTCAGGCCCCACTCTTTCAGGCCGCGTCAGCCTCGCGCTTCAGGGCGGCGGCGCGCATGGCGCCTTCACCTGGGGCGTGCTCGACCGCCTGCTGGAGGAGCCGGGGCTTGAGATCGCCGCCGTCACCGGCACATCGGCCGGCGCGCTGAACGGCGCCTGCCTCAAGGCGGGCCTGGTCGCCGGAGGCCCCGAGGCCGCCCGCAAGCGCCTGCGCGCCCTGTGGGAGCGCGTGGCCGATATCGGCGATCTGCGGATGATCCCCTGGATGCAGCCCTTCCTGCCCGCGATGCGGCTGTGGCAGGACACCGCCCAGGCCCTGCTGCCGGTCAGCCCGGCCGGCCTTGCCGCGCAGATCTGGTCGCCCTACGCGCTTGGCGGCCAGTATCGCAACCCGCTGGAGCCGGTGGTGCGCGACCTCGATTTCAGCGAGGTCTGCGCGGGCGCGGGCCCGGCGCTGTTCGTCGGCGCGACCAATGTGCGCACCGGCAAGGTCCGGGTCTTCGCCGGGAACGAGATCACGCCCGAGGCGATCATGGCCTCGGCCTGCCTGCCCAGCGTCTTCCAGGCCGTCGAGATCGGCGACGAGACCTATTGGGACGGCGGCTATGCGGGCAATCCCTCGCTCTGGCCGCTCTACCAGAAGGACCTGCCCGACGATATCGTGATCGTCCAGGTCAACCCCCTGCGCCGCGATTCCATCCCCGAGACGCCGCTGGAGATCCAGAACCGCGTGAACGAGATCAGCTTCAACGCCTCGCTGCTGTCGGAGCTGCGCTCGGTCGCCTTCGTCAAGCGCCTGCTGGCGGAAGGGCGCCTCCAGCCTGGCCAGATGAAGGATCTGCGCATCCATATGATCGCGGACGACGCGCTGATGAACGACCTTTCGGCGACCTCGAAGCTGCAACCGGGCGGCGCGCTGGTCGAGCGGCTGTTCGAGGCCGGGCGCGCCGCCGCCGCGGGTTTCGTCGCCGGGGACGGCAGGTCGGTGGGCATCGAGAGCACGGCCGATCTGACCGGCCTGCTCGGCTAAGGACAGGCCCGGTCCGGCGGCGGGGCCCAGGGACTCAGCCGTCGATCCGCGCCATCTCGATCGCGATGGCGGCGGCCAGGCGCGCGTTGTTCAGCACCAGCGCGACATTGGCTTCCAGCGAGCGGCCCCGGGTCAGTTCCAGGATCCGGCCCAGCAGGAAGGGCGTGACCGCCTTGGCGCTGATCCCCTGCGCCTCGGCCTCGCGCAGGGCGGCCTCGATATGGGGCACGATCTCCTCGCGGGGGATCTCATGCGCGGCGGGGATCGGATTGGCGACAAGCTGCGCGGCGGGCAGGCCGAGCGCGCGCCGCATCGCCCAGGCCCGCGCGATGGCCCCGGCGCTGTCCAGCCGGATCGGCGCCTTCAGCCCCGAATCGCGCGACCAGAAGGCCGGGAAGGCGTCCTGGCCATAGGCGATCACCGGCACGCCGTCGGTCTCCAGCACCTCAAGCGTCTTCGGCAGGTCGAGGATCGCCTTAGCCCCCGCCGCGACCACCGTGACCGAACCCTGCGCCAGCTCGCGCAGATCGGCGGAAATGTCGAAACTGCTCTCGGCGCCGCGATGGACGCCGCCGATCCCGCCGGTGGCGAAGACATGGATCCCCGCCAGCCCCGCCGCGATCATCGTCGCCGCCACCGTGGTCGCGCCGTAGCCCCCGCCCGCAAGGCAGGCGCCGATATCGGCGCGAGAGACCTTGGCCACCTCGCGCGCCTGCGCCAGTTCGCGCAGTTCCGCCTCGGTCAGGCCGATGTGCAGCCGTCCCCCCATCACGGCGATGGTGGCGGGAACCGCCCCGGCCTGGCGCACCTCGGCCTCGACCCGCAGCGCGGTCTCCAGGTTGTCCGGCCAGGGCATGCCATGGGTGATGATGGTGGATTCCAGCGCGACCAGCGCCCGCCCCCCGTCTCTCGCGGCGGCGACCTCGGGCGAAAAGGCAAGCGGCAGGGCCGACGGGGTGGGGGCGGTCATGACGGCATCTCTCCTGAAACATAGGCGGCGGCAGAGGCGAGGGCCTTCGACAGCGCCTCCTCCCGCGTCCCGCCCGCGCGTTCGGCCACCAGATGGGCGGCCATGAATGTATCGCCCGCACCGGTGACCCGGGTCACCGGCACCCGGGGCGGGCGGGCCGAGATCACGCCCGCGCCGCGTCGCCCGCAGGCGGCGGCGCGCCCGCCATCGGTGACCAGAACCCGCGCGGCGCCCCGCGACAGCAGCGCCTCGGCCGCCGTATCCGCCGTCCCGGCCGAGGCCTGGGCAAGGATATTGGCCTCTTCCAGATTGGCATAGATCGTCACATGCGCCGGGCCAAGCAGCGGGCGCAGCCGCTCGGCCTTGCCGGGGCTTGCAGGCGCCACCCGCAGGTCGGCGGCGGCAAACAGCGGCGAGGCGGCGATCGCCGCCAGCAGCGCCCCGGTCAGGTTGCCGTCCAGCGCCACCGGCCCGGCCCAGGGCGCGCCCGCATGCCCCAGCCGCCCGTCGGCCAGGGGGGCGAGGATCGCCTCTCCCGCCGCCTCCAGCGAATGGGCGTCGGCGATGGCGGCGATCAGCCCGTTCGCGCCCTCGACGGCCATGTAGCGGTCGGTGGGCAGATCGGCCGGGCGCAGCGCGAAGGCGGTCGAGACGCCGAGGCTCTCGGTCTCGCGGATCAATTCGTCGCCCTCGGCATCGCGGCCGATGGCGGTAAGCACCGCGGGCGCCAGGCCGAACCGCGCCAGCGTCGCGGCGATGTTCATCGCCACGCCCCCGGGCAGGCGCGAGATGCGGCCCGGCAGGTCCGAACCCTGCCGCATCGCCGCGGCCGAGCGCCCGATGATGTCCCAAAGGACCGAGCCGATGCACAATATGTCGGGTGTCCTGACCATGGCCGCTTTTCGCCGCTTGCCGCGCGGCGCGCAAGTGGCAGCGCGCGCCCCGACCCCGAAGGCCGCCGTCCCCCAGGGCCGACCCGCGCGCCCGACGCATTCGCAGCCAACCCTCCGCCGCATACACCCAGACCCCCAAGGCGCCTTGCCCTGCACCAGATGCGCCACCCGGACCCAACCGCACCCCGCAGACCCGCCCAAAACACGGCTCCGCCTCTTCATCTTGGCCAAAATATCCCCGCCGGAGGCCCCGGCCAGCCCGGGGGCACCCCGTCCGGCACGATGCGCCACGCCATGGCCAGCAGTTTCCCTGCTTGCCTTCCCCGCCCCCTGCCGCTATATGCGCGCCACTTCACAGGCGGATGCGGGCCTCGGCGGGGAGAAATCCCGCCAAGGTCCACCGGTTGGGGCTGATGCCCTGAATCATCCGCTCAGGCGCAAACCGGAAAGGACACGACATGGCGCTTCCCGATTTCTCGATGCGTCAGCTCTTGGAAGCTGGCGTTCACTACGGTCACCAGACGCAGCGCTGGAACCCGCGGATGGCCGAATACATCTACGGCGACCGCAACGGTATCCACATCCTCGACCTGACCCAGACCGTGCCGCTCCTCGACCAGGCGCTCAAGGTCGTGCGCGACACCGTGGCCCGCGGCGGCCGCATCCTCTTCGTCGGCACCAAGCGCCAGGCACAGAAGCCGATCGCCGAAGCCGCCGAGAAATGCGCGCAATATTACATGAACCACCGCTGGCTGGGCGGCACGCTGACCAACTGGAAGACCGTCTCCCAGTCGATCCAGCGCCTCAAGCAGATCGACGAGGTCCTGGCCTCGGGCGGCGAGGGTCTGACCAAGAAAGAGCGCCTCAACATGGAGCGCGACCAGGCCAAGCTGCAAGCCAGCCTCGGCGGCATCCGCGAGATGGGCGGCACCCCCGACCTGATCTTCATCGTGGACGTGGGCAAGGAAGACCTCGCCATCCTCGAGGCGCAGAAGCTGGGCATCCCGGTCGTGGCCGTGGTCGACACCAACTGCTCGCCCAAGGGCGTGGATTACGTGATCCCGGGCAATGACGACGCCGCCCGCGCCATCGCGCTTTACTGCGACCTGATCTCGCGCGCGGCGCTCGACGGCATGTCGGCGCAGCTCGGCGCCGCCGGCGTCGATCTCGGCGCGCTGGAAGAGGCGCCCGAGGAAGAGGCCGCCGAGGCCTGATCCGACGCCCCTCCGGCGCGAAGCGGGGCGATCCGCCCCGCTTTCCCGGAAAGCTGTCACGAATCCGTTTCCCGGCGGGGGTCTGATCCCGCCGGATCGCCCCCTATCGAAGGAGCAGGAACATGACGATCACCGCCGCTATGGTGAAAGAGCTGCGCGACGCCACCGGCGCGGGCATGATGGACGCCAAGAAGGCGCTGACCGAGACCGAAGGCAACATGGAAGCCGCCGTCGACTGGCTGCGCACCAAGGGCCTCGCGAAAGCCGCCAAGAAGGCCGACCGCGTCGCGGCCGAGGGCCTGGTCGGCGTCGCCGTCTCGAACGGCAAGGGCGTCGCGGTCGAGATCAACTCGGAAACCGATTTCGTCGCCAAGAACGCCGATTTCCAGGCGCTGGTGCGCGAAGTGGCCAAGGTCGCGCTGGAAACCGGCGATGAGGTCGAGGTGGTCAAGGCCGCCGATCTGAACGGCAAGACCGTCGAGACCGTCATCTCCGAAGCCATCGCCCGCATCGGCGAGAACCTGAACTTCCGCCGCCTGCATGTGCTGGAAGGCCAGACCGTCGTGTCCTATGTCCACAACTCGGCCGCCGACGGCATGGGCAAGATTGGCGTGCTGGTCGCGCTGAACGGCCCCGAGGACAAGGCCAGGGAGATCGGCAAGCAATTCGCGATGCATATCGCCGCGACCTCGCCGCTGTCGCTGTCGGAGGCCACGCTCGACCCGGCGCTGCTGGAGCGCGAGCTTCAGGTCCAGACCGCCAAGGCGCTGGAAGAAAACGCCACCTCCTCCAAGCCCAAGCCCGATCAGGTGATCCACAACAACATCATCCCGGGCCGGATGAAGCGCTTCCTTGCCGAGAACACGCTGCTCGGCCAGGCCTTCGTGATCAATCCCGACCTGACCGTCGAACAGGCGGCCAAGGAAGCCGGGGTCGAGATCACCGGATATGCCCGCGTCGCCGTGGGCGAGGGCGTCGAGAAGAAGTCCGAGGATTTCGCCGCCGAAGTCGCCAAGGCGCTTCAGGGCTGATGCTTTCGCGCCTGGGCCGGAAAGGGCGCGGGCCGCGCATGAGACCGGGAAAAGCCGGGCCGCCTTCGGGCGCGCCCGGCTTTTTCGTTCCCCGGCGGGCTGGCGCCGCCTGCCGCCGTGCCGCTCGGGCGGTGCCATCCCCTGGAATGCGGAGAGTGACGGAAGCCAGGATCCGGCGTTTGCCGGTCTTCAGGTCTGTCGGTCTTCAGGTCTGTCGGTCTTCAGGTTTGCCAGCCTCCTGGGGGGCGAGGAGATCGGCAGGAGCAGGCCGTCGCCTGAATCCCCCGGAAACCTGTCCGGGGATCGGGGCGTCGTTTGGGCGCGGAGTGGAGACTGCCGAAATCGCGACGCTCCACCCCGCTGTTCCCGGGCGGAAATGCCCTTTGACGGAACGGTGCCACGTTGTCGGCGCCGCAACGGGGCGCATAGTGCGGCATTCCCGACCTTCTCTTCCGCGCGCCGAGCCGCCCCGCTGGCGCCTTCGGCCCATACAGGGGGGCTTCTCTCGCGGGCGTGAAGCGGTGCTGATCCTTGGCGGCGGAGTCTCTCCGCTGGCGCTTTCCCTGCGCGGAACCTGGGTTTGTCTCACCCGTGCCTGCCGATCAGGAGAGGGATTCCCCCCGGGTGGCGTAGATGGGCGGCGTAAACGGGCGGCGTTAAACGGTGCGGATCGAAAGCGGCGGGGCTTTCCTGGCCGCCCTTTCCCCGCGCGGCAGCGGCCATTCGCCTTGCCGAGGCATCCGGCCCGGACAGGGGCGTGGAGTGGCCGTCAACGATAGCGGCGGCCGCGGGGGTCCCTTTGCTTCGCGCGCGAGGCGGTGGGTGTCTGGCGGTTTGCGGGCAGGCTGCGCATCGGCGCGCTTCCGTGCGCGAAGCCGTGGGCCTGCTTTGTCGGCGGCGGGCCCCGTCTGGCCGTCAGAGCCAAATCGTCCCCGGGCCGCTCGCAGGCAGCGCCTCATCGCCCGCATGCGGGGCGCGAGCGGGCTGGCGGCTTGTCGGCCTCCGGCGCGCCGACCGTGCCTCAGCGCGCGGCGCGGGCGGCGGGGGGATCGTCGGAGGGGCCCAGGAAGATCATGTTCAAAAGCGCGCCCTTGGCCACCGCCTGGGCCGTGGTCTCGACCGCCAGCGCCTCGCGCGCCAGCCGCAGGTGCTTTTCCACCATGGCCGAGGACACCCCCATCAGCAGCGCCACATCCTGCGTCGTCTTGCCGTCCGCCACCCATTCCAGCGCCTCGCGCTGGCGCGGCGACAGGCTGCGGGCGCGGCTGAGTTGCGGCAGTTGCACGATCCGCAGATGCATCATATGCGCCACCGCCAGGATCTCGTTCTGGCGCGCGGCCCAGATCCGCTCCACCGCCGCATGGTCGAGCCCGGGATCCGCGATCAGCCCGAGCGCGCCCTTGGCCCGGGCCGAGGTCTGCGGGAAGGAGACCGTGATCCCCGCCCCGATCCCGAGCGCGAGATTGCGGCGCACCGACTCGGCTTCGTCGGGGGCGAGACGGCCCGCCGCGAGCGCCTCATGCACCCATTTCCAGGTGCAGGCGCCGGAATTGCGCTCGGCCCAGCGAAACAGCGGCGAGCGGTTGAACTGCCCGCCCTGGAAATAGGCCCGGGCATAGGCCTCGTCGCAGGTGGTCAGATAGAGCGCATCCTCGGGATCGCCGATGGTGCGGGCGTGGCGGAAACGGGTGAAGCCGTAGTTCGCCCGTGTCAGGCCGAGCCCGGCGAAATATCCGCAGGCCTGGCTCCAGGTCTCGTCGATGCTGGGGCTTTGGGCGATGCGGCCCAGAAGCCCGAGGATGGCGCAGCCGGTCATTTCAGCCTCCTTCCGGATGGGGGCGGGGGTTCCGCCGGGGTCTTCGTCGTTCGGTCCTCCATTGCATATGCAGCGCGGGCCGGGGCTGTCGAGCCCCGGAAGGGATTGAAAACAAACATGACGGAAGATGTCATCAAACCGTGCCTTGGGCGGCGCGGATCGCCCGGCCCCCCCCCGCCCCGGCCTTTCCTCTTGCGGGGGCTGCTGCCAAGGCAGGGCTGGTGCTGGCGGGTGATTTTCCGCAGGCCGAGGTCGGGACTTATCGGGACGGGCTTGGCGGGGATATGCGGGGGGGCGGTGGCGGATGGCGGTAAGGGGGCGCTGCCCCCGTCCGCGCCGGGGCGCGGACTCCCCCGGGATATTTTTGCAAAGAAGAATGTGGGGCGGATTGGTGAGTGGGAGGGGTTCGGGTTCCTCGGGGCCTGTCGCCTGGTGGGGCGCCGGGGGCGAGGAGGGGCGGTGGCGGGCGGCTTCAGGAAACGAGGCCGGTTTCGCGCAGGAGGCCCAGGCGTTTGGCCTCGTAGTAATAGCCGCGCGCATACCAGCCGATGGCGGCATCCTGGTTGCCGCGCGACACCAGCCAGGCGCCGCGCAGGTATTTGCCGGCGAATTCCAGATTGGTTTCGGCATCGAGCAGCCCCTCGGGCGCGCCGCGATAGCCCATGGTCCGCGCCGTCTGGGGATGGATCTGCATCAGCCCCCAGTAAGGCCCGTTGCGGGCGGCCGGATTATAGCCGCTTTCACGCTGGACCACCCGGTGGAGCAGGCTTTCGGGGATCTCGTGATGCGCGGACCATTTGCGGATGAGGCGCCGCATCTCGGGCGTCTCGCCGGGATGGAGCGCGGCGGGGTTCGGGGCGCTCCCGTCGGCCCGGCGGCTGCCGCAGGCGGCGAGGGCGAGGGGCAGGGCGGCGATCAGGCCTAGGGCCTTGCGGCGCGGATGCGGCATCTGGGTCTCCACCGGTCGGGGCGCGGTATGTTCAGGGCGAAGATAGGCCGGGGCCGGGGGCGCGGCAAGCCGTGCCGGACCCATCTGCGCGGACCGGCGCCGCGGAACCGCCGCGTTCGGGTGGATCCGTCATCTGCCTGTTTCCTTGGCAGGGCAGAACCCGGGGCAGGCCGCACCCTTGCTTGGGGGTTGCATGACGAAAAGGCCCAGATATAGTCGGGCAGGCGGAGGGCCGGGTTTCGCCCTTCCCGTCGGCGACCGGACGGGGGACCGGACGGCCGCTGGCCCGCCGGGGCTAAGTGGAGTGTCTTGCGCAAATGGACGGTGATTTCAGAACTCAATTCGTGCGCGAGCCTGCGGCGCTGAAGCATTTTCCGGCGCTGGTCCTGAATGCGGATTTCCGCCCGCTCAGTTACTATCCGCTCAGCCTCTGGCCCTGGCAGGAGGCGATCAAGGCGGTCTTTCTCGACCGGGTGACGATCGTGGCGGAATACGACCAGATCGTGCGGAGCCAGCGAAGCGAGATACGGATCCCCTCGGTCGTGGTGTTGAAGGAATTCGTCAAACCCCAGAAGCGCGTGGCCTTCACGCGCTTCAATCTTTTTCTGAGGGACGAATTCTGCTGCCAGTATTGCGGCGCCAAGGGCGATCTGACCTTCGACCATGTGCTGCCGCGCGCGCGCGGCGGCATCACCAGTTGGGAGAACGTCGTCGCCGCCTGTTCGCCCTGCAACCTGCGCAAGGGCTCGAAAACGCTGCGCCAGTCCGGGTTGCGCCTGCGCCGCACGCCGCGCCCGCCCACGGCCGAGGAAATGCAGGCCCATGGCCGCCGCTTTCCGCCCAACCACCTGCATGACAGTTGGATGGACTATCTTTACTGGGATGCCGAGCTGGAGGCCTAGGCCGGAATGGCAAGGCCTATCTGTAAACGGCATCATAAATCTCACCAAAACCAGGGGTCTGATGCCGAAAATGACCCATCGGATTCACAATCTGCCGATTTTCGGCAGTTGCAGAGCAGTGCAAGGGTGAGGCCGCGTGACAAAGATTGCGCTCTCTCACTGAACTTTCGAGGCAGAGGGCGATACATTTGCCCCCTGCCACCGGAAGGTTCAGGCCGCCTCCCAGACCTGATTGAGGATCCTGGCCGCGATCTCGGCTTTGTCCTGCGGCAAGAAGCGCCCGTAGTGCTGGGCGACCATCTCGGCTGTATCCTGTATCGCATAGCTGGCCTGTTCATAGGAACCGGTCTGTTTCAGGATATGCGTGGCCAGAACGTCCCGGACGTTGTGGGGGCCGTGGGGCAGCAGACCCTTGATGGCACCGCGCTCTGTCCACGGGTTGTAGATGCCATAGCGCTGGATTGCTGTGCGCCAGGCTTCATAGAAGGTGTTTTGGCAATAGGCGGCATTGGTGCTGGTCATCTTCGCCGTCTTGACGAAGAGGGTATCGGGATCGGCCGCTGTGCCGATCAGCCTGCTTCGGTGCCGATCGATCCAGGCCTCCAGTAGTTCATAGAGACGGCCAAGGTCGGGCAGGATCAGTCGGAACGGTTTTGATCCGAAGAAGGACGAGTTGGCGTTCTTGAATGCGACGGATGGGATCAGGATCTCCCAGCCGTGATCGCGGCTGCTCCAGCGCAACTCGCCGCGCTTCATGTCTTCGAGCTTGCGCTCCGACGTGGGCAGGTTGCGCGGTTTGCACAGCAGCAGCTCCCTCAGGTTCTTCTGCCGCAATCCGGTGTGCAGGCCGATGCGGAGCAGCAGGAAGGATCTGACGGCCTCCGCCGCGGCGCGCGGATGATGTCGTTCATCCGGCATCCGGGCCAGGATCTCCTCGGTGATCTTGCGATACTCGCCGACCGGGCTGGAGGCCTCCAGGACCGGCAGGATGGGCTCGAAGGGATCGCGGTGGATCCGGGCGACGCGATCGATTTCCTTGATACGCCGCCGGGCGTGCTTATACATCCTCTCGCATGCGCCGGGCCAGTCGTCACGGGCTGCGGCGATGTCCTGACCGCTGATCAGCCCATCGATTTCATGCAGGTTGTCTGCGATGCGCGGGGTCTGGCGCAGCCAGCCGGTTTCCTCACGGCAGAAGGCGGCGGCGATGGAAAGAAGGTCGACTTCCCATTTGGTGTAGAACCCGCGGCGCCGTTCGCGCCATGTGAGATACCAGTCCCAGACTTGTGGAAAGACCATCATTGCGAAGGTCAGCAGCTTTGGATCAACGCCGCGCCCCTGAACCTCACTTTCGGGCGGGGCGGCGAAGGCGCCGAACCACAGCCCGAAATGCTCGACCTTCTGCGAGGCTGTCTCGGTCCCCCACCTCAAGGCGGTGAAAGCTCTGATCAGCCATGACGACGGCGGCCCCTGGCTGGTGCAGGCGCCGGCGGAAATCTGTTCCGGGCTGGCGGGCGGGGCTTATGTGTCCTCGGCCGAGATTGCGCGTTTCCAGACGGACTACGCAAGCATCGCGATAGTCGCGCGCACAGTCGGCATCCACGCCCGCTCCGTGCAGCGCATGCTCGAAGAACGCGGCGTCTGGCCGATCTTCGATCCCGCCCGGCTCGGATCACGGATCTATCGGCAGGCCGACGTGGTCGGATTTATGTCGGAGGTGAGCGGTAAGTTCGAGCGCGGTCGCCGTGCAGTTTTCGACCCGAAAGCACCGGATTTCACGAAAAATGGCCAGTTTGGTGAATCCGATGATGCCTTTTTGTGAATCCGCTATGTCACTTCCTGTTCAGGGATTGCTTTCGCCATATAAAAATCAATGAGTTGCGTCAAAAATTGTGCTTTTTATGGTGCTCTCTACACTATCGCGGATCCTGCGGCGCGGGGGTCCGGCGGGTATGGACCAGCCGCAGATGGGGCGCGCGCGCGGCCGTGGCGGTCCCGGATGGGCGCAGGCGGGGGAGGGCGTGTTCGGCGAAGCCCTCGATGGGCGGGGACTCGATGTGCAGGGAGTCGTGGCGCAGCGGTCCGGGGCGCAGGGGGCTCTCCAGGGGGCCCTCCAGGGGCTCGCTCCTGGCATGGGTGACGGTGAAGCGGCGCGGCTTGCGTTCGGCCTTGCCGTCACCGGCGAGGCAGCCGAGCACCGGATGCGACCCGTGATCCTCGGGCGCGAGCGGCAGGAGCAGCATCCGCGCGCTCAACTCGGGCTGGCCAAGCGCGCGCTCGGCCAGAAGGTCGATCCGGGCGAGGCTGCGGCCGCGCGCCACCGCTTCGATCATCGGAGTGATCCGGGCCCGCGCGCCGGGCAGGAACAGCATGGTCAGCGGCAGGCCCCTCATGTCGCAGCCGCCCAGATCGGCCAGGCCGGAACCCGCGATGCCAAGCCGCAGGATGCCCTCGCCGATACGCTCGGCGATGAAGACATGCGACAGGATCGGCGCCAGCCCGCGCGGATCCAGCATCGCACGGGTGGGAAAGCCGCCGTCCTCGCGGCGCAGCGCCTCCCAATAGGCGCGCAGGATCTGCGGCGCGGTGTCGCGCGGTGTCGGGCGGGCACCGCCGCCGAGGAATGAAAAGACCATCGCCTTCCCCCGTTCGCTTGTCGTCGGCCTTCGCCGCCTGCCGCCGTTTCTTGCGGTCCGAACCCTTGTTGCCAAAGCCTTCCGGCCCGCACGGCCGCCCCGCCTCTTTCACGCCGCGCCGTTGCCGGATGTTGCCCGCGCGCGGCGCCTTTGCTAGGTCGGAGAAGCGTGCCGGAGCCTGCGCGCCGGGACGCGGCCTTCTGGCAAGACCCCCGGCCTTAGGTTTCGTCTTAACGGGAATCCGGCGGATGCGCTGGAAAATCTTGACAAATGGTTAACCGACAAAGGGTTGACCATCGCGGCCGGGACCTGGCGGTTCCGCCATTCTCGAACGGGGTTTGAACGGCGCATGACGGTTTCGATGACGGGCTTTGCCGCAGGGCGCGGCGAGGGGGCGGGCCATGGCTGGCAGTGGGAGATCCGCTCGGTCAACGGCAAGGGGCTGGAGCTGCGGCTGCGGGTCCCGGACTGGATCGACGGGCTTGAGGCCGCGATCCGGGCCGAGCTGCAAAAGGCGCTTGGGCGCGGCAATGTCAGCCTGTCCCTGAAATTGGTCCGGGACGAGGGCGCCGCGCCCCCCGCCCGGGTCAACCGCGCCACGCTGGCCGGGGTGCTGGCCGCGCTGGCCGAGGCCGAGGGGATGGCGATGGCGGCGGGGGTCACGCTGGCGCAGGCGACGGCGGCGGATGTGCTGGCGATGCGCGGCGTGATGGAAACCGGCGCGGTGGAAGAGGATACCGCGCCGCTGCGCGACCTGATCCTGCAGGGATTGCCCGCGCTGCTGGCGGATTTCGACGCCATGCGCCGGGCCGAGGGCGCGGCGCTGCGGGGCGTGCTGGCCGCGCAGCTCGACCGGATCGCCGCGCTGGTCGCCGAGGCCGCGGGCGCCGCCGAGGCCCGCCGCCCCCGCGCGGCGCAGGCGCTGGAAGAGGCGCTCGCCCGGCTTGGCGCCAATGCCGAGGGCTTCGACCCCGCCCGGGTGGCGCAGGAGCTTGCGCTGCTCGCGGTGCGCCAGGACGTGGTCGAGGAACTCGACCGGCTGCAGGCCCATGTCGCCGCCGCCCGCGCGCTTTTGGCGCAGACCGTTCCGGTCGGTCGCAAATTCGATTTCCTGATGCAGGAATTCCTGCGCGAGGCCAATACCTTGCTGTCGAAATCCCAAGACAGGGAGCTGACCCGCATCGGGCTTGATCTGAAGACGCTGATCGACCAGATGCGCGAACAGGTCCAGAATGTGGAATGATGCCCCATGACTGACATGCCGTCCGATACGCAGACCGAGAAGCCCGCCGTCCTCCCCCGCCGGGGGCTCTTGCTGATCCTGTCCTCGCCCTCGGGGGCGGGGAAATCCACGCTGGCGCGGCGGCTGATGGACTGGGACCCCGACCTGCGCTTTTCGGTCTCGGCCACCACGCGGGCGCCCCGGCCGGGCGAGGCGCATGGCGTGCATTACTGGTTCCACGACCACGCGGGCTTTCGCGCGCTGGTCGAACAGGGCGGCATGCTGGAACATGCCGAGGTCTTCGGCAATTTCTACGGCAGCCCCCGCGCGCCCGTAGAGGCCGCCATGGCCGAGGGGCGCGACACGCTTTTCGACGTGGACTGGCAGGGCGGCCAGCAGATCCGCAATTCGGCGCTTGGGCGCGACGTGGTCTCGGTCTTCATCCTGCCGCCCTCGATCGCCGAGCTGGAGCGCAGGCTGCGCGGGCGCGGCCAGGACAGCCCCGAGGTGATCGCGGGCCGGATGGCGAAAAGCCGCGACGAGATCAGCCATTGGGCGGAATACGATTATGTGCTGGTCAACGACGATCTGGACGCGACATTCGAGCGGCTGAAAGGCATCATCGCCGCCGAGCGGCAGCGCCGCGACCGCCAGCCGGGGCTGAGCGATTTCGTGCGCGGCCTGAACCGCGAATTCGAAGGGGAGGGAACGGCATGATCTGGGAACTCGACGGCATCCGGCCCGAGATCGCCTCCGACGCCTGGGTGGCGCCCGGGGCGCAGGTGATCGGCAAGGTGCGGCTGGGGCCGGGGGCTGGCATCTGGTTCGGCGCGGCGCTGCGCGGCGACAACGAATGGATCGAGGTGGGCGAGGGCTCGAACATCCAGGAGAATTGCGTCCTGCACACCGATATCGGCTATCCGCTGACCATCGGCGCGCATTGCACCATCGGGCACAAGGCGCTCTTGCATGGCTGCACCATCGGCGAGGGCAGCCTGATCGGCATGGGCGCCATGGTGATGAACGGGGCAAGGGTCGGCCGGGGCTGCCTGATCGGCGCGGGCAGCCTGATCACCGAGGGCAAGGAGATCCCCGACGGCAGCCTGGTGATGGGCGCCCCGGGCCGCGTGGTGCGCGCTCTGGACGAGGCCGCGCGGGCGCGGCTTCTGGACTCGGCCACCGGCTACCGCGCCAATGCGGCGCGGTTCCGCCAGGGGCTGCGGCCCCTTGGCACCGACGCGGGTTGAGAGCGCGAAGATGGAACATACCGCATTGGCCGAGTTGCTGGCGGGTCTTCCTTTCCCCGCCTTCGTCGTCGGCGCCGACGAGCGGATAGAGGCCGCCAATGCCGCCAGCCTGCCGATTCTGGGGCAGGCCGCGGTCGGGCGCAACCTTGCGCTGGCCCTGCGCGCGCCGCCGCTGCTGGCGGCGGTGGCGGCGGTCCACGCGGGCGAGGCCGCGCGCGACGTGCCCCTGCGGCTGTCGGACGAGACGCTGTTTCGCGCCAATGTCTCGCCGCTCAGCGGTCCGGGCGGGATGCGCGCCTTCTGCGTGTTGCGCGACATGACCTCCGAGGTGCAGTCCGAGGCGATCCGGCGCGATTTCGTCGCCAATGTCAGCCATGAATTGCGCACCCCCCTGACCGCGATGATCGGCTTCATCGAGACCCTGCGCACCTCGGCCCGCGACGATGCCAATGCGCGCGAACGCTTTCTGGGCATCATGGAGCGCGAGGCGGGCCGGATGAACCGCCTGGTGCGCGATCTGCTGCATCTGAGCCGGGTCGAATCCGAGGAACGGATGCGTCCGCGCGACCAGGTCGATCTGGCCGGGGTGCTGCGCGGTGCCGCCTCGACCGTGCGGCCAGGCGCCGAGGAGAAGCAAAGCCACATCACCATCATCGGCGCCGACGCCCCGGTGATGGTGACGGGCGATGCCGACCAGTTGACCCAGGTCTTCCTGAACCTGATCGAGAATGCGGTGAAATACGGCGCCCCGGGGCAGGAGGTCCGCGTCTCGGTCACGCGCGAGACGGTCTCTCGCGGCGCCTTCCTGCGCGTCGACGTGATCGACCGGGGCGAGGGGATCGACCCGATCCACCTGCCGCGCCTGACCGAACGCTTCTACCGCGTGGACGCGCACCGCTCGCGCGCCGAGGGCGGCACCGGGCTGGGGCTGGCCATCGTCAAGCATATCGTGAACCGCCATCGCGGCAGCCTGCGCATCGACAGCCGCAAGGGCGAGGGCTCGACCTTCTCGGTCCTGCTGCCCGAGGGGGAATAGGCGGCGGAATGGCCCCCGGGGGGCGGGATCGCTCGGCGGAAGCGGCGGGTGACGCGACAGGCCGCCCCGTCGAGCGGATATGCCCGAACAGACCCGCCCGAACGGGCAGCAGGCGGGCAGGCCGTCGGCCGGGGAACAGCGGGCTTGGGTGCGAGCAGGCGACCCGGCAGGCTGCCGAAGAAATGTCTCGCGACCGCGTCGAGGCGGAATTCTTCCCTGAAGTGCCAAAGATCACTGCGGAAACCGGATTTTGGCCCGCTACCGGACCGATCTACCGCACAGGCCGCCGCCGCATGACCTTTTCGGCAGCCAGCTAGAGCCGCGCCAGACGCTCGGTCAGCAGGGCGAAGAGGCCGTCGCGGTCCACCTCGCGCAGGAACAGCGCATTGGCGGGCCGGTCGGTCACGCGCCACCAGTCGGCCACCGTCATGCCCAGGGTCAGTTCCGACCCGGTCTCGATCTCGACATTGATCTCGCGGCCCGAGAACAGGCCCGGCGCCAGCAGCCAGGCGATCACGCAGGGGTCGTGCAGCGGCCCGCCCTCGCTGCCGTATTTCGCCACGTCGAAGCGTTCGAAGAAATCGGTCCAGCCCGCGACGGCGCGGCCGACCGGCGTCTCCAGCGCGCGCATCCGCGCGATCCAGTCGCGCGAAGTCAGCGCCTTGTGGGTGGCATCCAGCGGCACCATGACCACGCGGCAGCCGGATTTCAGAACGATCTCGGCGGCTTCCGGGTCGACGTAGATGTTGAACTCGGCGGCGGGGGTGATGTTGCCCACCTCAAAATAGGCCCCGCCCATCAGGACGATCTCCTGCACGCGGGCGGCGATCTCGGGCGCGCGGCGGAAGGCGGTGGCGATATTGGTCAGCGGCCCGAGCGGGCAGAGCGTGACCGTGCCGGGCGGTTCGCGCATCAGGGTCTCGACGATGAAATCGACGCCATGCTGCGGCTCCAGCGCAAGACGCGGCACGGGCAGGTCCGCGCCGTCGAGCCCGGTCTTGCCGTGGACATGTTCGGCGGTGACCAGCGCGCGGTGCATCGGCCGATCGCAGCCCGCGAAGACCCGGGCCGGGCGGCCCGAAAGCTCGACCACCCGGCGGGCATTGGCCTCGGTCAGCGCCAGCGGCACATTGCCCGCGACGGCGGTGATGCCCAGGACCTCGATCTCCTCGGGACTGGCCAGCGCCAGAAGGATGGCCACCGCGTCGTCCTGTCCGGGATCGGTGTCGATGATGATCTTGCGCGGAGGCTTCGGTCTGGACATGGGGGTTCCGTTTCTAGGGTGAGCCGGAGGCAGGGAGGCAGGGAGGCAGGGAGGCAGGGAGGCAGGGAGGCAGGGAGGCAGGGAGGCAGGGAAGCCGATCCGTCCGGCCTTGTCCAGACCGTCCCGGTTATCGGATGGGGAGCCTTCGGAGGAGGTGGGTCTTTGGAAGGGCCGGGGCCTTCTCGCGCGCCGGATCCCGGGCCTGATCCCAGGATGGGCGCAGGATCGTCCTTGTCTGTCTGGACCGGCCAGGCAGGCGGATGGTGTCGGGAGGATCGGCCAGGCCGCCCGTCAGGACTCGCCACCCGGTCGGCACAGGCCCCGCGACAGCACGGGTCTACCGTCAGCGCGGGCGGCCCGAAAGGCCGTCTGTCCCGGACGGGCCGGGCCGCCAGACCGTTCGGGACGCCAGACCGTTCGGGCCGCCGAACGGTCCGGGCGACCCGAGGCGCCGCCGCTCAGCCGCGTTCCTCGGCCTTGGCGCGGTTCCAGAGCGCATCCATCTCGGCCAGCGTCGAATCCTGCGGCCCGCGCCCCTCTTCGGCCAGATAATCCTCGATCCGGCCGAAGCGGCGGGTGAACTTGCGGTTGGCCGCGCGAAGCGCCGCCTCGGGGTCCAGCTTCAGGTGGCGCGCGAGATTGGCCATCACGAACATCAGATCGCCGAATTCCTCGGCCACCTCTGCCTCGGTCAGCGTCTCGCGCGCCTCGACCAGTTCGGCGGCCTCCTCGCGGATCTTCTCGACCACGTCGGCGGGCCCGGGCCAGTCGAACCCGACCCTTGCGGCGCGGTTTTGCAGCTTGACCGCCCGGGTCAGCGCGGGAAGCGTCTGCGCCACCCCGTCGAGCACCCGCGCCGCGCCGCGCTCGCGCGCCTTGGTGGCCTCCCAGGCGCGGCTCTGCTCCGAGGAACTGCGGTCGGGCGCGCGCTCGTCCCCGAAGACATGCGGATGCCGCGCCACCATCTTGTCCGAGATCGCTCGGGCCACATCCCCGAAGGCGAAGAGTCCGGCCTCCTCGGCCATTCGGGCGTGGAACACGACCTGCAGCAGCAGGTCGCCAAGCTCCAGCCGCAGCTCGTCGAAGGCGCCGCGCTCGATCGCATCGACGACCTCATGGGCCTCTTCCAGCGTATAGGGCGCGATCGAGGCGAAATCCTGCTCCAGATCCCAGGGACAGCCGCGCGCCGGATCGCGCAGCCGCGCCATGATCGCAAGCAGGCGCGGCAGCCCGCCGTCGGGGTCGTGGATCAGCGCGTCCTGGTCTTGCATCTTCGCGGGCTCCGGCTTGGGGATTGTCGGGGCCAGACTAGCGCCTTGGCGGGCAATGTCACGGGGCGGGATGCGGCGGTGGATTTCCGCACCGGACCCTGAGGGCCGTCGGCGCAGGCGTCGACGGGGGCGGCGATGCGGGCCGGGAAAAGCCATGCCCCCCCCGTGATGCGGCATCCCGGCCGCAGGCCGCGCGCCCCGGGGCCGACGGCGCGACCTTCCCGCCGTCCGACCGCGAGATCGGCCGACCAAGGTCCCGCTTCAGGCCCGGCCCAGCTTTTCCAGCCGCGCCGCGCGCAGCCGGGCGAAATCCTCGCCCGCGTGATAGGAGGACCGGGTCAAGGGCGTCGCCGAAACCATCAGGAACCCCTTGTTCCAGGCCGATTTCTCATAGGCCGCGAATTCCTCGGGCGTGACGAAATCGGCGATTCGATGATGCTTGGGCGTGGGTTGCAGATATTGGCCCACTGTCAGGAAATCGATATCGGCCGAGCGCATGTCGTCCATCACCTGAAGCACCTGGGGCCGGGTCTCGCCCAGGCCGACCATGATGCCGGATTTGGTGAACATGGTGGGATCGAGATCCTTCACCCGCTGCAACAGCCGCAGGCTGTGGAAATAGCGCGCGCCGGGGCGGACCTCGTGGTAGAGGCCGGGCACTGTCTCAAGATTGTGGTTGAAGACGTCGGGCCGGGCCTCGACCACCTTTTCCAGCGCCTCGGGGCCGCAGCGCAGGAAATCGGGCGTCAGCACCTCGATCGTGGTCGCGGGGGCGCGGTGGCGGATCGCGCGAATGGTCTGGGCGAAATGCTCGGCCCCGCCGTCGTCGAGGTCGTCGCGGTCGACCGAGGTGACCACGACATGGTTCAGCCCCAGTTTCGAGACCGCATGGGCGACCCGGCCCGGCTCGAACGCATCGAGGTTCTGCGGCTTGCCTGTCGCGACATTGCAGAAGGTGCAGCCGCGGGTGCAGATCTCGCCCATGATCATCATGGTGGCATGGCCCTGCGACCAGCATTCGCCGACATTGGGGCAGCCCGCCTCCTCGCAGACGGTGACGAGGCGGTTTTCCTTCATGATGTCGCGGGTCTTGCGATAGCCCTCGGAGGTGGGCGCCTTGACGCGGATCCAGGACGGCTTTTTCGGCTGGGCCTGGTCGGGGCGATGCGCCTTTTCGGGGTGGCGCTGGTCGGGGATCTTCAGATCGCGCATTTCGGCTTCCTGTCGGCTTCCTGTCGGCTCCACCGGGGCGCCGGCGCGGGGGCCGGAGGTGACGGGCCTGCGGGTGAGGGACGACCCGTCGGAGGCGCCGCCCGGCATTTTCCCCCTTACAAGTCGGGGATCCAAGACATAAGCCGAACCGAGCCACATGGCAACGCATCCAACGCGCCTGCCTGTCGCCTGGAACGCCGGGAAAAACCGGCACCATCCTGTGGAGGGACAATGTCCAAGGAAATTACCATATCCAAGAAATTCACCGCCGAGGTGATCGGCACTTTCATCCTGGTCTTCTTCGGCTGTGGCGCCGCCGTGATCGCGGGCGCGGACGGCACCACCGGAGTGGGGCTGACCGGGATCTCGCTTTCCTTCGGTCTCGCCATCGTCGCGGCGGCCTATGGGATTGGCGCGATCTCGGGCGCGCATCTGAACCCGGCGGTCTCGCTCGGCGCGCTGCTGGCGGGGCGGATCGACGGCGCGACCTTCGGCGCCTATGTCGTGGCACAGGTCCTGGGCGCGGTGCTGGGGGCGGCGGTGCTCTACCTGATCGCCTCTGGCAGCGCGGGCTGGGACGGCGGGCTGGGCCAGAACGGCTATGGTCCGAACTATGGCGCGGGCTACAACCTGACCTCGGCGCTGGCGTTCGAATTCGTGGCGACCTTCCTGTTCGTCACCGTGATCCTGGGCGCGACCGCCGCCGGGGCGGCCCCGGGCTTTGCCGGGCTGGCCATCGGCCTGACGCTGGCGATGATCCATATCGTCGGGATCAAGATCACCGGGGTCTCGGTCAATCCGGCGCGCTCGATCGGGCCTGCGCTGTTCGTGGGGGGGGATGCGCTGAAATCGCTCTGGGTCTTCCTTCTCGCGCCGCTGGCCGGGGGCGCGCTTGCGGGCGTGCTGCATGCGGCGGGCGTGACCCGGGCGGATTGAGCCTTTGAGGGCACCGAGTTGACGAGGGGCCGTGCGGGATCCGCGCGGCCCCTTTTCCTTTGCGGCTTGACCGGATTTGCACCCCGGCGCTTGATCGCGATCAAGGCGCCGCCCGCGCCGCCGGGCGAGGTTGACCCCCGGTCGCGTCGGGTGCGAGTCATCGCGTGGCAATAGGCGCGGCAAAAGGGGCGGGCGGATGACGGGTTTCGAACTGGCGATGGCGATCCTGGCGCTTCTGGTGACGCCGGGGCCGACCAATACGCTGATGTTCCTGGCCGGGGCCGAGCGCGGCGCGCTCAGGGCGATGCGGCTGATCCCGGCCGAGCTTTGCGGCTATCTTGCCACGGTCCTTCCGCTGACGCTGTTCGGCGCCGCCGTGCTGGCCGACCGGCCCGGGCTGCGCGCCGGGGTCGCGCTGGCGGCGGGGATCTGGGTGGCCTGGCTCGCGCTCCGGCTGTGGCGGCTGCCCGATCCGGCGCGGGTGCAGGCCTCGGTCGACGGGCGCACGGTCTTCGTCACCACGCTTCTGAACCCAAAGGCGCTGATCTTCGGGCTGGTGCTTCTGCCCGCGCCCGAGGGGGTCTGGATCAACCTTGCGCATTTCTCGGCCCAGGTGGTGGCGGTGGCCTGCCTCTGGGCCCTTGGCGGCGCGCTGATCGCGGCGCGGCGCGCGGGGGGCGGCAGCCCGCCCTGGGTGCGCCGCGCGGCGGCGGTCTGGCTGGGCGGGCTGTCGGTGCTTCTGGTCCTTCGCGGGATCGGCGCGGCCTGAGCGGCGCTTCCTGGGCCGGGGATCAGCCGATCAGCGGCCCCGACCGGCCATAGGTCTCGTCGTAATGGCGGCGCAGCCGCATCAGAGCGATCCGCAACACGATCTTGCCCGAGCGCGCGGCCCATCCCATCCGCCGCTCGGCGCTTTCGACGCCTTCGAGAAAGCAGCAGACCCGCAGGGCCACGTCGCCCAGGCCCGGGCCCAGATCGGCAAGCGCCGCCGCCACCCGGTCGCGCGCCCGGCCCGAGCCGTCCGCCGGGCCCGAGGCCGCAAAGCCGCCGCGCGTCCCGGCGGTCAGGAACCTTTCCCAGTTCTGCGCCACCCGGGGCCCCATCTGCGCCAGTTCGAAATCCTCGCGCAGGCGCTCGGCGGCATTGACCAGTTCGGGCGGCAGGAAGGGCGTGCCGTCCTTGTCGCGCCGCCGCCCCAGCACGGTGATCGGGCTTTCGGCCAGATTGACCCGGGTGCGGCGCGGGCCGTCGTCGGCGATGGTCTGGCGCTCGCCCCAGATGCGGTGCTGGTCGGCGAAGGGGGCGGCCGATTCGGCCAGGCCGGGGGTGCCGGGCGGCACCTCGCCTGCCATCCTTTCCCCGGCCATCCTTCCCCCCGCCATGCGCCGCAGCGCCGCGCGGCCCGAGGGCGTGATCGCATAGGTCGAGATCCGGCCCGGCTTGCGGCAGGCGATCCAGTCCCTGAGGCTGAAGGCCTGGGCCATGGCGCGCTCCAGCACGGCGGTGCGGGTGCTGGAGCCGTCGGGCAATTCGCGCAGCACCACCGCCTTTTCCATATCCGGGGCGAAGGCCAGCACCGCGCCCGGCTCGACCAGGCGGCGCAGGATGCGAAAGCCCTCGCGGCGGATCCGGGCCTCGTCCGGGAGGCCTTCGGGCGGCAGGCCTTCGGGCCGCGGGCCGCTGCGCGAGGGGCCGGGGGGCGCGGGGTGGGGGTGTCGCATGGCGGCGGTCTCCATCTGGAAAGGGGGGTGGGATGTCGCACCGGATCCGGCGCGGCTGAGCGCGGCCAGCGCGCCATCCATCAACGGGTCGTCGCGGCGCGCCTCATAGCGGCGGATCTGGCGCATCACGGTCGAGGGGTTCAGCCCCGCCGCCCGCGCCAGGGCCCGAAGCGATGCGCCCTCATCGGTATGTTTCAGATAGAGCCGCACCGGATCGGGCAACCAGGCGGGCAGGGCTGTGCAGGGCGGCTCCGAATCCCTTGGGCGGGGGTGCTTCGGGCCGGGGGCGGTCGCGCGGGGGCCGGGCGGGGAAGACGGGCTCGGGGTCAAGGCTGCGCTCCTCGGGGTTGGACAATCATGGGTTGCATGTCCGCATCTTGCACAAATCATACCGATAACGTGAATATGGTTACTTGTCCGTTAACTGTTTACCTTCTGTCGATAATCGTAACCAAAACCTAAACAATCCGGAACTCGCCGCACGGTTGTATTTCCGGTGCCGCAACGCGAGCCCGGACCGGGGCAGACTGGCACCCTTGTCGAAGGAGGCTGCCGATGTCCGATTTTCCCATCCCCGACCTTGCCGCCCCGGATCTGCGCCGGGCGGTGTCCGAGCTGCGCCGGCCCGGCATCCTGATGCGCGCCACGCGCTTCGGCCTTGCCGAATACCAGCGCGGGCGGCTTCTGAAACGCCTGACCCCGGGCGAGACGCGGCCCGAGCGGACGGTGCCGCGCCTCTACGCGCTGGAGGCTGCGATGGAGGCGCGGCGGCGGCAGGGCGATTCGATCTATTCGGTCTCGGACCATATCGAGGTGCTGGTGGCGCTGGTCGCCGAGGCCAGCCTGCTGCGCCCCAATGTCGAGCCGAGCCCGCGTCCCTCGGTCGACACGCCGAGGATCTACCTGGTGACCGGCGGCGCGGCGCCCGGAGCCATCGCCGGAGAGCGCCCGAATGCGACGGTGCCGCGCCCGGCGGCGGCAGGAAGGGGACGGGGCCCCGGACCGGGCGTGACCCTCTGCGCGCTTCCGGCCTCCTGGGCCTGATCGGGCGCCCCCGCTCGCGCGCCCTCATCGCGGCCGCGCGGGCGACCGGCCCCGCAACCCTTGCGCCGCTCCCACATGGAAACCGGCCTCTGGTCGGCCTATCCGTCCGCCGGCAGGATCCCCAGCCCGCGCAGATAGATCCCCATCGCGGTCTCCAGCAGATCCTCGGGCGAATAGGGCAGGGGCGCGCCATTGCCGCGCAGGAACAGCTCGACCACGCCATGCGCGGTGGCCCAGACATGGGCGGAAACCATGTTCGCGGGGGGGCGCCGCGCGGGCGGAAGCGCGGCCAGAAGCCCCTCCGCCGCGCGGTCCATGGTGGCGCGGGCGCGGTTCGCCACCAGCGCAAGCTCGGGGTGTTCGCTCGCCTTCACGCCGCTTTCGAACATGGCCTGGTAATGGCCGGGATATTTGCGCGCGAAGGCCATATAGGCCCGGCCGGTGGCGGTGAAGGCCGCAAGCGCGCCGGGCCGCCCCTCGTCCCAGGCGTAATCCAGCAGCGCGGCGAAGATGTCGAAGCCCTGCCGCGCCACCTCGGCCAGAAGATCGTCGCGCCCGGCGAAATGGCGATAGACCGCCGCGGGCGTGACATCGGCGGTCTTCGCCGCCTCGGACAGGCTGAACCCCTGCGGCCCGCGCCCCGAGATCAGCGAAAGCGCCGCCTCGACCAGGGCCTGGCGGAGATTGCCGTGATGATAGCCGCGTTTCAATCTTTCGCCTTGCCGCGCTTCTTGCCGCCGGTCCTGCCCGCCGCCTTCCCGGATGCGGCCTTTCCGGGCTGGGCCTTCTCGGCCCGCGCCGCCCGCTCGGCGCGCAGATCCGGCGTGCCGCAGATCTTCGGATCCGGCGTGCCGATCAGGGCGGGGTCGCGGCCCGCGAAGTCGATCCGCCCCAGGATGGCCTGGATCGCGGCGATCCGGGCGCGGCGCTTGTCGTCCGAGAAGATCACCGTCCAGGGCGCCGCCTCGGTATGGCTCTTCTCCAGCGTCTCGTCGATGGCGGCGGTGTAGTCGTCCCATTTCGCCAGCCCCTCGATGTCGATGCGGCTCAGCTTCCATTGCTTCAGCGGATCGCGCTCGCGCGACAGGAAACGCTTCAACTGCTCGGCCCGCCCGACCTGAAGCCAGATCTTGATCAGGATCACGCCCTCGTCGACCAGCATCTTCTCGAAATCCGGCACCTGGCGGAAGAACTTGCCGCGCTCCTCCTCGGTGCAGAAGCCGAAGACCTTCTCGACCACGCCGCGATTGTACCAGCTTCGGTCGAACAGCGCGATTTCGCCGGCCGCGGGCAGCCAGTCGATGTAGCGCTGGAAATACCACTGCCCGCGCTCGCGGTCCGAGGGCGTGGACAGCGCCACCACATTGGCCACGCGGGGGTTGAGGTTCTCGCGGATCGCGCCGATGGTGCCGCCCTTTCCGGCGGCGTCGCGGCCCTCGAAGACCACGACCACGCGCTTGCCGCGGGCCTTCACATCGGCCTGCAGCCGGACGAGCTGGCGCTGGAGCCCCTCCATCGCCGCCTCGTAATCCTTGCGCTTCATCTCCTCGCGATAGGGATAATCGGCGGTCAGGATCGACTTTCCGTCGTCCTTCTCGATGGCCTCGCGCACCGGGGCCGGGGCCGCCTCGCGGAAATAGCGGCTGATGGCGCCGTCGAAGGGCAGGTCTTCCATGGGTTCTCCGTCACTGGCCGTCCCGCCCCCATCATGACCCGCAAGCGACCCGCGCGCAATCCACCCGCCCCCCTCGCACCCCACCCGTCCCAAAGCCTCCCCCCATTCTTCTTTGCAAAAATATCCCGGGGGTGAGGCGCCAAAGGCGCCGAGGGGGCAGCGCCCCCTCCCTTCCGCATCGCCCGCACCGACAGCCATGTCACCCCCCGTCCGCGCCCTGTCTTCCCTTCGCCATCCCGCCGTGCTAGCAGCGCGCCATCCGAACGGGCCGGAACCGATCTTGCGGCCCCAGAACCGATGGAGAGCCCGATGGCCACCGAACGCACCCTGTCGATCATCAAGCCCGATGCGACCAAGCGCAACCTGACCGGCAAGGTCGTCGCCAAATTCGAGGAAGCGGGCCTGCGCGTCGTCGCCTCGAAGCGCATCCAGCTCTCGACCGCCCAGGCCGGCGAATTCTACGCCGAGCACAAGGAGCGCCCCTTCTATGCCGAGCTGGTCTCCTTCATGGTCTCCGAACCCGTGGTGGTGCAGGTGCTCGAAGGCGAGGGCGCGATCGCCAAGAACCGCGAGGTGATGGGCGCGACCGATCCGGCCCAGGCCGCCGACGGCACGATCCGCAAGGAATTCGCGCTTTCGAAGGGCGAGAATTCGGTCCATGGCTCGGACAGCCCCGAAGCGGCGGCGCGCGAGATCGCCTTCTTCTTCTCGGGCCTCGAACTGGTGGGCTGAACCGCCCGCGCCGCCGCCTCACGCGGTGGCGCAAGGCCAGGCGCCCGGTCGCCGCTCGCGGTGGCGCCCGGACAATCCGTCCGTGCCGCCGCGTTCAGGGATGGCGCGGGACCACGCCGAAGAACCGAAGGGCCGCCTCCAGATCGGAGCGGCCCTTTTCGCTGCTGCCCGCCACTTCGGCCTTTATCGCGTCGAATCGCAGGCGAAGGGCCTTCTTCTCCTCGCCCCGGCAATCGTTCCAGGGGCGGCCCTGAAGGCCCATCACCAGCACATAGAAGCCGATGAAATGCGGCGCCGTTCCGGCGCGGAGCAGCCGCCGATAGGCTTCCTCGGCGCCGATCGCGCGCAGGCTTTCGGCGTCATGGATGCCGATCCGGGCAAAGGCCGCCTCGGTCGCCGGGCCCAGATTGGGGATGGAGGAGACGGGCTGCGGGGCCGGGTCCGCGGCGCGGGCTCCGACACGGCGCGCCATCGGCTCGTTCCCCAAAGGTCCGCCCGCCACAGCCTCCGCCACAGCCTCGGTCGCCACGGCCTCGGCCGCCGGAACGTCCTTCGCCGGTGATCCCTTGCCGGAGCGGCTGTTCATGGGCGGTCCTCCGGGGTGGAGACAGGTGGGTTGCAGGCGGAAGAAATGCCGGGGGGCAAGGCGGCACCACGCATCGGGATGCCAGGGGCAAGCCTCGCGGTCGGCGTGCTTTGCGTCAAGGGGGCTGGCGCCCGGCTGGCGGGGTGGTGGAGCAAGCGCGAGGAAGAGGCGCAGAAAGGGCAGGGCGGGCCTTGGGCGCTGCGCCGCCGTCCCGGGCGGGACGGCTCGGCTGCCGGAGAGGCCCGCGGTCGGGCGAACTTCCAAGCGCCTCGCCCGCTTTCGACGCGCTCCGCGACGCTTCGATCAGGAGGTGTCCGGGCCAAGCCGAGCGTGCTGTCATTGCGACCGCGAACCGGCGATTTTAAGGACGCCGATCAAGGTCGCAGCCTCTGGCGCGCCGTAGACCCTCACACCCGTGGGCGCGGGGGATCAGGTCGCTGAACCGGCGCATCCGCCCGTCAATCCTCCCGCCTCGGGCGGGGGGATCGGTAGGGGCCGGAAGGGCCCAGGCGGAGCAGGGACCCGGCGAAACCGGCCGGGCTCAGATCGCGGCCCAGTCCTTGAAGACGGTCTTGCCGCCCTGCTGCTGCTGGGGCGGGGGCGCGCTGCCCTGCTGCTGTTGCTGGGGTTGCGAGGGCAGGGGCGAGCCCTGCTGGGGTTGTGCATTTGCCATCTTGCTGCTCCGGGAGAATGGTTCTTGCCGTGGCGGGCCATTTGCCCGCTCACCATGGCAAGCGCAAGGCCGGATGATGGCCGGATTCCTCGCCGATATTCACATCCGCGCGACCTGTTGCCGCTTCTCCACAGGCTGCATACACAGCATTTTCATGCCGCATTCGCGGCATTCCGGGCCCGGCATCGGGCCGGGCCGCTTCCCGGGCCGTTGCCCTGTCAGCCCTTCACTTCGCCGGCACTTCGCTGGCCGGAAATCCGATCGCCTCCAAGGCGCGCAGAAGGGGGGCGGTTTCGCCCCCTTCGACGGTGACGCGGCGGGCGGGCAGGTCGATCTCGACCCTGCGCGCCAGCGGCGCGAGCGCCGCCTCGACGCTGGCGCGGCAATGGCCGCAGCTCATGTCGGGAACGCTCAGGATCGTGGTTGCGGCGGCGGTCATCGGGGCACCTCTGGCTTCGGGGCACGCGCCCGGAAAGGGGGCGCCTGTCCGGCCTCTCTGGGGCTTCCGGCAGCGGGAAGGTCAAGCCCCGTCATCCGGGGCGCGGCCGGGGCGGGACGATACGCCGCAGGGCGGGGCCGATGACTTGAGGGGGGGGCATGCGGCGGCGGGGGTTGACCTTCCAGTCACCGGAAGCCCCATATGGGATGCGAAAGGGGATTTTCCATGTCCAGCCCACCCATTCCCGAGCCCGTTCCCAAGAATGCCGTTTCCCAGATCGCGACCGCAGCGCCGCCCCCGGCCGACGCCCGGCCGCAAGCATCCGCCGAGACCGCGCGCTTCGCCGTCGAGGGGATGACCTGCGCCTCTTGCGTCGGGCGGATCGAGCGCGGCCTCTCGGCCCTGCCAGGGGTCGAGGCGGCGGTGGCGAACCTTGGCACCCGCGAGGTGCGGGTGCGCTTCACCGCCCCCGCCACGCGCGAAAGCATGGCCGGGACGCTTGCCGGGATCGGCTATCCGGTCCGGCCCGAGACGGTCGAGCTTTCGGTCGAGGGGATGACCTGCGCCTCTTGCGTCGGGCGGGTCGAACGGGTGCTGAAGGCCCAGCCCGGCGTGATCTCGACCACCGCGAACCTGGCCACCCGGCGCGCCCGCGTGGTGACGCTGGAGCCGCTCGACCCCGAGCGGCTCGCGGCGCTGGTGCGCAAGGCGGGGTTCGAGGCGCAGCCGCTGGCCGAAGCCGCCCCCCGGGCCGAAGGCTCCGAAGAGCGCGCGCTATGGCGCGATGCGCTGATCGCGGGGATCCTGACGCTGCCGGTCTTCGTGACCGAGATGGGCGGCCATCTGGTCCCGGCCTTCCACCACTGGCTGCACGGGCTGACCGATCCCTGGAACCTGTGGCTGATGCAATTCGTGCTGACCACGCTGGTCCTGGCCTTTCCGGGGCGGCGCTTCTTCGCCAAGGGCCTGCCCGCGCTGGCCCGCCTTGCCCCCGACATGAACAGCCTGGTGGCGCTTGGCACCTTCGCGGCCTGGGCCTATTCCAGCGTGGTGACCTTCCTGCCCGGTCTGGTCCCGGCCGAATCGCAATCGGTCTATTTCGAGGCGGCGGCGGTGATCGTGGTGCTGATCCTTGCCGGCCGCGCGATGGAGGCGCGGGCGCGCGGGCGCGCGGGGGCGGCGATCTCGCGCCTGATCGGGTTGCAGCCCCGGACCGCGCGGCTTGAAAGCGGCGCCGAGGTGCCGGTCGCAAGCCTGCTGCCCGGCATGCGCGTCACCCTGCGCGCGGGCGAACGGGTGCCGGTCGACGGCCATGTGGTCTCGGGCCGCTCGGCGGTGGACGAGAGCATGCTGACCGGCGAGCCGCTGCCCGTCGCCAAGGAACCGGGCGCAAGCGTGACCGGCGGCACGGTGAACGGCACCGGCGCGCTGGTGGTCGAGGTCTCGGCCGTGGGCTCGGATACGGTCCTGGCGCGGATCACCGCCATGGTGGAAGAGGCGCAGGGATCGAAACTGCCGATGCAGGCGCTGGTCGACCGGGTGACGCTGTGGTTCGTGCCCGCGGTGATGGCGGTGGCGCTGGTCGCGACCCTGGCCTGGCTGGCGATCACCGGCGACATGGCGCGGGCGCTGGTCGCCGGGGTCTCGGTCCTGATCATCGCCTGTCCCTGCGCGATGGGGCTGGCGACGCCGGTCTCGATCCTGGTGGGCACCGGGCGGGCGGCCGAGATGGGGGTGCTGTTCCGGCGCGGCGAGGCCTTGCAGCGGCTGGCCGATGTGAAGCGCATTTCCTTCGACAAGACCGGCACCCTGACCGAGGGGCGGCCCCGCGTCACCGCCGTCCATGGGCCCGAGGAGATGCTGGCGCTGGCGGCGGCGGTGGAGCGCGGCAGCGAGCATCCGCTGGCGCTGGCGGTGCTGGAGGCGGCGGCAGAGGCAGGGTCGCCGGTCCCCGTGGCCACGGATTTCGCCGCCCGCCCCGGCTATGGCGCCGAGGCGACGGTTGAGGGCGGGCGGATCGGGGGCGCCCAGATCGAGGGTGGACGGATCGGCGTCGGATCGGCGCGGATGTTCGGCATGGTGCCCGAGGAACTGGCCCGGATCGCGGCCGAGGCCTCGGCGCGCGGCGAAAGCCTGATCCATGTCGGGCGCATCCACCCCGATGGAGGGGGCGAGGTGCTTGGCCTGATCACCGTCGCCGACCGGGTGAAGCCGCAATCGGCCCGCGCCGTGGCGGCGCTGAAGGAGATGGGCGTCACCCCTGCGATGATCTCGGGCGACACGCCCGCAGCGGCGCAGGCGGTGGCGGCGGGCCTGGGGATCGAGGAGGTCCATGGCGGCATCCTGCCCGAGGGCAAGCTGGCGCTGATCCGCGAGACCCGGGGCGCCTTCGTCGGCGACGGCATCAACGACGCGCCCGCGCTGGCGGCGGCCGAGGTCGGGATCAGCATGGGCACCGGCACCGATGTCGCCATCGAGGCGGGCGACGTGGTGCTGATGCGGGGCGATCCGCTGGCGGTCGCTTCGGCGCTGAAGATCGGGCGGGCGGTCCTGCGCAACATCCGCGAGAATCTCGTCTGGGCCTTCGGCTACAACGTGGCGCTGATTCCGGTCGCGGCGGGGCTGCTGGTGCCGTTCGGCGGGCCGCAGCTTTCGCCGGTGCTGGCGGCGGGGGCGATGGCGCTGTCCTCGGTCTTCGTGCTGTCGAACGCGCTGAGGCTTCGCTTCGTGAGGGATGTGCGATGAACATCAAGGAGGTCGCCGAGCGCGCGGGCCTGCCCGCCAAGACCATCCGCTATTACGAGGAGATCGGCCTGATCCGCCCTCTGCGCGCCGCCAACGGCTATCGCAGCTTTCGCGAAAGCGACCTGCACAAGCTGGCCTTCATCGGGCGGGCGCGGGGGCTTGGCTTTTCCATCACCGATTGCCGGGCGCTGCTGGCGCTATACGAGGACCAGGGCCGGGCCAGCGCCGATGTGAAGGCGCTGGCGGGGGCGCATCTGGCGCAGATCGCCGCCAAGATCGAGGAATTGCGCGAGATGCAGGCCACGCTTTCGGCACTGGTGCGGGCCTGCGCGGGCGACCAGCGACCCGATTGCCCGATCCTGACCGGGCTCGCGCTTGGCAAGGCGGAGGCGGGGAGCGGGGCGGCCTGCTGCGGCTAGGGTGCGCGCTCTCGGTCGCGGCCGGGGGGAGGCTTTGAGCGGCATCGCGGCCGGGAGGGGCCGTCCGGTCGCAGGCGCCAGGGGGGGCGTGTGCGAGGGGCGCGCGCTGCCTCAGGCCACTTGCAGGATGCGTCGCAGCGGGTGGTTCTCCTCGACCAGATCGGCCAGGCTCACCCGGTCGAGCCGGGCGTAGAAATCGTCCAGCGCATCGTTGAGCAGGCAGGACAGGCGGCAGACGCCCTTGAGCGGGCATTTGCCGTCCTCTTGCCCGATGCATTCGGAAAACGGCAGCACGCGCTCGAAATCGCGAAACACCTGGCCCACGGTGATCTGGTCGGCCGGGCGGCCCAGCGTCAACCCGCCCGCGCGGCCCCGGATCGTATGCAGATAGCCCTTCTGCGCCAGAAGATGGATCACCTGCGCCAGATGATTCTCGGAGGCCTCGCAGCATTCGGCGATCTCCTGGCGGCGCACGATCCGCTGGGTGTTCACCGCGCAGAACATCAGCGTCTTCATGGCAAGGCTGGTTCGCATCGTCAGGCGCATCGCGGTTCCTCCTGTGGGTTCGGGCGGCAGGGTTGGGCGGCAGGGCAGGGCAGGGGCGGGGGTAGGACTGGGGGCCCGGACCCGGCCATTTCGCCCGCGGCGGGGGCGACCCGCCATGACATAGATCAGAAATGCCTTTTATCTGCGCGTTTCCCCCGCCGCCGCCCGGGCGGGCCGCATATCGGGGCGGCAAAGGGGCCGAAGCCCGGCCCGGGCCGCGCCCCGGGGCGCGGCGAATGTCTAGCATTCTGATTTGAAAGGCGTTATCGCAAGGGCGCGCGCGGATGCGGCCCGGTTTCGGGCCGGTTCCGCCGTGCCGGATGCGGCCCCGGGCCCTCATGCGGCGGTGCAGCAACCGCTTGACGCTTGCCTTGGCGCAACTAGGCTTGACGCCAAGACCCGACCCAAAGGCAGGTGCCCCTTGACCGATCTGAGCCTCACCACCCCCTCCGCCCTGAAATCCGACATCCTGCGCCATCTGACCTTCACCCTGGGCAAGGACCGGCCGAACGCGAGCCTTTACGACTGGCGCATGGCGCTGTCCTACGCCATCCGCGACCGCATCGTGGAACCGTGGTTCGCCTCGACCCGCCGCACCTGGGCCACCGGCCACAAGCGGGTCTATTACCTGTCGATGGAATTCCTGATCGGCCGCATCCTTGAGGATGCGACGATCAACCTGGGGCTTTACGACGCCGTGGGCGAGGCCATGGCCGAATTCGGCCAGGACCTGCGGCTGATCATCGAGGACGAGCCGGATGCCGCGCTCGGCAATGGCGGTCTGGGGCGGCTGGCGGCGTGTTTCATGGAAAGCATGGCGACGCTGGGCTGTCCGGCCTATGGCTACGGCATCCGCTACGAACACGGGCTGTTCCGCCAGCGGTTCGAGGGCGGCCGCCAGGTCGAGACGCCCGAGGACTGGCTGAAACAAGCCCATCCCTGGGAATTCCCGCGCCCCGAAAGCGCCTATACCATCGGCTTCAAGGGCCATGTCGAACATCGCGACGGCAAGGAGGTCTGGCATCCCGCCGAGACGGTGATCGCCGAGGCCCATGACACGCCGGTGATCGGCTGGCAGGGGAAATGGGCCAATACGCTGCGCCTGTGGGCCGCGAAACCCACCACGCAATTCGATCTTGAGCGGTTCAACCGCGGCGATTACGCCGCCGCGGCCGAGCCCGAGGCGCTGGCGCGGACGCTTTCGCGCGTGCTCTACCCCGACGACACCACCTATCAGGGCAAGGAATTGCGGCTGAAGCAGGAATTCCTGATGACCTCGGCGGCGCTGAAGGACATCCTGCGCCGCTATCTGGCGGCCTGGAGCGACCTGCGCGACCTGCCCAGACATGTCGCGATCCAGATGAACGACACCCATCCCGCCATCGCCGGACCCGAGCTGATCCGGCTCTTGCACGACGAACACGGCATGCCGTTCGAGCAGTCGCTGAAGACCGCCCAGGCCTGCCTTGGCTACACCAACCACACCCTCCTGCCCGAGGCGCTGGAACGCTGGGCCACCTTCACCTTCGGCAATGTCCTGCCGCGTCACATGCAGATCGTCGAGCGGATCGACCAGTGGCACAAGGAAGAGAACCACTCGCGCCCGCATTACGTCGGCATCCTCAAGCATCACGAGGTGCGGATGGGAGAGTTGGCCTTCATCATGGCCAACAAGGTCAACGGCGTCTCGGCGCTGCATTCGGAACTGGTGAAGAAGAACCTTTTCCCCGAGCTGAACGCGCTGCATCCGGGCCGGATCGTCAACCAGACCAACGGGGTGACGCCGCGCCGCTGGCTGCGGATGGCGAACCGCCCGCTCTCGGGCCTGATCACCGAGACCATCGGCGCGGGCTGGGAGAGCGATCTCGACCGGCTGAAGGGGCTGGAGCCGCATGTCGGGGACAAGGGCTTCCGCGACGCCTTCGATGCCGCGAAGCGGATCAACAAGGTCGCGGTCTCGAACTGGATCGGGGCGGATTTCGGCATCAAGGTCACGCCGGACGCGATCTTCGACGTGCAGGTCAAGCGCATCCACGAATACAAGCGCCAGTTGCTGAACATCCTGGAAACCATCGCGCATTGGCACAAGCTGCGCTCGGGCCAGATCGCCGATCCGGTGCCGCGGGTGAAGATCTTCGGCGGCAAGGCGGCGCCGGGCTATGCGGTGGCCAAGGAAATCATCCGGCTGATCAACGACGTGGCCCAGATCGTCAACAACGATCCCAAGACCGGCGATCTGCTGAAGGTGGTCTATCCGGCGAATTACAACGTCTCGATGGCCGAAAGGCTGATCCCCGCCGCCGATCTGTCGGAACAGATCTCGACCGCCGGGAAAGAGGCTTCGGGCACCGGCAACATGAAATTCATGATGAACGGCGCGCCCACCATCGGCACGCTGGACGGCGCCAATGTGGAAATCCTTGAAGAGGTGGGGGCCGAGAACTTCTTCCTCTTCGGCCTGACCGCCGAAGAGGTGATCGAGCGCCGCAAGATGCCCGAGCACGAAAAGGCCGCGATCGAGGCCAGCCAGGAATTGCAGGACGTGCTGCAGATGATCGCCGAGGGCCGCTTCTCGCCCGACGAGCCGGGGCGCTACCACGGCATCGTCCACGGGGTGTGGCATCATGACTATTTCCTCGTCTCTTCGGATTTCGCAGACTTCCACCGCGCGCAGGGCGAGGTCGATCTCGCCTTCGCCGACCGGGATCGCTGGGTGAGGATGGCGGCGCTGAACACCGCGCGAAGCGGTTTCTTCTCTTCCGACCGGACGATTCGCGGTTACATGAAGGATGTATGGGATGTGACCTCGGCGCTTTGACCGGCGCGCTTTGCCGGGGCAGGGGGCGCCTTGGCCCGGCATCCCCGGAAGTGGAAGGTCCGCTGTGACGGCAAGGGTGGAAGAACGAGCGATGCAGAGTGAACCCGGACGGGGAGGTCTGGGCGAGGAAGAGGCCCGCGCCATTGCCGAGGGGCGCCATGGCGATCCTTTCGCCGTTCTGGGCCCGCACAGGGTCGAGATCGCGGCGGAAGGCGGGCGGGCGCGGCCGAAGTGGCGCATCTGCGCCTTCGTGCCCGGCGCGCTGCGGCTTTTCGTGCTGACCGGACGCCAGACCGCCGGACGCCAGACCGAGGCCGAGGCCCGGCCCTATCCCGGCATTCCGGGCCTGTTCACCCATGTCCTGCCGCGCAGGGCGGCCTATCGGCTGCGGGCCGAGACGCCGGATTCGGCCTGGGAGTTCGAGGACCCCTTCCGCTTCGGCCCGGTTCTGGGCGAGATGGACGAATATCTGCTGGGCGAGGGCACGCATCGGCGGCTCTGGCAGGTGCTCGGCGCGCATCTGGTCACGCATGAGGGCGTGGCGGGGGTGCATTTCGCGGTCTGGGCCCCGAATGCCGAGCGGGTCTCGGTGGTGGGGGATTTCAACACCTGGGACGGGCGGCGCCATCCGATGCGGCGGCGCGGGCCCACCGGGGTATGGGAGATCTTCGTCCCGGGCCTGACCGAGGGCGAGACCTACAAATACGAGATCCGCGGCCCAGGCGGCGCGCTCTTGCCGCTCAAGGCCGATCCGGTGGGATTCGGCTCGGAACATCCGCCCCGGAACGCGAGCGTGGTGCGACGGATCGGCGGCGCCTTCGGCGATGCGGAATGGATGGCGGGGCGGGCGGGGCGCAATTCGGTCGATGCCCCGGTCTCGATCTACGAGGTGCATCTGGGCTCGTGGAAGCGGGCGCCCGGGGGGCGGATGCTCTCCTACACCGAACTGGCGCGGGAACTGGTCGAATATGTCGAATGGATGGGCTTCACCCATATCGAGCTGCTGCCGGTTTCCGAATATCCGTTCGACGGAAGCTGGGGCTACCAGCCGGTGGGCCTGTTCGCCCCCACCATCCGCCACGGCACGCCCGAGGAATTCCGCGCCCTGGTCGATGCCGCGCATCGGCGCGGGATCGGGGTCATCCTTGACTGGGTGCCGGGCCATTTCCCCACCGATCCGCATGGGCTGGGCCGGTTCGACGGCACCGCGCTTTACGAGCATCAGGACCCGCGCGAGGGTTTCCATCAGGACTGGAACACCCTGATCTACAACTACGGCCGCAGCGAGGTGCGCAACTATCTGGTCTCGAACGCGCTGTATTGGCTTGAGGAATACCATATCGACGGGTTGCGGGTGGATGCGGTGGCCTCGATGCTTTACCGCGACTATTCGCGGCCCCAGGGCGGATGGGTGCCGAACAAGGATGGCGGGCGCGAGAATTACGAGGCGATCGCCATGCTGCAATGGATGAACAGCGTGGCCTATGCCGAAGCCCCGGGCATCCTGACGGCGGCCGAGGAATCCACCTCGTTCCCCGGCGTGTCGCGGCCGGTGGACCAGGGCGGGCTGGGCTTCGGCTTCAAATGGAACATGGGCTGGATGAACGACGTGCTGCGCTATATGGCGCTGGACCCGGTGCACCGCAAATTCCACCACAACCAGATGACCTTCGCGCTGGTCTATGCCTTCAGCGAGAATTTCATCCTGCCGATCAGCCATGACGAGGTGGTGCATGGCAAGGGCTCCATGCTGGCGCGGATGCCGGGGGATGGCGAACAGAAGTTCGCGAACCTGCGGGCCTTCTACGGTTTCATGTGGGGCCATCCGGGCAAGAAACTGCTGTTCATGGGCCAGGATTTCGCCCAGGGGCGGGAATGGAACCACGACCAGAGCCTCGACTGGCACCAGACCGGGCTTGCGCCCCATCGCGGCGTGCAGCTTCTGGTGCGCGACCTGAATGCGGCCTACCGCGCCAATCCGGCGCTGCATGTCCATGACTGCCGCCCCGAGGGTTTCGAATGGATCGAGCCCGACGACGGCGCCAATTCGGTCTTCGCCTGGGCGCGGCGCGGGCGGGCGGGGGATCCGCCGGTGGTGGTGGTTTCCAACATGACGCCGGTGGAGCGGCGCTACCGCCTGGGCCTGCCCGAGGCCGGGCGGTGGGATGAGATCCTCAACACCGACGCGCAGGTCTACGATGGCGGCGGGCGCGGCAATCTGGGCGGCGTCGCGACCGAGGCGCATCCCGCCCATGGCCGCGCGCAATCGGCGGTGCTGACCCTGCCGCCGCTGTCGACGCTGTGGCTGCGCCATGTGCCGGGGGAGGGGCCGGGGGGAGGGGGCGGAAATCCGGTGGCGGACTGACAGGGGTCTGAATGGGATCTGACAGGGATCAAGGCCGGGACGGGCGGGAATGTTCTATCCTTGGCACGACAATGCGGCATTCGCGCGATGAGGAGAGCGGGATGAAGGCGAGGTTGAACAAACGTCTCTCGGCGCAGGCGATGGCCTTCGTCCTGGCGGGCGGGCGCGGATCGCGGCTGAAAGAGCTGACCGACCGGCGCGCCAAGCCCGCGGTCTATTTCGGCGGCAAGCATCGGATCATCGACTTCGCTTTGTCGAATGCGGTGAATTCCGGCATCCGCAAGATGGCGATCGCCACGCAATACAAGGCCCACAGCCTGATCCGCCATGTCCAGCGCGGCTGGGATTTCTTCCGCGCCGAGCGCAACGAATATCTCGACATCCTGCCCGCCAGCCAGCGCATGGACGAATTGAACTGGTATCGCGGCACCGCCGATGCGGTCAGCCAGAACATCGACATCATCGACAGCTACAGCGTCCGCTATGTGGTGATCCTGGCCGGGGATCACATCTACAAGATGGATTACGAGGTGATGTTGCAGGCCCATGCCGACAGCGGCGCCGACGTGACCGTCGGCTGCCTGACCGTGCCGCGAGAGGAGGCCTCGGCCTTCGGGGTGATGGCGGTGGACGAACAGGCCCGCATCACCGATTTCCTGGAAAAGCCGCAGGATCCGCCGGGGATCCCGGGGGATCCGGCGCATTCGCTGGTCTCGATGGGGATCTATGTCTTCGACTGGTCCTTCCTGCGCGACCTGCTGATGCGCGACATGGCGGACGGCAGTTCCAGCCACGATTTCGGCAACGACCTGATCCCCGGCATCGTGCGCGGCGGCAAGGCCATGGCGCATCTCTTCACCGACAGTTGCGTGACCACCGGGATCGAGGACGAGCCCTACTGGCGCGATGTCGGCACGCTGGACGCCTATTGGCAGGCCAATATCGACCTGACCGATTTCACGCCCAAGCTGGATCTTTACGACCGCGACTGGCCGATCTGGACCTATGCCGAGATCGTGCCGCCGGCCAAGTTCATCCATGACGAGGACGGGCGGCGGGGGCAGGCGATCTCGTCGCTGGTGTCGGGGGATTGCATCGTCTCGGGCTCCGAGATCCGCAACTCGCTGCTGTTCACCGGCTGCCGGGCCCATAGCTGGTCGAGCCTGGAACATGTGGTGGCGCTGCCCCGGGTGGATATCGGGCGCAAGGCGGAATTGCGCAATTGCGTGATCGACGCCGGGGTGATGATCCCCGAGGGGCTGGTGGTGGGCGAGGATCCGGCCGAGGATGCCCGCTGGTTTCGCCGCAGCGAGAAGGGTATCGTGCTGATCACCCAGGACATGCTGGACCGCCGCGCCCTGGCCCTGGGCTGAGGGCGCGGACGGAACGCCGGGGTGCGGAAAACATGGGCCACAGAACAGGGGCCACGGAACAGGGGGCGGCGCATGGGTGGCAAGGTTCTGTCGGTGGCATCGGAATGCGTGCCGCTGATCAAGACCGGGGGGCTTGCCGATGTGGTGGGCGCCCTGCCTGCGGCGCTGGCGCGCGAGGGCTGGGAGATGCGGGTCCTGCTGCCGGCCTATCGTCCGCTGCGTCGGCTGATCCAGGACGATCCCGCCGCCTGGACCGAGGTCTGGTATGAGGACGGGCTCTGGGGCGGCGTGGGCCGGGTGCTGGCGGGGCAGGTGGCGGGGCTTTCGGTCCTGCTGCTGGACGCAGCCCATCTTTACGACCGCGAGGGCGGGCCCTATGCCGGCCCCTCGGGCGACTGGCCGGACAATGCGCAGCGCTTCGCGGCGCTGTCCTGGGTGGGCGCGCGGATCGCGCGCGACGGGCTGGCCGATTGGAAACCCGATCTGCTGCATGCCCATGACTGGCAGGCCGGGCTCGCGCCCGCCTATCTGGCCTATCACGGCGCGGGCGGGGATGGCGCGGGCGGGCAGGGCGCGGGCGGGGCGAAATCCGTGATCACCGTCCACAACATCGCCTTCCAGGGCCAGGCCGCGCCGCATCTGCTGGGCGATCTGCGCCTGCCCGGCCATGCCTTCACTCCCGAGGGGGTGGAATATTTCGGCGGCATCTCAAGCCTGAAGGCCGGGCTGGTGACCGCCGACCGCATCACCACCGTCTCGCCCGGCTATGCGCGGGAGTTGATGCGGCCCGAATTCGGGCGCGGGCTGGAGGGGGTGATCGCGGCGCGGGCGGAGGTGGTCAGCGGCATCCTCAACGGCGTCGACACCGCGATCTGGTCGCCCGGAGCCGAAGCCGAGACGCCCTATACCGCCGCCGACCCTTCGGGGAAGGCCGCGGCCCGCGCGGCGCTTTGCGCGGCCTTCGGGCTGGAGGTGCCGGGCCCGCTTGCGGTGCTGGTCAGCCGGTTGACCGACCAGAAGGGCATAGACCTTCTGCCCGGCGTGCTGCCGGAATTCATCGAGGCGGGCGGCGGGCTGGCGGTGCTGGGCTCGGGCTATCCCGAGCTGGAGGGCGCGCTTCTGGATCTGGCGGCGCGCCATCCGGGCCGGGTCGCGGTGCGGATCGGCTATGACGAGGCGCTGTCGCACCTGCTGTTCCAGGGCGGCGACGCGGTGCTGGTGCCCTCGCGGTTCGAGCCCTGCGGCCTGACCCAGCTATACGGGCTGCGCTACGGCACGGTGCCGGTGGTGGCGGCCGTGGGCGGGCTGGGGGATACGGTGATCAACGCCTCTCCCGCCGCGCTGACGGCGGGGGCGGCGACCGGGATCACCTTCTGGCCGACCGACGCGCTGGCCTTCGCGCAGGCGCTGCGGCGGCTGGTCTCGCTTCATGCCGAGCCGGAGATCTGGCGCCGCATCCAGGCCAATGCCATGGCCCATCCTGTGGGGTGGGAGACTTCGGCCGCCGAATATGCCGCGCTTTACCAGGGTCTTATCGACAGATGAGCAGCCATTCGCTCTCGCCCGGACGGCCCTGGCCGATGGGGGCCACGATCACCGGGGACGGGGTGAATTTCGCCGTCTTCTCGGCCCATGCCGAGATGATCGAACTGTGCCTGTTCTCGCCCGACGGCCGCAAGGAACTGTCGCGCCTGCCGATCCGCGACCGCGACGGCGATATCTGGCATATCCATGTCGGCGGGCTGACGGCGGGGCAGGTCTACGGCTTTCGCGCCCATGGCCCCTACGACCCCGAGCGCGGGCACAGGTTCAACCCGCACAAGCTGCTGCTGGACCCCTATGCGCGGGCGCTGGAGGGGCGGCTGCGCTGGTCGGATGCGCTGATGGGCTACCGGATCGGCAGCCCCAAGGCGGATCTGAGCTACGACACCCGCGACAGCGCCTTCGCGGTGCCCAAGGCGGTGGTGGTCGATCCGGCCTTCGGCTGGGGCAACGACCAGCCGCCCGACCGCAGCCGCAGCGAAAGCCTGATCTACGAGGCCCATGTGCGCGGCCTGACCATGCGCCATCCCGGGATCGAGAAGGGGCTGCGGGGGACCTACCTGGGCCTCGCCTCGGATCCGATGATCGAGCACCTGCTGAAGCTGGGCGTCACCGCGGTCGAGCTGCTGCCGGTCCATGCCATGGTGGACGAGCGGTTCATCGTCGCCAAGGGGCTGCGCAATTACTGGGGCTACAACACCCTGGCCTATTTCGCGCCCGAGCCGCGCTACATGGGCAAGGGCGGGCTGTGGGAGTTCCAGACCATGGTGCGCCGCCTGCATGTGGCGGGGATCGAGGTCATTCTGGACGTGGTCTACAACCACAGCGCCGAGGGCGACGAATGGGGCCCGACGCTGTCGTTTCGCGGGCTCGACAATGCCAGCTACTACCGGCTGACCGACGGAGGGCGCCATTACGCCAACGACGCGGGCACCGGCAATACGCTGGACCTGACCAATGCCATGGTGCTGCGCATGGTGATGGACAGCCTGCGCTACTGGGTCGAGGTCGCCCATGTCGACGGTTTCCGCTTCGATCTGGGCACCGTTCTGGGACGCGAGCCGGGCGGGTTCGACCCCGAGGGCGGCTTCTTCGACGCCATCCGGCAGGACCCGGTGCTGAGCCGGGTGAAGCTGATCGCCGAGCCCTGGGACATCGGCCCCGGCGGCTATCAGCTTGGCGCCTATCCGCATCCCTTCCTGGAGTGGAACGACCGTTTCCGCGACGGGGTGCGGCGGTTCTGGCGGGGGGATGCGGGGCTGACCGGCGATCTGGCGGCGCGGCTGCTGGGGTCGGCCGAAAGGTTCGACCATTCCGGCCGCGCCGCCACCTCTTCGGTGAACTACCTTGCCAGCCATGACGGCTTCACGCTGCAGGATCTGGTCTCCTTCACCGTCAAGCGCAACTGGGACAACGGCGAGGACAACCGCGACGGCCATTCCGAGAACCATTCCGACAATCTGGGGGTCGAGGGGCCAAGCCATGACAAGGCCGTGCGCGCCGCGCGGGCGCTGCGCAAGCGCAACCTGCTGGCGACGCTGTTCCTGTCCCAGGGCGTGCCGATGCTGCTCGCGGGCGACGAGATCGGCCAGACCCAGGGCGGCAACAACAACGCCTATGCCCAGGACAACGAGATTTCCTGGCTGAACTGGCGCGAGGCCGACCGCGACCTGACCGATTTCACCGCCCGGCTGGCGCAGATCCGGCGCGCCCATCCGGTCCTGCGCCAGCGCCGCTTCCTGCATGCGCGCGCGCGGCCCTCGGACGGGATCCGCGACGTGATCTGGCGCAGGCCCGACGGGGCCGAGCCCTCGGCCCAGGACTGGCACGATCCGGCCTTCCGCTGCCTCTGCGTCGAGCTGCGCATGGCCGCCGAAGGCGGCGATCCCGCGCCGGATGCGGTTTTCGCGGTGTTCAACTGCGGCGGGCCGGTGGCGCTTTCCATGCCCGATACCGCGCCGGGCTGGGAACTGATCCTTGACACCACGCGCCCCGAACTGATCCTTGACGCCCCGCCCCGGCAGGTGCCCGGGGGGGCGGTCCTGCTGATGCGTGCCGGGCATGGTCCGGCGCCCGATCCTTTGCAAGATCCTGTGCCAAGACCCGATCCCGCCTGAAAGACTGCACCCGAGAAGACTGCACCCAAAGTGGAGTGAGCGAGCCAATGACCCTGACCGTCGCGACGACCCCGATCCCGGGCCAGAAGCCCGGCACCAGCGGCCTGCGCAAGAAGACCCGGGTCTTCATGGCGCCGCATTTCCTGGAGAATTTCGTCCAGTCGATCTTCGACGTGGTCGGCGCCAGGGGGGAAGACGGGCGGGGCAAAACCTTCGTCCTGGGCGGCGACGGGCGCTATTTCAACGACCGCGCCGCGCAGGTGATCCTGCGCATGGCGGCGGCCAATGGCGCGGCTCGGGTGATCGTGGGGCAGGGGGCCTTGCTGTCGACCCCGGCGGCCAGCCATCTGATCCGGCTGAACCGCACCGACGGCGGGCTGATCATGTCCGCCAGCCACAATCCCGGCGGCCCGGACGAGGATTTCGGCCTCAAGTTCAACATGCCCAACGGCGGCCCGGCGCCGGAATCGGTGACCGAGGCGATCCATCGCCGCAGCGCGGAACTGCGCGAATACCGCATCGTCGAGGCGCCGGACGTGGATCTGTCGCGGATCGGGCGGCAGGATCTGGGCGGGATGGTGGTCGATGTGGTCGATCCGGTCGCCGATTATGCCGCGCTGATGGAAGACCTGTTCGATTTCGGTGCCATCCGGGCACTGTTCGCGGGCGGATTCCGCATGCGGATGGATTCGATGTGCGCCGTAACGGGGCCATATGCAAGGGAAATCCTGGAAAACCGTCTTGGCGCCGCGCCCGGGACGGTGGTGAACGCGACGCCGCTGCCGGATTTCGGCGGCATGCATCCCGATCCGAATCCGACCTGGGCCCATGCGCTGATGGAAGAGATGTTCGGCCCGGATGCGCCGGATTTCGGCGCCGCCTCGGACGGCGACGGCGACCGCAACATGGTGGTCGGGCGGGGGGTCTACGTCTCGCCCTCGGACAGCCTGGCGGTGCTGGCGGCCAATGCCCATCTCGCGCCGGGCTATGCGGCGGGGCTGAGGGGGGTGGCGCGCTCGATGCCCACCTCGATGGCGGCCGACCGGGTGGCGCAGCGCCTCGGGATCGCGGCCTATGAGACGCCGACCGGCTGGAAATTCTTCGGAAACCTGCTGGACGACGGCCGCGCGACCCTGTGCGGCGAGGAAAGCTTCGGCACCGGATCGGATCATGTGCGCGAAAAGGACGGTCTCTGGGCGGTTCTGCTATGGCTGAACATCCTTGCCGTGCGGCGCGAGAGCGTGGCCGCCATCCTGGCCGCGCATTTTGCCGAATTCGGCCGCAACTATTACTCGCGCCACGATTTCGAGGCGATCGAGAGCGCGCGCGCCGATGCGATGTTCGCCGCCTTGCGCGCGGCGCTGCCCGGGCTGGCCGGGCGCCGGATCGAAGGGCTGGAAATCGGGGCCGCCGACGATTTCGCCTATGAGGATCCGGTGGACGGATCCGTCTCGCAGCATCAGGGCGTGCGGATCCTGTTCACCGACGGCGCGCGCGCTGTCTTCCGGCTTTCGGGCACCGGAACCGAGGGCGCGACGCTGCGGCTTTACGTCGAGCGTTTCGCGCCGGGGCCCGAGGGGCTCGACCTCGACCCGCAGGCCGCGCTGGCGCCGGTCATCCGCGCCGCGCATGAACTCGCGCGGATCGAGGCGTTCACCGGACGGACGGTGCCCGATGTGGTGACCTGACTGATATCTGATGCGCCTCGGGCTGTTCCAAAGGTAATATTGGCACTGGCCCCACAGGATAAATATTACATAATACTAATTATGCGACTTTTTGAGCGCTCCGAAAATGCGGGACGCATGGCCGATGGCCCGCGCTTCGCCCGCCCTGTCGCATGGCCTCAGCCCCGAGGATCGTGCCGGGCGCGGAAGGCTGCGATTTCGGACGCCGAGGGCATCTTGCCGGTAAAGGTCAGCGCATAGGTCGGCACGCGGGCCATCCGGGTCTCGAAATCCTCATCCTCGCCCATGGCGATATAGCCGATCTGGGTCAGATAGACCGTGCGGGCGCGCACCTCGGCCTCGTCTCCATCGGCGCCGTGGCGGCGGAACAGCCCGGCCAGCGCCGCAAGCCGCAGCGCATCCTCGGCTTTCAGCGCCTGCGCCACGGCGGTATCGGTCAGCGCCCAGTTGCGGATCGCGAATTCCAGGCGGCTGTCGAAAAGCGCCGCATCCACCCAGCAATCGAAGACCCCCAGGATCGCCTCGGTCACCGTGGATGCAGCGGCCCCGGCGCGGCCGACCAGTGCCGGGCCGTTCCGCGCCCGCCAGCGTGAGACCAGGGCCGCAAGCAGCGCCTCGCGATCGTCGAAATGGTGATAGAACGAGGTGCGCGACAGGCCGAGCCCCTGCGCCAGCGGCAGCACCTTGACCGCCTCGACCCCGCCGCGCACCAGCGCCTCATGCGCGGCGTCAAGCCATAGATCAGCCGTGCCGCGCCAGCCCTTTGCCCGCCCGACCGCCACGGACCTTTCCTGCCCGCTACCGGATCGCCCTGCCCCCTTGGGCCCCGGGCCCGTCTCTTCCGTCATTCTCCCCCCGCCGGATCATGCGCCGGATTGCCGTCCTGGCGATCTTGCGCCGCATTCCCGGGCACGGCAAGCCGGAGCGACATGAAAATCGACACATGTGTCGATTCCAGGATGGACGGACCGCCGACAGGCCCTAATCTGGCCGAAACCAACCCGAGGGGGGCACCCATGGCCACATCCGCCGCGACGCGCATATCGAAGGATCCGCTGCTTCAGCCCTACCGGCTTCGCCACCTGGCGCTGCGCAACCGGATCATGACCACCAGCCACGAGCCGGCCTATACCGAGGACGGCATGCCGAAGGACCGTTACCGGCTCTATCACCTGGAGCGCGCCCGCGCCGGGGTGGCCATGGTGATGACGGCGGGCTCGGCCAGCGTGTCGCGCGACAGCCCGCCCGCCTTCGGCAATGTGCTGGCCTGGAAGGACGAGGTCGTGCCCTGGCTGCGCCGCCTGAGCGACGATTGCCACGAGGCCGGGGCGGCGGTGATGATCCAGCTTACCCATCTGGGCTATCGCACCCGCTGGGACAAGGGCGACTGGCTGCCCGTCCTGGGCGCGGGCCCGGCGCGCGAGCCGGCGCATCGCGCCTTTCCCAAGGTGATCGAGGATTGGGACATCGCCCGGGTGATCTCGGACTACGCCGATGCGGCCGAGCGGATGCGGGCCGCCGGGCTCGATGGCGTGGAATTCGAGCTTTACGGCCATCTGATGGACCAGATGTTCAGCCCGCTGACCAATGCGCTCGACGCGCCCTGGGGCAGCGGGTTCGAGGGCCGCATCCGCTTCGCGACCGAAGTGCTTGAGGCCGCGCGCCGCCGCGTCGGCCCCGATTTCATCCTGGGCATCCGCCAGGTCGCGGACGAGGCCCATCCCGGCGGCATCACCCCCGCCGACGGGATCGAGATGGCGCGGCGATTCAAATCCGCCGGGCTGGTGGATTTCGTCAATGTGATCCGGGGGCGGATCCATACCGATGCGGCGCTGTCGGATGTGATCCCGCTGCAGGGCATGGCCTCGGCCCCGCATCTCGATTTCGCGGGCGAGATCCGGGCCGCGGTCGGCCTGCCTACCTTCCACGCCGCCCGCATCCCCGATGTGGCGACCGCGCGGCATGCCGTGGCCTCGGGCCTTGTCGACATGGTGGGGATGACGCGCGCCCATATCGCCGATCCGCATGTGGTGCGAAAGATCGTCGAGGGCCGCGAGGATGACATCCGCCCCTGCGTCGGCGCCACCTATTGCCTCGACCGGATCTATCAGGGCGGCATGGCGCTGTGCATCCACAACCCCGCGACCGGGCGCGAGGTGGAAGGCATCCCCCATGTGATCGCCCCCGCCCCCGCGCGCAAGCGGGTCGTCGTGATCGGCGCGGGCCCCGCCGGGCTGGAGGCCGCCCGCGTCGCCGCCGAACGCGGCCATGCGGTCACCGTCTTCGAGGCCGCCGCCCGCCCCGGCGGCCAGGTGCTGTTGACCGCGCGCTCCAGACGTCGGGCCGAGATGATCGGCATCATCGACTGGCGCATGGCGCAATGCGCGGCGCAAGAGGTCGCGTTTCACTTCAACACCTGGGCCGAGGCGACTGATATCCTTTCGCTTTCGCCGGATGTGGTTGTGGTCGCGACCGGCGGCCTGCCGCAGGATCCGCCGCTGGAGGCGGGCGGGGAGCTTTGCGTCTCGGCCTGGGATATCCTCTCGGGCGACGTGAAGCCCGCCGCCCGGGTGCTGCTCTATGACGATGCGGGCGATCACACCGCCCTGCAGGCGGCCGAGGTCCTGGCCGAGGCCGGGGCGCAGGTCGAGGTGATGACCCCCGACCGCAGCTTCGCGCCCGAGGTGCCGGGGATGAACCTCGTCCCCTATATGCGGGCGCTGCAAGGGAAATCCGTCACCTTCACCGTGACCTACCGGCTGCGATCGGTGGCGCGCGACGGCAATGGGCTGCGGGCGCTGGTCGGATCGGACTACCTGCCCGGCCTGGGGCTGGAGCGGCAGGTGGATCAGGTGGTGACGAACCATGGCACCATGCCGAATGCCGATCTCTACCACGAGCTGAAACCCTTGTCCGAAAACATCGGCGCGGTCGATTACGCCGCGCTGATCGAGGGGCGGCCCCAGCCGCCGGGTCAGGGCACCCGGGGCTTCCGCCTCTATCGCATCGGCGATGCGGTCGAGGCACGCAACACCCATGCCGCGATCTATGACGCGCTGCGGCTGATGAAAGAGATCTGAGGGGGCCCCTGAACCTCATCGGCGAACCTCATCGGCCCGGACCAGGCCACCTGCCCCGGCCACACCCCGCCTGCCTGGGGCACGCGCGCGTCAAGCCTGCGCCAAGAGCCTGCGCTCCGACGGGGCTTGCACCCTGCCCCGCTTTGCCCTTCCCTGTCTCCGAGACCCGAGACCCGAGACCCGAGACCCGAAATCCGGCCCGCCAAGCCCCGGACCCGCCCGAAAGGACGACATCGATGCGCATCGCAGTCTGGCAGGGATATTCCCCCGCCGCCGATCCCGACCTCGCGCTGGAGGGCGCCACCCGCGCCCTGCGCGCCGCCGCCGCCGCGGGGGCCGGGATCCTCGTGCTGCCCGAACTCTGGCTCCCGGGCTACAATGCCGAGGCGGTCGCCGACCTCGCGCTCACCCCGGACAGCGCGCCGATGCGGCAACTGGCCGAGGCGGCCCGCAACACCGGCTGCGCCCTCGTCCTCGGCTATGCCGAACGCGCGGGCGAGAGGATCTTCAACTCCGCCGCCGCCTTCGGCCCGGATGGCGCGCTTCTGGCGAACTACCGCAAGATCCAACTGTTCGGCCCGCGCGAATCCCGGCTGTTCAGCGCGGGCGACAGCTATCTGACCTTCCCGCTGGGGGCCGAGCGTATCGCGCTGCTGATCTGCTACGACGTCGAATTCGCCCCGCATGTAGCGGCGCTGGCCGCGCGCGGCGCCACGCTGCTGCTGGTGCCGACGGCGAACATGCAGCCCTTCCACCATGTCCCCGCCCATACCATCCCCGCCATGGCCGCGAACCACGGGCTGGCCATCGCCTATGCCAATTACTGCGGAAGCGAGGGCGATCTGACCTATACCGGAGGCTCGGTCATCGCCGGGCCGCATGGCGAGATCCTGGCCCAGGCAGGTGAGCACCCCGCACTCCTGGTCGTGGACCTGCCGCCCCGCGATCCCGCCCGCCTCTCGACCCAAGGCACAGACCTGCGCCAGATCCCCTGATCCACCCCCCCAGGAAGAAAAGCCTCAAACCCGCCTTCCCCATTCTTCTTTGCAAAAATATCCCGGGGGTGAGGCGCCAAAGGCGCCGAGGGGGCAGCGCCCCCTCCCTTCCGCCGCCGTCACAGCCCCCGCCAGCGATTCTCCTGCCGGGCCGTCCAATACACCTCCACGACCCACCCCTCGTCGCCGCCGGTCTCGGAACGCACCACGCCCTCCTCATGCAGCCAGGCGCGCTTGCGGCCCTCGGCAAAGCCAAGATGCAGGGTGCAGGCCTCGCGCCGCTCGTCCAGCGCGGCCGAGACGGCGTGCAGGAACCGCTCCACCCCCTCGCCGGTCAGCGCCGACAGCGCGAAGACCTCGGGCCGCGCGCCGGACTGGGCCAGAAGCGCCTCGCGCGCCAGCGGATCCACCAGGTCGAGCTTGTTCCACACCTCGAACCGCGGCACCGCCGCATCGACGCCAAGCGCGGCCAGGATCTCCTCGACATCGGCGGCCTGTTCCGCCGTCTCGGGATGCGAGATGTCGCGCACATGCACGATCAGATCGGCCGAGAGCACCTCTTCCAGCGTCGCCCGGAACGCGGCGACCAGTTGCGTCGGCAGGTCCGAGATGAAGCCCACCGTATCCGAGAGGATCACCTTGCGCCCCGTCCCGCCACCTGCCCCGCCGCCCGTCTCGGCGGGCAGCACCAGCGCGCGCATGGTGGGGTCGAGCGTGGCGAACAGCATGTCCTTGGCCAGGACCTCGGCCCCGGTCACCCGGTTGAACAGCGTCGATTTCCCCGCGTTGGTATAGCCCGCCAGCGCCACGATCGGGAACGGCACCTTGGCCCGCGCCGCGCGGTGCAACTCGCGCGTCCTGACCACGCGGTCGAGCTGGCGCTTGAGCCGGATCACCTGGTCGTCGATGGCGCGGCGGTCGGCCTCGATCTGGGTCTCGCCCGGGCCGCCGACGAAACCGAAGCCGCCGCGCTGGCGCTCAAGGTGGGTCCAGGCCCGGACCAGGCGCGATCGCTGGTAGGACAGCGCCGCCAGTTCCACCTGCAGGACCCCCTCGCGCGTGCGGGCGCGATCGGCGAAGATCTCAAGGATCAGGCTGGTGCGGTCAAGGATCTTGACCCCCCATTCCTTTTCCAGGTTGCGCTGCTGGACCGGGCTCACCGGGCCGTCGATCAGCACCAGTTCCACCGCATCGGCCTTCAGCCGCGTCTTCAGTTCTTCGACCTTGCCCGAGCCGAACAGCATGCCGGGATGGACCTTGGGCAGCCGCACCACCTCGGCGCCCAGGATCTCAAGCCCCGGCAGGGCTGCGGCCAGGCTCACCGCCTCGGCCAGGCCATGTTCGGGCAGGCGCCGCCCGGCCCGCGCGCGGGTGTCGGGATGCAGCACCATGGCGCGCGTGGGCGCGGCGGCGGTGACCTGCCACTTGCCCTCGTGCCGGTCCTTCGGCCAGAGCGCGTCCAGCGCCGCATCCTCGCCTTCCGCGAAAGCGTCAGCGAAGGAATCCGGGGTGGTTTCGTCTTCGGGATCGGGGCGGATCAGTCTTCACCCTCGTAAAGGTTGATCGGCGCGCCGGGCATGATGGTCGAAATCGCATGTTTGTAGACAAGCTGCGATTGACCGTCGCGGCGCAGAAGCACGCAGAAATTGTCAAACCAGGTGATCACGCCTTGCAGCTTGACCCCGTTGATCAGGAAGATCGTGACCGGGACCTTGGCCTTGCGGACGTGATTCAGGAAGGCGTCCTGGAGGTTTTGCTTATCGCCAGCCATTGTTGTCGTGCCTTGCGCTTGTCACCGCGTTGCCCGCGGCATTCGTTGGATCCGAAATCTGACCTTCGACCACCCCGGCAAAATACCGCAGGCCGGATGGATATTATGCCTCCGGCGTTAAGTTACCAGACCCAAAACGCCTTTTTCGCCGCCATGCGAAAGGATGTTGCGCGTAAACCGCGCCGGGGCGGGCGCCCCCCCCGGAGGGGCCCGCCATCCGGGGAGGGCCAAGGGGGGATCAGCCCTCGACATCCTCGTTTTCGTCGGCCTCGAAATGGGCGCTGCGCAGGCCGGATTTCGAGGTGGTCACCACGCCCAGGGATTTCAACTTGCGATGGAGCGCCGAACGCTCCATGCCGACGAAATTCGCCGTGCGCGAGATATTGCCGCCGAAGCGGTTGATCTGGGTCAGCAGATATTCGCGTTCGAACAGTTCGCGCGCCTCGCGCAGGGGCAGCGTGGCGACGACGCCGCCAAGCACCATGCCCTCGCCCTCGCCCGGGCGGGCCTCGGCCCCGGTTCCGGGCAGTTCGCGCGCCTCGATCTCGCCCGCGCCCTCGCCCAGGATCAGCACGCGCTCGACCATGTTGCGCAACTGGCGCACGTTGCCCGGCCATTGCATGGTCTGGAGCATGGCCTCGGCCTCTGCGGAAAGCCTGCGCGCGGGCAGGCCCTGGCTGCGGTGGAAGTAGTCGACGAAATGGCGCGCGAGCTCGGGGATGTCGTCGCGCCGGTCGGCCAGCGCGGGCACGGCGATCGGCACCACGTTCAGCCGGTCGTAAAGCTCCTGCCGGAAGCGCCCGGCGCGGATCTCGGCCGCCAGATCGCGGGTGGTCGAGGAGATCACCCGCAGATCCACCCGCACCTTGTCCGAGCCCCCCAGCCGGGTGAATTGCTGCTCGGTCAGCACCCGCAGGATCTTCGATTGGGTGCCGGGCGGCATGTCGGCCACCTCGTCGAAATAGACCACGCCGCCATGGGCCTGTTCCAGAAGGCCGGGCTCGACCCCGCGTTCGGGCGTTTCGCGGCCGAAGAGCACCTCCTCCATCCGCTCGGGCTCGACCGTGGCCGAAGAGACCGAGACGAAGGCCGCCCCCGCCCGCGCCGAATTGGCGTGGATGAAGCGCGCGGCCAGTTCCTTCCCGGATCCCGGCGCGCCGGTCAGCATCACCCGGCCGTTCGATTTCGTCACCTTGTCGAGCTGCGCGCGCAGCGCCTTGAAGGCGGGGCTGGAGCCGACCATCTCGGTCGAGGTCACGTCGCGGCGGCGCAGTTCGTGGTTTTCGCGCCTGAGCCGCGAGGTCTCCATCGCCCGGGCGACGACGACGGTCAACTGGTCGATATTGAAGGGCTTTTCGATGAAATCATAGGCGCCCTGCTTGATCGCCGCCACCGCGATCTCGATATTGCCATGGCCCGAGATGATGATGACCGGAATATCGGGATTGTCGCGCTTGACGGTCTTGAGGATGTCGATCCCGTCCATCCGGCTGTCCTTCAGCCAGATGTCGAGCACCATGAGCGAGGGCGGCTCGGCGTTGATCTCGGCCATGCAGGCGTCCGAATCCCCCGCAAGCCGCACGCTGTATCCCTCGTCCGTCAGGATATCGCCGATCAACTCGCGGATATCCTTTTCGTCATCGACGATCAGAATGGACATGGCTCAAGCTCCCCGATCCTGCAAACGCCCCTGCGGGCCCCCGTTCAACCGGCCCCCAGGGCCGCTCACCTCGCCTTGCGGCGTCTCGTTGCGGCCATCCCGGCCCGGTCCTGACCCCGGCCCAGGTCCAGGCCCAGGTCCAGGCCCTGACCCGGCCGCGCCCATATTGCGCCCCATGCGCCGCCGCGCCAGAGGCGGCAGGCGGATCTCGGCCATGGCGCCGGGGCGCCCCCCCGCCTCGGTCTCGAAAAGCGGCGCATCCACCAAAGACAGCGTGCCGCCATGTTCCTCGATGATCTTCTTGACGATGGGCAGGCCCAGGCCGGTGCCCTTGGCGCGGGTGGTGACATAGGGCTCGAACAGGCGCGAGCGATCCTCGGGCAGGCCGGTGCCATTGTCCATGATGCGGATCAGGCTTTCGCCGCCCTCGACCCGCATCTCGACGCGGATCTGCGGGACATATCCGTCCGGCGCCCCATTTTCCAAAACGGTTTCAGTGGCTTCGCCTGCGTTCTTGATCAGGTTCGTCAAGGCCTGTGCGATCATGGTCGCATCCAGATCCATCAGCACCGGCGCCTCGGGCAGCGTGCTGGAGAAGCGCACCCCGGGCTGGCCCGCCTCCTGCAGGATCAGCGCGTCGCGCACCAGCGCCACCAGATCGGTCTCGCGCCGGTCGGGCTCGGGCATGCGGGCGAAGCGCGAGAATTCGTCGACGATGCGGCGCAGGTCGTTGGTCTGGCGCACGATCACATCGGTCAGGTTTTCCAGATCCTCGGGCGCGGCGACCTGGTTGCGGAACTTGCGCTTGATCCGTTCGGCCGAAAGCGCGATCGGGGTCAGCGGGTTCTTGATCTCATGCGCGATGCGGCGCGCCACATCGCCCCAGGCCGCCAGCCTTTGCGCCGAGACCAGGTCCGACACGTCGTCGAAGGTGACCACATAGCCCTCGAGCCCGCCGTCCTCGGCGCGCCGCTCGCTCAGCCGCACCAGCAGGCTTTCGATCTGGCCGCGCCGGGTCAGGCGGATCTCCTCTTGCGCCACGGAAGCGGATTCGTCGCGCAATCGGTTGAAAAGGTCGGAAAATTCCGGGACGGCATCGCGGATGTCCATGCCGTGCGGATCGCCCTGGATGTCCAGCAGCCGCGCCGCCGCGCGGTTCATGAAATCGACCCGCCCGTCGGCCTCAAGCCCGAAGACGCCGGCGGTGACATTGCTCAGCACCGAATCGAACAGCCGCCTTTGCTCCTCGGTCAGGGCATGGCTTTGCATCAGGGCCAGGCGCTGGCCCTTCAACTGCCGCGTCATGCGGTTGAAGAGGCGGCCCAGCATGGCGATCTCGTCATCGCCGTCCTCCTCGGTGACCTGCACGTCCAGATCGCCCGCCCCCACCCGCTGCGCCGCGCCCGCCAGCCGCCCCACCGGGCGCGACAGCCGCTCGGCGAACCACAGGCCCAGCCAGATCGCGGCCAGCAGCAGGATGATGGCGAAGCCCAGGTAGATCAGGCCGAAATTGAACAGAAGCCTGCCCCGGTCGGCCTCAAGCTGGGTATAAAGCAGCACCGTCTCCTGGGTTTCGTCCAGAAGCGACAGGATATGGCCGTCGACCTCGCGGCTGACGTAGAGATAGCGGTCGGGATAGGCGGCCAGATGGACCAGCGCGCGAAATTCGCTGTTGGGCCAGTCGGGGATCAGCACCACCCTGCCCGCCCGCGCCTGCGCGAGCTGGTCGGGGCTGACCGGCTCGAACCCGAAGAGATACGAGCGTTCGCCGCGCGCGCGCAATTCGCCCGCGCCGTCGATCAGATAGGCCTCCTTCAGGCCGCGCTGGATGGTGCGCTGCGCGTCGGACAGGTAAAGCCGCAGGTCGCCGTCGCTGGGAATGCGCGAGAAGCGGCGGCGCAATTCGTTCAGCTCATGCGCCAGGGCGGCGGCATCCTCGGTCAGATCCTCGCGCTGCTCGCCCTCGTAGGCCTGGGCGGCCGCCAGCGAGGAACCGACGACCGAGCGCACCCGCTCGGAAAACCAGCCCTCCAGCCCGAGGTTCAGCGAAAACACCGCGAAGACCGCGACCAGAACGGTCGGCACCAGCGCCACGCCCGCGAAGACCACCGACAGCCGCAGGTGCAGCCGCGATCCGGCCGACTGGCTGCGCCGGTCGGCGATCATCCGCGCCACCCGCGCCATGACCAGCGCCGCGACCACCAGCACATAGACCAGATCCGCCAGCAGGATCACCCGCAAGGCATCCGAGGTCCCGCCCTGCCCCAGGGGGCCCAGCAGAAGGAAGGTCGCCACCACCAGGACCGGGGCCAGGAACACCAGCCCCAGCATGGCCGCCGTCTGCGCCCGCCGCTGGCGGCGCAGACGTGAGACCCTGAGCCAGACATCCCGGCGAATCGCGCGATCGGTAACCGTCATAACCCTGCAACATCTTGTGGCCCGACCGCGCCCTTGCCGGTCTGCCACGCTTGATGTTGCGGTTTTACATCAGCTTCCTGCGCCGTGTCACGCGGATATCAAGATCGGTGATCTTCTTGCGCAAAGTATTGCGGTTGATCCCCAGAAGATCGGCGCATTTGGCCTGATTTCCGCCGGTGGCGTCCAGCGCGATCTCGATCAGCGGCAGTTCCACCTCCTTGAGGATGCGCTGATAGACGCCGGGGGGCGGCAATTGCCCGCCGTGCAGGTCGAAATACCGCTTGAGATGCCGCGCCACGCTGGCCGAGAGCTTTTCGCTCTCCACCGCGCCCTTCAGCGGCTCGGCGGCGGGCTGCTGGCCCAGAATCGCCGCCACTTCGGGTTTGGAGATCTCGGCATCGGTCGAGGTCACCAGAAGCCTGCGGATGGTGTTCTCAAGCTGGCGTACATTGCCGGGCCAGGGATGGGTGCGGATCAGGTCGCGCGCCTCGTTCGACAGCCGCCGGACGGTGCCGAAATCGCGCTCGCCCTTGGCCAGGAAATGGTCCGCCAAGAGCGGGATGTCCTCGACCCTTTCGCGCAGGGACGGCACATGCAGCGTTACGCCGCCCAGGCGGAAATACAGGTCCTGGCGGAAATGCCCCGCCTCCATCCGGCCCGAGAGGTCGACCTGGCTGGTCGCCATCACCCGGGGCGCCTTGTCGCCCAGCATGTCCAGCAGGCGCACGACGCGGGCCTGGGTGTCCTCGTCGAAATCGGCCACCTCGTCGAAGACGACCGAGCCGCCGCGGGCGCGCGAGATCAGGCTCGCGGGCCCCTCGACCCCTTGCAGGTCCACCGCCTGCGCCACCACGAAGGGCAGCGTGCGGCGGTCGGAAAAGTCGTGGATCGCACGGGCGAGCAGGCTTTTGCCGGTGCCGGATTCGCCCGAGATCAGCACCGGGATGTCGGTGTTCATCACCTTGGCCACCAGCCGGTAAAGCGCCTGCATCGCGGGCGTGCGGCCAACCAGCGGCAGGTCCTCGACCGATTCGCGCACCGGGGCGGCGGGTTTGGGGGCGCGGCGCTTCTGCTCCAGCGCCCGGGCCGAGCGTTTCATCAGGTCGGGCAGGTCGAAGGGCTTGGGCAGATAGTCGAAGGCCTCGGCCTCGGCGGCCTGGATCGCCGTCATGATGGTGTTCTGGGCCGAGATCACGATCACCGGCAGGCCGGGCCGCATCTTGGCGATGCGCGGCAGCGCATCCAGCCCGTTGCCGTCGGGCATGATCACATCCGAGATCACCAGATCGCCCTTGCCCTCTTCGACCCACCGCATCAGCGTCATCAGACTGCTGGTCGCATGGACCTTGCAGCCCGCCCGTGTCAGCGCCTGGGTCAGAACCGTGCGGATCGTGCGGTCGTCATCCGCGACCAGAACCGTGCCATCCATGCTCAGAGGTCCTTCCGTTTGTCCTTGGGTGCCATCGGCAGCGATATGCGGAACGAGGTGCGGCCGGGCGAGCTGTCGACCGAGATCCAGCCCTCGTGATCGGCGATGATCTTCGAGACCAGCGCAAGGCCCAGCCCGGTGCCGTTCTCGCGCCCCGAGACGAAGGGCTCGAAGATCTCGCCCGCGATGTCGGGGGGCAGGCCGGGGCCGTCGTCGCTGATCTCGATGTTCAGGGGCAGCGGCCCGCGCTCGCCATCCTTGCGGCGCAGGCGCAGCGACAGGTCGTAGAAGGTGCGCAGCCGGATCGTGCCGCCCCCTGCCCCGGCCGCCTCGGCCGCGTTCTTGATCAGGTTGAGGAAGACCTGCATCAACTGGTCGGGGTCGGCCCAGGTCGGTGGCAGCGAGGGGTCGTAATCCTCAAGGATCGTCATATGCGCCGCGAACCCCACCAGGGCCGAGCGCCGGGCCCGGTCCAGCGCGTCATGCACGTTGACCGCGCGGCGGTCGGGCGGGCGGATATTGCCGAACTGCTCGACCTGTTCGAGCAGCTTCACGATGCGCCGCGTCTCCTCGACGATCAGATCGGTGAATTCGCGATCCTCGGGCGTGAGGCTCATCGACAGAAGCTGCGCCGATCCGGCGATCCCGGCCAGCGGGTTCTTGATCTCATGCGCCAGCATCTCGGCCATGCCGATGGCCGAGCGCGCGGCGGTCTTGGCCCCCATCGAGCGCCCCATCCGGTCGGCCAGGTCGCGCGGCGACAGGATCATCATCACGATCTCGGGGTTGTCGTGCATCGGGCTGATGTGCAGCGTGCATTGCACCGGGGGCTTCTCGCCGGTGGTCACGTCGACGTCGTTGACGTTCAGCGCCGATTGATTGGCGCGGACGCGGGCGAAGGCCTCTTCCATCGGCGCGTCGATCGCCAGCCGGTCCAGCACCGGCTGGCCCAGAAGCGCCTTGGCCGAGGCGTTCATGAAGACCTCGGCCGCCGGATTGGCCTCGATGATCTGCCCGGCCGGATTGATCAGCAGCGACGGCAGCGGCAGCGAGGCCCAGATCACGCCGGGCACCGGATAGGGTGAGCGATAGGGCATCACGCAGCCACCTCCATATCTGTGAACGCTTCCTCGATGCGGCGATGGACCAGGGCGGGGTCGGTCGCGGTCAGCACGCCTTCGCGCGCGTGATCCAGCCCCGCCGCCTCCAGATACCAGCCCAGATGCTTGCGCGCGCAGCGCAGGCCCAGGTCCAGCCCGTAGAAGGACAGCATCGCATCGTAATGGCGCAGGATCATCTCGGCCCGGGCGCGGCCCTCGGGGATCTTCGGCGTGGGCGTGCCGTAAAGCGCGGCGGCGATCTCGGCCAGCCGCCAGGGCCGCCCCTGCGCGCCGCGCCCGACCATCACCCCGTCGGCGCCGCTGTCGGCCAGCGCGCGGGCCGCACTCGCGGCATCGACGACATCGCCATTGGCCACGACCGGGATCCCGACCGACCGCTTCACCGCGCCGATGGCGCGCCAGTCGGCGCGGCCCTTGTAGAACTGGCAGCGGGTGCGGCCGTGGATCACCACCATCGCTACCCCCGCCTCTTCGGCGCGCCGCGCCAGTTCGGGCGCGTTCAGGCTGGCGTCGTCCCAGCCCAGCCGGGTCTTGAGCGTGACCGGAACCTTCACCGCCCCCACCACCGCCCGGACCAGATCCAGCGCGAGGTCGAGGTCGCGCAGCAGCGCCGAGCCGCAAAGCCCCGTGGTCACCCGCTTCGACGGGCAGCCCATGTTGATGTCGATGATCCGCGCGCCCTGATCCTCGCACCATTTCGCGGCCTCGGCCATCAGGGCGGGATCGCGGCCCGCAAGCTGGACCGAGGTCGCCTGCTGGTCGAACCCCAGTTCCGCCCGCGCCCGCGCCTCGGGGCGGTTGCGCAGCACCTCGTCCGAGGCCACCATCTCGCTCACGACAAGGCCCGCGCCGAAGGATCCGACCAGCCGACGGAACGGCAGGTCTGTGATCCCCGCCAGCGGAGCCAGCAGAACCGGGGGATGGATAGAAATGGGGCCAACCGGGATCGACACGGCCTGTTCCTTGTGCGGTTGTGTTATCACTTCCTGCGCGAACCCATATAGACAACGCTAGATCGGTTCAATTCTGCCTCTCAATAAGGCAGTGATTATTATTTAATCACATCTGCCTGTTCCCGCGCCAGATTGTCACAAGCCGGTGGCTGGCCTATGACAGCCGGGCCGCGCCACCGCGCGCCCCGAACCATGGACCCCGCCCGATGACAGACGAAATCCCGCCGAACCTGCCGCCGACCACGCTGGTCATCGTGCTCGCGGCCGGGCGCGGGACGCGGGCGGGCGGGAAGGTGCCCAAGCAATGGCGGCCCCTTCTGGGGCGTCCGGTGCTGGCGCATACGCTGGAGTGTTTCGCGGCCTTCCCCCGCATGGTGGTGATCGACCCCGCCGATGCGGCGCGGGCGCACCGCCTGCTTTCGCCGGAGCAAGCCGGGCTGCATCTGGTCCATGGCGGCGCCAGCCGGACCGCATCGGTCCGCGCCGCGCTGGAGGCCGCGGCGCGGCTGGCGCGGCCGATCAGCCATGTGCTGATCCACGACGGCGCGCGGCCGCTGGTCTCTGCCCGCCTGATCGCCGATCTGATGGCCGCGCTTGAGCGCAGCCCCGCCGCCGCCCCCGCGCTGGCGGTCACCGACGCGCTCTGGCGCGGCGCGGGGGGCCGGGTGACCGGAACCCTCGCGCGTGAGGGGTTGTTTCGCGCCCAGACCCCGCAGGCCTTCCGCTTCGACGCCCTCCTGGCCGCTTACCGCGATTTCCGGGGCGATGCGGCCGACGATGTGGCGGTGGCTCGGGCCGCCGGGCTTGACGTCGCCATCACCGAAGGCGAGGAGGACAACATCAAGCTCACCTGGCCCGGCGATTTCGCCCGGGCCGAGGCGCTGATCGCGAAACGGAACGGAGAGGGCGCGATGGATCTGCGCATCGGCAACGGCTACGACGTCCATGCCTTCACCGGGGGCGACCATGTCTGGCTCTGCGGCGTCAGGGTGGCGCATGACAAGGCCCTTCTGGGCCATTCCGACGCCGATGTGGGCATGCATGCGCTGACCGATGCGATCTATGGCGCGCTGGCCGAAGGCGATATCGGGCGGCATTTTCCGCCCTCGGACCCGCAATGGAAGGGGGCGGCCAGCCATATCTTCCTCGATCATGCGGTGAAGCTTGCCGCCGCGCGCGGCTACCGTATCGGCAACTGCGACATCACGCTCGTCTGCGAGCGGCCCAGGATCGGCCCCCATGCCCTTGACATGCAGGCCGAACTCGCCCGCATCATGGGGCTGGACCCCGCGCGCGTCAGCGTGAAGGCGACCACCTCGGAACGGCTGGGCTTCACCGGGCGCGAGGAGGGGATCGCCGCCATGGCGAGCGTGGTCCTGCTCGGGGCCTGAAGCGAAGGGGGCCCGAGACGAACGGGGGACCCGGGCCCAGGACCAAACCCCGCCCTCCCCGGCGGGATCCGCGACAACCATCCGCCGCCCGGCGAAAGGGCCAGAACCACATGACCAGCATCATCGCAACCTTCCTCGGCATCGGCCATCTGCGGCCCGCGCCCGGCACCTGGGCCTCGCTCGTCACCACGATCCTGGCGGTTCTGGCCTATCAGGCGGGGCTGGCGCTTCTGGTGCCGCTGGCCTTCGTCGCGGCGACGGTCGCGGGCTTCGTGACCGTGCCGCGCTATCTGGCCGGACGGGCCGACCGTGACCCGTCCGAGGTGGTGATCGACGAGGTGGCGGGCCAGCTTCTGGCGCTGTGCTTCACCATTCTGCCGCTGTGGAACCACGGCGCGGCGCTTGGCTTCGTGTCGGGCGCCTGGCCGGGCTGGGTCGCGCCCTTCGTGCTGTTCCGGCTGTTCGACATCTGGAAGCCCTGGCTGGTCGGGCGGGCCGACCGGCGCCATGACGCGGCGGGGGTGATGCTGGACGACCTCTGGGCGGGGCTGTTCGCCGGGATCGTCTCGGTGGTGCTGGCCGGGCTTTACCATGCGGTGCTGCAGCCATGGCTGGGCTAGGCCCGGCGGAGGCGCTGGTTCGCGCGATCCTGGGCGCCGCGCGGCGGGCGGGTCTCTCTCTCGCCACCGCCGAAAGCTGCACCGGCGGGATGGTGGCGGCCGCGCTGACAGATGTGCCCGGCGCGTCCGAGGTGTTCGATCGCGGCTTCGTCACCTATTCCAACGCCGCCAAGACCCAGATGCTGGGCGTCGCGCCCCGAACGCTCGCCGATCACGGCGCGGTCAGCGAAGAGGTCGCGCGCGAGATGGCCGAGGGCGCGCTTCGCCATTCGCAGGCCGGGCTGGCGGTCTCGATCACCGGCATCGCCGGGCCGGGCGGGTCGGAGTTCAAGCCCGAGGGCCGGGTCTGTTTCGGCCTGGCGCGCCAGGGCCATCCGACGCGGGTCGAGACGGTCGAATTCGGCGCGCCCGGCCGGGCTGAGGTGCGCGCGGCGGCCCGCGACCACGCCCTGCGGCTGCTGGCGCTTGCGCTGGATGCGGCAGTGGATAGGGCGCAGGACGGGGAACCGGCGCCCGGCTGAGCCGCGCCCGCGCCCGTCGCGTGATGGGCGCGTGACGGGCGCGTAACTGGCACCGGGCCTGTGAAATCGCCGATGGATCGCCGGGTCGGATCGCCTGCGGGGGATCGCGGCGGTCCCGCGCCGGGCACCGCCGCCATTCCCGGCGGCTTGGACCCACCGCCCCCGATGCGGGCAGGCGCCCGTCGGCCTGTCGGTCAGGACGCCGGTCCGGGCCCGTAAAGCGCCTCGGCCCGGGCTTCGAAGGCGCGCACGATCCGCTGCATCGCCTCGTTGAAGACAAGCCCGATGATGCCTTGCAAGATCGCGTTGCGGAATTCGAAATCGACGAAGAATTCCACCGCGCAGCCGCCCTCCTCGCGGTCGCGGAAGCCCCAGGTCGAGCGCATGTAGCGAAACGGCCCGTCCAGATATTCGGTCAGGATCCGGCTTTCGCCCGGCAGAAGCGTCACGCGAGAGCCGAAGCGTTCGCGGAACACCTTGAACGAGATCACCAGATCCGCCTCCATCACCTCGCCCCCCGTCTCTCCCCCGGTCTCAAGCGGCGTGCGCGACCGGATCCGCGCCGCCGCGTTCCAGGGCAGAAACTTGGGGTATGATTCCACATCCGCCACCAGATCGAACATCTGGCGCGCGGTATAGGGCAGGTTGCGGGTCTCTTGATGGGTCGGCATGGGCGCGGGCCTTGCGCAAGGGAACGGGCTGCGCCGATGGCGCGAGGGAGCGGATTGCGCCCATGTCGCGCGGACGCGGGGCGATTACAAGGCCGATGGCGGCTTTTCCTCGCGCAGCCCCCGCACAGCCACTGTGCCCGGGAGGGGCCGGGCCCCCGGCGGGACAGAATCGCTTGTGTCCCGGGGCGCCTTCCCGGCAATTAGGGCCTGTGGCCCCCGGGCCCGCCGCCCGCCCGCTTTCGCCCCCCCCCCCCCCGGCCCTTCGCCAAGGATGCCCGCCCCGATGAGCAACCCCGCCCCGGCCACGCGCCCCCATGTCATCGACCGCATGATCTCGGCCAAGGAGATCGCCGCCCGGGTCGAGGCCCTGGCCGCCGAGATCACCCGCGCCTTCGCCGGGACCGACAAGCTGGTGGTCGTGGGGCTTTTGCGCGGCAGTTTCGTCTTCATCGCCGATCTGGTGCGCGAGATCGACCTGCCCTGCGAGGTGGATTTCCTCGAAGCCTCGTCCTACGGCGATTCGACGCAAAGCTCGCGCGAGGTGCGGATCCTCAAGGACCTGCGCGGCGAGATCCAGGGCCGCGACGTGCTGGTGGTCGAGGATATCGTCGACACCGGCTTCACGCTCAGCCATGTCAAGGCGCTGCTCCTGTCGCGCGAACCCCGGCGGCTTGAGATCTGCGCGCTGCTCGACAAGCCCTCGCGCCGCGAGGTGCCGATCCGCGCCACCTGGACCGGGTTCGAGATCCCCGACGAATTCGTCGTCGGCTACGGCATCGACTTCGCGCAGAGAAACCGCAACCTGCCCTTCATCGGCAAGGTGCGGTTCACCGACGCCGAGGGCTAGGCGCGATGGATTTCATGCGCTGGATGCTTCGGGCCAAACGCTGGGCGCAGAATCCGCCCTCGACCCGCCGGGTGGTGTTCATCCTGGGCGTGGTCGCGGCCTGCCTCGCGTTCGGGCTGGTGGAATGGCTGGGGTTCTGGCCCGACTGGCTCAAGGTAAATTCCGCGCGACCGCCGCGGTTCTGACCGGCCTGCGGCCTGACAAGGCGGCGATCGCCGACTAGTCTGGCCCGGATCGGCCCGCCGATCGCACCACCACGGATCGGCCCGCCGATCGCCGCACCACGCCAGCACGAGCGGAGCCAGCATGCGTATCCTGCGAAACCTGATCTTCCTTGCCCTTGTCGCCGGGGTTGCCTTCTGGTGGCTGACCCGCCCGCAGATGCTGGCGCCCGAGGCCCTTGCGGGCCTGACCCCCGATCCCGCCCGCGGCGCCGAGGTCTTCCTCGCCACCGGCTGCGCCTCGTGCCATATGGCGCCGGGTTCGGGGGCCGAGGGGGAGCGCGCCCTGGCCGGCGGCCAGGCCTTCGAGACCGCTTTCGGCACCTTCCACGCCCCGAACATCAGCCAGCACCCCGAGGCCGGGATCGGCAACTGGTCGGTGCTGGACCTGGCCAATGCGCTGACGCGCGGGGTCTCGCCCTCGGGACAGCATCTTTACCCCGCCCTGCCCTATGCCTCATATGCCGGGCTCGCGTTGCAGGATGTCGTCGATCTTCACGCCCATATGCAGGGCCTGCCGCAGGATCCGACGCCAAGCCGCCCGCATGATCTGGGGTTTCCCTTCAACCAGCGCCTCGCGCTTGGCGGCTGGAAATGGCTGTTCTTCACGCCGGGGCGGATCGGCGGGCCGCTGGCCGACGCGCCCGACCTGACCGAGACCGAGGCGCGCGGGCGCTATATCGCCGAGGCCATGGCCCATTGCGCCGAATGCCACACGCCGCGCAATGCGCTTGGCGCGCTGGAGGCGTCGCGCTGGATGGCCGGGGCGCCGAACCCCTCGGGGCGCGGAATGGTGCCGAACATCACCCCCGCCGCGCTGGACTGGAGCGAGGACGAGATCGCCTATTACCTGACCACCGGCTTCACCCCGGATTATGACAGCGCGGGCGGCCACATGGCGCATGTGGTCGAGAATTTCGCCCGCCTGCCCGAGGATTACGCCTTGGCCGTGGCCGCCTATCTCAAGCGCCTGCCTGCCGCCGAATAGGAGGGCGCCGAATAGGAGGGCGCCGAATAGGAGGGCCGGGTCGGGCGGATGCCGGGCAGAACCGGCGCCCCGCCCCGGTGGACACCTGGCCAAAACGGCATGGAGCCAAAAGGGAATCGGGCAAGGCCAGAGCCGGGCAAGGGGGGCACCTGCCGGGGCGGGGCGCGCGCTGGCGGCTCACCACCCTTGGCGCGCGGGCAAGGCGGGACCGCAGCCCCCGAGCAAGCGCGCACCAACCAGCCCCGGCCAATCCCGCCAGGTCAGCAGGCGGCGACTGCCCCCCCCAAAAAAAAGCCGATCAGCGGCCGATCAGGTTCAGGTCGTAATGGGTGGTCTGGTAGATCTCGTTGATCCAGTTGCCGTAAAGCAGATGGGCATGGCTGCGCCAGCGGTTGCGGGGCGGCTGCGACGGGTCGTTGCCGGGATAGTAATGCGCGGGCACATGGATCGGCGTGCCATTGGCTATGTCGCGGTCGTATTCCTGCTTCAGCGTGTCGTTGTCATATTCGAAATGGTTGAAGATATAGAGCGCGCGATGCCCCGGATCCTCGACCAGGCAGGGCCCGACCTCGGCGCTGTCCAGAAGCAGGTTCAGCCCCTCGGCCGCCTCGATCTCGCCCGCGCGCATCTCGGTCCAGCGCGAGACCGGCACGAAGCAATCGTCGGAGAACCCGCGCAGGTAGTGCGACGAGGGCCGGACGTTGCGGTGCAGGTAGCAGCCGAAGGCCTTCTGCGGCAGGATATGCTTTTGCACGCCATGGAAATGGTTGATCATCGCCATGCCGCCCCAGCACACGCCGAAGGTGGAATGCACGTTGGTCTGGGTCCAGTCGAAGACTTCGCGCAATTCGTCCCAATAGGTCACCGCCTCGAAGGGCAGATGCTCGATCGGCGCGCCGGTGATGATCAGCCCGTCGAATTTCTCGGCCTTCACCTCCTGGAACGGGCGGTAGAAGGCCGCCATATGCGCGGCGGCGGTGTTCTTGGTCTGATGCTCGGTCATGCGGATCAGCGAGAGGTCGATCTGCAAGGGCGTGGCGCCGATCAGCCGGGCGAACTGGTTCTCGGTCTGGATCTTCTTCGGCATCAGGTTCAGCAGCCCGATCCGCAGCGGCCGGATGTCCTGCCGCGCCGCCCGCTCGGGCGACATGACCATCACGCCCTCGTCGCGCAGGACTTCGAAGGCGGGAAGGGTCTCGGGCAGGGTGATGGGCATGTCTGGCGTTCCTGATGCGGGCCGGATGGGGTAATGCCGCCGGATCCGGGAAACCGGAAGGCGGCAGGGCGGATTTCGGGGGCTGATTTATGCGCCGGGGCGCCTGCGATCAATGGCCGAGGCAAGCAGCGCATTGAAATCGGCGGGGGTGCGGACCTCGGCCACCTCTTCGGCGGTAATGGTGACCCCCCATTCCGCCATGGCGGCATAGCGCGGCTGGCGATGCGCCAGCGCCCGGGCATAGGTCCAGCGCACGAAATGGTCGGGATCGCAGTTTTCCTCGGTCACGCCATGGCTTGCGCGGTATTCCTGCCACATCGCCTCAAGAAAGGCGGGCTGGTAATACATCGGCTTCGGCGCGCGGTCGAAGCGGCGCACCAGCTCTTCGGTATGGGCGTCGGATCCCTTGATCCAGACCAGAAGCAGGGTCTGCGCCAATTGCCCCAGCACCGCATCCGCAGGGTCGAATGGGTCGACCACCTCGCAGATCGAGCCCGAACTGTCGCAGATGAAATCGCGGTAGCCGTAGATGTCCTCGGCCCGTTCGATGAAATGGCGGGTGTCCAGCGTGGCGGCGATCTCGGCCTCGCGGTGCTCGCGCTGGCGCTTCATGTATTCGGCGAAAGGCAGCCCGCCCCTGGCCGGATCGCCGGGCTTGCCCAGATAGGTCGAGAGCGGTGCGAGATTGTCGAAGGTGATGTTCGAGGCGATGAAGACGGAATCCGTCATCAGCAATTCGCGCAAGAGCGGCACCTTCATCGCCTCGCGCTTGAAGTTGTCGGCGATATGCTCGCCCATGTAGCGGGTGCCGATGCGGTAATCGACCGAGTAGTGGAACCAGCCCCCGCCCTGCCCCGGCGCGGTGTCGCGCATCAGGTTGGAAAGCCAGGTCTTGCCCAGCCCCGACATGCCGAAGAGCAGGACCCTCTTGTGCGAGGAGTCCAGGTAATCCTTGCCCGACCGATAGATCATCGCGCGTCTTCCCCCTCGGCGCCACCGGATCGGGGCGCCCGGCTGCGGGTTTAGCCCGCGGCCCGCCCGCTTGCACGGGGAAAATGCGGAGAGAACGGCGGGCGAAGGCGAAAGGGCCCTGCCCGGCCCGAACGGCCCGTGGCGGGGCCCCGGTCCTTGCCCGGGGCCTTTGCTGCGGGGTCTTCTCCGGGGGGCCTTCTTGCCCCCCCGGGCGCGGGCCTCAGAAACGGCCTCTCAGAAGCTGAAACCCACCTTCAGCCCCACGGCGACGGCATGGTTGCCGGTCATCGCGGCCCGGGCCTGCGGCGGGATCGCGGTGCGCGGCAGCGAATCGCCCAGATCCAGATAGCGCACCCCCGCCGTCACCTTCACATTGTCCTGGGTATAGACCACGCCCAGGCCGATCCCCTTGTAGCCGTTGGTCGGCGCGAGGGGCGAGACCAGCGGATTGCCCTCGGGCTCGTAGGTCGCGAAGACCGAGCCGGACCAGTTCTCGTTGAACCGCCGCCCGACGCCCAGGGTATAGGTGGTGGTGTCCTCCAGGCTGACCAGCCCCTGGCCCGCGGCCGGGGTGAAAAGCGGCGGGTCGATCTTGAACGAACTCCAGTCCACCCAGCGGATCGAGCCGAAGACCAGCGTGTCGGCGGCGACGCCGGTCTGGAAATCGATGTTGACCGCCTGGGGCGTGTCGACCGAGGTCACCCCCGGCAGGGGCGTGCCCGCCGGATAGGGCCCGATCGGGATCGGGAAGGTCTCGGTCGTGTCCATGTCATGGGTCACCTTCGAGAAATAGGTCACCGCCACCCGCAGCGCGATATCGGGCCGCTCATAGGCGGCGCCGACCAGATAGCCGGTGCCCCAGGTCTCGTCGAAGCGCACGTTGTAGCCGCCGAGCGGGCCATAGGCCGCGCCCGAAAGCGTCACCTCGCCCGCTGCCTTCGAGGCCCGGATCCCGCCATGGACCGAGATATTGTCGTCGAAGCGATAGCGCAGGATCCCGGTGATCACATCGCTGTCCAGTTGCGCCAGGGTGCCGCCGAGCGCGATGGAATTGCCCAGGGGGTAAAGCACGTCGGCGCCGTAATCCTGGCCATAGATCAGCGCGGCCGAAAGCCGGGTGCTCAGGTCGTATTTCAGCGCGATCCCGGGCAGCGCATGGTCGCCCGCCACCGATCCGGTGGCGCGTCCGCCGAACACCGCCATGTCGTTGCCGCTGACGCTGGGCATGATCCGCCCATAGCTGATCTCGGCGTAATTGCCCTGTTCGAACAGGATCGCGATGGACTGGCCGGAGCGGTCCACACCGCCCGCATCAGCCATCCCCGCGCCGCAGACGATGGCTGCGGTCGTTGCCAGTAAACGTTTCATCTCTCTCCCTCATCCTTGCGAAAGGATCTCCCCCTTCCACGCTAGGAGGTGCTGTGAAAACGGTCAATCGGGACGCGACGTCAAGCAAACTTCACATGCCGGGACAGCCCTGGGCGTTTTACAGGACGGGTTTGCCCGCGGATCGTTTCTCGAACCCCAGGGACCAGACATTCGCCATCAGGATCAGCGCGGCGCCGAAGGCAAGGCCCAGCGTCAGCGGCTCGTCGTAGAATGCCGCGCCGATCAGCGCGATGATCGGCAGGCGCATGAAATCGACCGGCCCGACGAAAGAGGCCGGGGCCAGCGACAGCGCCCGGGTCAGGCACAGATGCGCGCCGATGCCGCAAAACCCGATCAGTGCAAGCCAGGGCGCGCTTTGCGCATCGGGCAGCACCATCGCCCCGTCATGCAGCGCCAGCACAAGCCCGAAGACCGACTGGATCAGCGCGAGCCAGAACAGGATCGAGAACAGATCCTCCTCTCGCGTCAGCCGCTTGGTCAGGATCATGGTCGCGGCGAAGAACACCGCGCTGGCGGCGGCCGCCATGACGCCCGGCTCGGGATCGGCGAAATCCGGCTGCGCCACCAGCAGGATGCCGATGAAGCCAAGCCCCGCCGCCGCCAGCCGCGCCGGACGCAGCCGCTCGCCCAGAAACAGCGGCGAGAGCAGGATCACCCACAGCGGCGAGGTGAATTCCAGCGCGAAGACCTGCGCCAGCGGGATCTGGGTCACCGCCCAGAACCACAGCGCCGTGCCGCAGAAGTGCACGCTGTTGCGCGCCAGATGCCCCGGCAGCCGCCGCGCCCTGATCCGGCCCGCCCGGCCAAGCGCGAAGGCCAGCGCCACCACCAGCACCAGCCCGACCAGCGAGCGATAGGCCAGCACCTCGAAAACCTCGTGGCGGTCCTTGACCGCGCGGGTGGCGATGGCCATGGCCGAGAAGGACAGGATCGAGCCGACCATCCAGGCCGCCGCCGCCATGGGCCGGTGCGCGTCGGGCGCGGCGACGCCATGCAGGACCGCCGCGCCCGAGGCGAGGTTGGCGGCGAGGTCGTCGGCAAGATCGGCGGCGGGGTCCGGGGTTCGGTTTGGGCCATGGTCCGGGGCGGGACGCGAACCAAGGTGTGCCCCCTCCCCCGTCCCGGCCTTGTCCCGGTCGGGCAGGGTGTCGCCCATGCCGACACAGCCCCGGACCGCCGAAGGCCGTCCAGCCGACCGGCCATGCGGCGCCTGCACGCCGATGGATTCGTGATTTCCCTCTCCCATCCGCGTTTCATCGCCCGGGCGGAGGGATCTGTCCAGCCGTCTTCTCCAGGAGCCGGTCGCCCGGCCGACCTGCCCGATAACAGCCGGGCGGCCCCGCCCCGGCGGCGGGACGCAGAGCCTCGGCCCCGAAGCGAGGCGGACGATCCGCCTGAGGCAGGCGGGCTCCGCGGCACGACCGTCGCCGCGCGGGCCCTGCGCGCGCTAAAGCCCGGTGGTGCGATAATCGCGGCGCAGATGCGCGGTGGCCTTGTGCCAGGCCCCCGCACGGGCACGCGCCTGATGCGCCTCGAAGGCGGCACGGTCGGCGAAAGCCTCGTCCACCAGCCAGATCAGCGGATCGGCGGTCGGGCTGACGTTGAAGGACAGGCACCCCGGCTCGGCCCGCGACAGGCGGACATGCTCGGCGACCAGCGAGGAGACCAGTTCGGCCTCGACCATATTGCCGCAGATCAGGCGGCCCGTGAGCGTAATCATGTGAGCGTGATCATTCGAGTTCGATCGTGCCCGGCGGTTTCGAGGTCACGTCGTAGAAGACGCGGTTGACGCCACGGACCTCGTTGATGATCCGGGTCATGGTCTCGCCCAGGAAATCGTGGCTGAAGGGATAGGTGTCGGCGGTCATGCCGTCGACGCTGGTCACCGCGCGCAGGCCGACGGCATAATCGTAGGTCCGCCCGTCACCCATCACGCCCACGGTGCGCATCGGCAGGATGGCGGCGAAGGCCTGCCAGATCTGGTCGTAAAGCCCGTGCCTGCGGATCTGGTCGATATAGACCGCATCGGCCTCGCGCAGGATGGCCAGTTTCTCGCGGGTGATCTCGCCCGGGCAGCGGATGGCAAGGCCGGGGCCGGGGAACGGGTGGCGACCGATGAAGCTTGCGGGCAGGCCGAGTTCGCGCCCCAGGGCGCGGACCTCGTCCTTGAACAGCTCGCGCAGCGGCTCCACCAGTTTCAGCCCCATCTTTTCCGGCAGGCCGCCCACATTGTGATGCGACTTGATGGTGACCGAGGGGCCGCCCGAGAAGGAGACGCTTTCGATCACATCGGGATAGAGCGTGCCCTGGGCCAGGAACTCCGCGCCCTCGATCTGGTTGGCGTATTTCTGGAACACGTCGATGAAGAGACGCCCGATGGTCTTGCGCTTCACCTCGGGGTCCGAGACGCCTTCCAGCGCGCCCAGGAACAATTCGCTTTCATCCGCCGCGATCAGCCGGATGTTGTAATTGTCGCGAAACATCGCGACGACCTCTTCGGCCTCGTTCTTGCGCAAGAGGCCATGGTCGACGAAGACACAGGTGAGCTGGTCGCCGATCGCCTCATGGATCAGTACGGCGGCGACGGAACTGTCGACCCCGCCCGAAAGCCCGCAGATCACCTGTCGGTCGCCGACCTGGTCGCGGATGGCGCGGATCGCCTGTTCGCGGTAGCCCGCCATGGTCCAGTCGCCGGTGAAGCCCGCCAGCCGGACGAAATTCTCGTAGAGTTTCGCGCCCTTGGGGGTGTGGTGCACCTCGGGGTGGAACTGCACGGCGTAGAAATGGCGCGCGGGATCGGCGGTGACGGCGAAGGGCGCGCCGGGCGAGGTGCCATAGACCCGGAACCCCGGGGCGATCCGGCTGACATGGTCGCCGTGGCTCATCCAGACCTGTTCGGGCCCGGATTCGAACCAGCCGTCGAGGATCGCGAGCCGCTCATCGGCGGGCGCGACGAAAGCGCGGCCGAATTCGGCGGTGCCATGGCCCGATTCGACGAGGCCGCCGAGTTGCGTCATCATGGTCTGCTGGCCGTAGCAGATCCCCAGCACCGGGACGCCGAGGCTCCAAAGCGCCTCGGGCGCGCGGGGGCTGCCCGGTCGCGTCACCGAATCCGGCCCACCCGACAGGATCACCGCGCGCGGCGCGAAATCGCGCAGGAAGGCGTCGGTCACGCGGTTGTAGGGATGGATCTCGCAATAGACGTTCAACTCGCGCAGGCGGCGCGCGATCAACTGGGTGACTTGCGATCCGAAATCGATGATGAGAAGGCGCTGATGCTGGGTCATGGCTTCGCTTAGGGCCAGAGGTGCGAAATCGCAAGAGGGCGCGGCGCGCGGGGGATGGCGGGAGGGGGCGCTGCCCCCCGTCCGCGCCGGGCGCGGACTCCCCCGGGATATTTTTGCAAAGAAGAAAGGGATGGAGCGGGGAGGGCTTTGCGGGCCGGTTGCTGGGGGTTCGGGGGGGGCGAGGCGGGGTCAGCGGAAGAGGACCAGCGCCTCGGGGCTCCAGGCGACATCGACCTTGGTGCCGACATCGAGCACCGGGCGGCCGGGCACGTTGCGCATCGACAGCCGCATCTCGATCTCGGTGCCTTCGAGGATCACGTCGTAATAGGTCATGTCGCCGAAATAGATCACCTCGTCGATATGGCCGGGGAAGGTGCGCTCTTCGGTGCTCTGGCCGGGATAGACCAGGGTCAGCGTCTCGGGCCGCAGGCCGACCGCGGGCGCGTCGCCCCGGGCGGGCGGGGCCTGGTCGGCCGAGAGCGTGGCGCGACCGAGGCCGGGGGCCTCGATCTCGATCCGGCCGCCGGTCTCGTCGAGGATGCGGGCGGGGATGAAGTTCATCGTGCCGATGAAATCGGCGACCTGGCGGGTGGCCGGGCGGCGGTAGAGCGTCTCGGGATCGGCCAGTTGGGCGATCTGGCCCTCGAACATCACGGCGATACGGTCGGACATCACCAGCGCCTCTTCCTGGTCGTGGGTGACCAGGATGAAGGTGATGCCGACCTGGCGTTGCAGCTTGATCAGCTCCACCTGCATATGTTCGCGCATCTTCTTGTCGAGCGCGGAGAGCGGCTCGTCCAGAAGCAGCACCTTGGGTTTCAGGATCAGCGCCCGCGCCAGCGCCACCCGCTGTCGCTGGCCGCCGGACAGCGCATGGGCGGCGCGGCCACCGTAGCCCTTGAGCCCGACCATCTCCAGCGCCTCTTCCACGGCGGCGGCCTTCTCGGCCCTGGAGCGCGGATCGCGGCGCAGGCCGAAGGCCACGTTCTCGGCCACCGACATATGCGGGAAGATGGCGTAGCTCTGGAACACCATATTGGTCGGGCGCACATTGGCCGCGACCCGGGCCATGTCCTTGCCATCGATCAGCACGACGCCCGAGGAAATGTCCTCGAACCCGGCGATGGTGCGCAAGAGCGTGGTCTTGCCGCAGCCCGAGGGGCCGAGGAGCGAGAAGAACTCGCCCGCCCGGATCGTCGCGGTGATGCCGCGCAGGGCGTGGTAATCGCCGTAATATTTGTGGACGTCGCGGAATTCGATCATGGTCTGGCGCGGCGGCGGCACCGCCGCCGGATCGCTTTGGGTCAGGGTCGTGGGATCTGCGCTCACAGGAAGCCTCCGCTGTCCTTGCCGCCCGCGCGCGCAACGCCCCGGCGACGGAAATATTCGGCGATCATCAGGATGATGACCGAGGCGGTCACCAGGCAGGTGCCAAGCGCCAGAACCATCGGCACCTTGGCCGGAAAGCGGAACTGGCCGTAGATATAGGTCGACAGCACCGTATCGTTCCCGGCGATGAAGCTGGCGATGATATATTCGTCGATCGAGATCGTGAAGGAGATCAGGAAGGACGAGATCATCCCCGGCATCACCAAAGGCAGCGCGATCAGGCGGAAGGCCGAGAGCTGGGTCTCGCCCAGGTCCAGCGCGGCCTCTTCGAGCGAGCCGTCGAGGCTCTGGAAGGCCGAGGTCATGATGGTGACCGCGAAGGGCATGCACATCAGCACATGGCCGAAGATCACCGTGATCCACGACAGCGGCACCGCCATCCAGTTCAGCACGATCAGCATCGACATCGCCACGATGATCTCGGGCAGGACCAGCGGCACCAGGATCAGCCCCATCACCCCGGGCTTGCCCGGCCAGCGGTAGCGCGTCACCGCCCGCGCCGCCAGCACGCCGAGCGAGGTCGCGATCACCGCGGTGGAAAGCGAGATCACCAGGCTGGTGCGCAAGGCCTGCCACAAGGCCCGGTCCGCCCACATCTCGGCGAACCAGCGCCCGGTCACGCCCGAGAGCGGAAAGGACACCACCGTCGCGTCGTTGAAGGCGAAGATCGGCAGGATCAGGATCGGCGCGTAGAGAAACACCAGATACAGGATCGAATAGCCCCGAAGGCCGGGCGCGCGGGTCATCGGCGGGCTCCGAGATAGCGTCGGTTGAGAAGAACGAAGGCGATCGAGATCAGCGTAACGATGGCCATCGCCGTCACCGCCACCGCCGAGCCCATGGCATGGTCACGCTTGCGCAGCATCTCGACCTCGACCAGATTGGCGATCATCGGATTGGTCGATCCGCCCATCAGCTTTGCGGTGACGTAATCGCCGACGACGGGGATGAAGACGATCAGCACCGCCGCCACCACGCCGGGCATGGTCAGGGGAAGCGTGACGCGCAGAAAGGTCATCAGCTTCGATTCGCCCAGATCCTGCCCCGCCTCCAGCAGCGAGCGGTCGACCTTTTCCAGCGCGACGAAGATCGGCAGCACCGCGAAGGGCGCGAAGGCATGGCTGAGCGTGATGATGATCGCCAGCACGCCATTGGCGAGGATATTGGCGGGCTCGAATCCGAAGAGGCCGATGAAATTGTCGAAAATGCCGTTGTAGCCCAGGATGGTGCGCCACAGCGCCATGCGGATGATGTAGCTGGTCCAGAACGGGATGGTGATCAGGAAGATCCAGAGCGGCTTTCGCGACGGCGCGACGTGGAAGCTGACGAAATAGGCGATCGGATAGGCGAGTGCCACCGTCGCCAGCGTCACGCAGACCGCGATGAACAGCGAGCGCAGCATGACCGAGCGGTAGACCGGCTCGGTCAGGACGCGGGCGAAATTCTCGAAGGTGAAGAACATCCGCTCGGCGTCGCCCGGGGCCAGAGGCACCCGCACCCGGCCCTGGTCGATGCCGACGAAGGCAAGCCCCACGATGATCGCGAAAGGCACCGCCAGCACCAGGATCGTGAAGAGAAACGGCGGCGAGACCAGAAGCCAGCCCGATTTCGTCTCGGCCGATATCACTTTCGCCATGCCGCCCCCTGCTGCCGCCGTTCCTGCGCGCGCCGCCCTTTCGGTCCAAGCGTCGCGACGCGGCGTTTGATCAAAACTGCCGCCGCTTTCGCGACTTGGCAAGCCCGGTTTTGAGGCCCCCGCACGCCCGGGCAAGGCCTGGGGCCCGGCGCAGGGGATCGGCCAGGCCCTCCCGCCCGGTTTTCCGTCTGAAACTCGGGCAGTTTGTGGTTGCTGCTTAAATATTATGCGAAATGGGCGCCCTGCCCGCTCAGACCACCAGCGCCGCCGGGGGATGGGCCAGCAGCCGCGCCAGCCGCGCCAGCGCATCCTCGAATTCCGCCATCGGGATATTCCCGGGAATCGCCAGCCGCACCGCATTGGGCGCCCGCCCGCCCACCAGCGCATATTCGTCGGCCGGGCGCACCAGCACGCCCTCCAGCTCGGCCATCCGCGTGAAGGTCGAGGCCCGCCAGCCAAGCGGCAGGTTCAGCCAGACGAAGGGCACCCCGGGCTGCCAGTTCAGGTCGTAGCGGCCCAGCCGGTTCACCAGCCGTTGCAGGCGATCGGCGAATTCGGCCTGGACGCGGGCGCGGATCCGCGCCGCCGCCCCGGTCTCGAACAGATAGAGGCAAAGCTCGGCCACCGGGCGCGCCAGCGCGAAGAAGGCGTATTGCGCCGAAAGCCGCCCGGCCTCGCCCATGCCCGTCGGGCAGACCACATAGCCGAAGCGCAGCGCCGCCGAGATGGTCTTCGAGACCGAGCCGACCATCCAGACCCGCTCGGGCGCCAGCGCGCGCAGCGAGGGGATGTCGCTTTCGGCCACCGAATAGCAATCGTCCTCAAGGATCTGAAGGTCGAAATTGCGGGCGATCTCGGCGATTTCCAGCCGCCGCCCGATCGGCATCCGCCCGGTGGTGGGGTTCTGCGCCTCGGTGGTCAGGCACAGGATCTGCGGCCCGTGGCGGCGGCAGGCGGCCTCCAGCGCGGCGGGGACGATGCCATGGCGGTCGATCTCGACCGCCGCCACCTCGGCCCGGGCCGAGCGCGCGGCATAGCGAAAGCCGGGATAGGCGAGTTCCTCCAGCAGAACCACCGGCCGCTCGCCCCGCAGGCAGCAGTCGAAGACCAGCGAGACCGCGTTCTGCCCGCCATGGGTCAGCGCGATATCCTCGGGCCCGACCGGGCCCAGGATACGGTCGCCCACCCATTGCACGATCTGTTCGCGCAGCCGACCCTCGCCGGTCTGGCTGGTGTAGTCGAGCCAGTCGCCCCCCCGGGCCGCATCCCCCTCCAGGCCCGCCACCATTTCCAGCAGCGCGGCGCGGAAGGCGCCGGTCTGGCCGACCTCGGGGACCTGGGGCGGGCGCAGGTCGATGAAGCCCTTTGTGCCGGATTGTATCCGCTCTTGATACAGCGGTTGTGTCGGTCCCAGCCGGGGCTGCGCCGCCGCGACGAAGGTGCCGCGCCCGACCGTGGCCTCCAGCAGCCCCTCTTGCGTGGCAAGCTGATAGGCGCGCGCCACCGTGCCCGGGGTCAGATGCAGCCGCCAGGCCAGGTCGCGCACCGTGGGCAACTGGCTGCCCGGCGGCAGCGTGCCCGAGCGGATCGCCTCGCGCAGCGCCCGCGACAGGCCCAGATATTTCGGCCCGGGAAAGGCATTCAGATCGGGAGACCAACTTGTATCTGACACAATGTATCTCTGGCGACTCATTCAAGGTGTTTGTTACAATCACCCTACGATAAACGTCGCATTGTATCAACACAAAATAGAGAGGAGGGGCCGATGCCCCGCATGTCCGAGACCACCACCTTCCACAGCCCCCTGCTGCCGGCAGAACTGCCGCCGCTGTCGCGCATGGTCGTCACCCTCGGGCTCACTCTCGCGCTGTGGGAGAACCGCCGCCTCAGCCGACGCGCCCTCTCCCGGCTGGATATGCATGGATTGCGCGACATCGGCCTCGATGCGGAGCGGCGCGACGCCGAATGCGCCAAGCCGTTCTGGCGCGACTGATCCACTGAATCCCCCGGTAGATCCCCCGGCGCGCCTTGGCCCCCTGCGGCCGCGCGGCGCCACGATATTCACTCCCCTGAGCCTGGGGCCGGTTCTCCGGCCCCCTTTTTTGTCGTTCCGTGGCGATTTCGGAGGTGATCCCGGTGAGATCCTGAGGTGTGGCTCGGCCGGATGACCGCGATCGGCAAAAGCAAAAGGCGCGGGCCGAAGCCCGCGCCTTTCGTGAAATCCGTCGATCCGGGGATCAGCGCTTCGAGAACTGGAAGCTGCGGCGGGCCTTGGCCTTGCCGTATTTCTTCCGCTCGACGACGCGCGAGTCGCGGGTCAGGAAGCCCGCGGCCTTCAGCGCCGGGCGCAGGCCGGGCTCATAAAGCTGGAGCGCCTTCGAGATGCCATGCTTCACCGCGCCGGCCTGGCCCGAAAGGCCGCCACCCGCGACGGTCGCATAGACGTCGAACTGGCCTTCGACATTGGCGACGGTGAAGGGCTGCTTGAGGATCATCTGAAGAACCGGACGCGCGAAATAGGCGTTCAGCTCCTTGCCGTTGACGGTGACCTTGCCCGAGCCGGGCTTGACCCAGACGCGGGCGACCGCATCCTTGCGCTTGCCGGTGGCATAGGCGCGGCCCAGGGCGTCGCGGACCGGCTCACGCGGGGCGGCTTCGGCCGCGACCGGCGCGGCTTCGCCCACGGCGGCCTTCAGATCGTCGAGAGACTTGATGTCGGCCATGGTTTACGCGCTCCGGGTGTTCTTCGGGTTCAGCGCCTTGACGTCGTAGACGGCGGGCTGCTGAGCTTCATGGGGATGTTCGGCGCCGGCATAGACGCGCAGATTGGTCATCTGCTGGCGGCCCAGGCGGTTGCGGGTGATCATGCGCTCGACCGCCTTGACCACGACCCGCTCGGGGTGGTTGCCTTCCAGCACCTCGCGCACGGTGCGCGACTTGATGCCGCCGGGATGGCCCGTGTGCCAGTAATAGCGCTTGTCCTCGCGCTTGTTGCCGGTCAACTGGATCTTGTCGGCATTGATGACGATCACATTGTCGCCCATGTCCATGTGCGGCGTGAAGGTCGGCTTGTTCTTGCCGCGCAGGATATTGGCGACGATCGTGGCGAGGCGGCCCAGAACGACGCCCTCGGCGTCGATCAGGATCCACTTCTTCTCGATGTCCGCAGGCGTTGCGGTGAAGGTTTTCATCGTGGTTCCATCGTGGTCAGGGGCGGGGAAGCCCCCGCGCATTCGGATGCGGGCTTATCGCCGAAGCCCTTCGCCACGTCAAGACGTCGATGCAATATTAAATCTTTTAAAAACAGTGCTTTGCGATTGGGGTTTCATGATACCCCAATCTCAGGCCACTGTTTCGCCGAAACGACCCCCCGCCCCGGCCCTTTCAGCGCAGCTTCGGCGGGCGGGCGGGATCCATCCCGGGCGCGGCGGGCGCGGGCGCCCCTGATGCCGCCCGGGGCGGCGCCTCGGGCAGCGGCAGGTCGAAGCGCAGCGCGACGCGGGCCAGCGCGGGCAGCACGCCCTCGCCCGGGTTCAGGAAGACCACGTCCATCTCGCCCGCCTCGATGCCGGAAAACACCAGCGCCTCGCGCGCGGCGCGGGCCAGCGCGGGCTCGGCCCCCTCGGCCGCGCCCAGAAAGGCCAGCATATGCCCCGCCCGCCCGCCGCGATAGCGCACGCCCACCAGAAGCGCCGCCTCGGCCAGCCCCCCGGCCTTGGCCAGCTTGGCGTCCAGCGCCGCCACCAGCGCCTCGGGGGCCGAGGGGGCGACGAAGGATTCGGGCACCGCCTCGGCCTCTTCCGGCCCGCCGTCCAGCGTTTCGGCCAGCCAGTCCATCGCCTCGGGCGGCAGCAGCATCGACGAGGGCGCGACGCCCAGGTTCACCCCCAGCCCGATCCCCTGCCCCCGCAGCAGCCCCGCCACCACCCGCCCGGGCAGCGCGGCATAGGGCACCACCCCGCCCGCGAAATCGGCCAGCCGGTCCTCGCGGTCGAAGACCAGGACCACCGGCCCCTCCTCAAGATCGAAGATCCGCGGGTCGAGGATCCCCGCCTCGTCCCCGCTCCGCGCCTCGCGCGACAGAAGCAGAAGCAGTTCGCCATCGGCCAGCCGCTCGTAGAAGCGCAGCCGCGCCGCCTCGTTCTCGGGATCGGCGGAGACGGCGGCATGGGCGGCGTCGAGCAGGGTCGGGGTGTCGCTGATCAATTTCCGGAACCTCGCGGATCGGGGTCCGCAGCCCGGGCAGGCGCCCGCTCTGGAACCATGGATTGGGTTTGATCCCTCCCGTATTGCGCCACGGGGGACGCGGCAAGGGGAGACGCCCTCCATGGCATGGCGCCGCCCGTCGCGCAGCGGGGAGGCGCCACGCGGTCTGGCGCCCCACCCTGCCCCGAGGTTCTGCCCCCGGATGCCCGTTGATCGCGGAGGCGCCGAGGGCCGGCATCCGCCGCTCCGCCGTCACATGGCGGCGCCCTGTCCTGCCCTGTCCCGCGCGCGAAGCGGCGGCGGCAGACCAGCGCCGCTTGCCTGCGGTCCCGGGCGTCCGTCCCCGGGAAAGCGGATGCGCCTCCGCATCCCTGTTTCCTTATCTCCGTTTCCTTATCTCCTGGGTTTCGTATCCCGGCTGTCGACCGCGGGGTCTCGGCCAAGGTTCCGGCCTCGGGGTTCTCCCGCCCGTTCCGCCTTCCCCGTTCCGCCCTCCCCGCATTCTCGCCGCGCCTTTTGCGCTTTTTGTGGCACAGGCTGCGGGGCCCTTGGGCAACACTTCGCCGTTTTCCCTCGGCCGGGGCCGCGCCCCGATTGCCCGCAGACGGCCGCGGCGATACTGGACCGGCTGAATCTGCCGCCGCTCTCTCCTCGCCGCCTGCCCCGTGGCCGGTCCCGCCCGCCCCGTCCCGATGTCCCGGCCGGTCTTCCGGCCCCCAGCCGACCCGGCCGATCCGGGCCAAGACCAAGCCCCTGCCCGCCGAAACCCGCCGCGCCGGGGCGATCCCTTCCCGCCGGTTGCTCCGAACTGCGTCCCACCCCCTGTCCCGCCTTCCCCTGTCCTCCGTCCCCCGTTGCCCGCCAGTCGCATGATGTATCGCATTTCTCCCTTCCTTCGCCGCTTCGCGCTGGCCCTTCTTTGCGGGATCGGCCTTGCCACGCTCTGGGCCAATCTGTGGCCTGCGGGCTATTACGACTTCATCGAATGGCGCATCGCCGATCCGAACCTGCCCGACTGGATCTGGGCCGGGACGGTCACTCTGACGCCCTTCATGGTCGTCACCGACATGCTGATGGCGCTGTTCTTCTTCTTCATCGGCAAGGAGTTGTGGGAGGCCCTGGTGCTGGAGCGCGGCAGCCTCTCGGGGCGGCGCGCGGGCCTGCCGCTGGGGCTGTCGATCGGCGGCATGATCGGCGCCGCCGCGGCCTGGCTGACGCTTTCGGCGCTGATCGAGACGGCGGAAGAGGCTGTGCCGGGCGGCGGCTGGACGGTGCCCCTGGGGTCCGACACGGTGCTGATCTATCTTTTCGCCCGCATGGCCTTCGGGCGCGGCCATCCGGCGCTGCATCTGACGATCCTGATGGCGATCTCGACCGACATCCTGGCGCTTCTGGTGCTGGGCCTGTCCAATCCGAACCTGTCGGTGCGGCTGGTCTGGCTGGCGCTGCCGCTGCTGGCGGCGGTGGTGGTCGGCCGCCTCTTCGGCCGCCGCCCCTCGGTTGATGCGACCGAGCGCAGGCGGCTGCGCGGCCAGAGGCTCTGGCCCTATCTGCTCGCGGGGGCGGTGTCGTGGTTCGGCACCGCCGCCTCGGGCATGCCCGCGAGCCTCGGGCTGTTGCCGATCATCCCCGCCATCGCCCGCGCCGAGCGCAGCTTCGGCCTTTTCGCCGAGGCCGAGGGCCTGCTCAACGATCCGCTGAACCGGCTGACCCGGGCGATTATGTGGCCCTTGACCGCGATCCTGTTCCTGTTCGGGCTGATCCGCGGCGGGGTCGACCTGCTGGCCTTCGCGCCGACGACGGCGGTGACCCTGGGCGCTTTGTGGATCGGGCGGCCGCTGGGGCTTGCGCTGGCGGCGCTGGTGCTGATCTCGCTTTTCGGCAACCGCCTGCCGCGCCGGGTGGGCTGGCGCCATCTGGCGGTGATCGCGCCCCTGATGGCGATCGGCTTTTCCGTGCCCGCTGTGGCGATCGGCGCCGCCCTGCCCGGCGGCGCCATGGCCGAGGCGGCGCGGGCCGGGCTGGTGCTGAGCCTGCTGGCCGGCCCGGCGGCGCTGCTTCTGGCCCGGATCCTGAAAGTTTGAAGCTTTTCCGCCCGCGCACCGCTTGAAATGGCGGGGTTTGCATAGACATAATGAAGCCGTATTCCCGGCGCAGAACGACGGGCGGCGGCCGGATCCGCAAACCGGGCGGCCGGAACAGGAACGACAAGGCCCGGCGCCGGACAGGCCCGGGGATGAGGCTGATCCGAAAGCCCCGACCGACGTCCCGGCAGGCGCCAGGATCGGGGTCAATAATCAGGGCCTGAAATCGGGGCCGAAGAACAAGGCCGGAAAGCTCCCGTTGCGCAACCGGGCGGCGCCCCGGCCAGGTAGGCGACCGGACCCCGGTCGGGTGGGCAGAATGATCGAGTTCGACAATGTTTCGAAATCCTACTGGACCGGCAAGCGCCGCAAGGTGATCCTCGACCGCGCCTCGTTCCGGGTGGAACCGGGCCGCTCGCTGGGGATCCTCGCGCCCAATGGCGCGGGCAAGACCACGGTCATCAACATGATGGCGGGGCTGGAGAAACCCGACGAGGGCACGATCATCAAGACCTCGCGCGTGTCCTTCCCGCTGGGCTTCATGGGCGGGGTCTCGGGCAGGCTCTCGGCGCATGAGAACAGCCGCTACATCGCCCGGCTCTACCAGCTCGACCCCGATTACGTCGAAAGCTTCTGCCGCTGGCTGTGCAATCTGGGCGAATATTTCGAGATGCCGGTCGCCACCTATTCGGCGGGGATGAAATCGCGCTTCACCTTCGCGCTGATGCTGGCGATCGAATTCGACATTTACCTGATCGACGAGGGCATGCCCTCGACGGGGGATGTGGAATTCAACCGCAAGGCCGGAGGCATCCTGCGCGAAAGGCTGCGCAATTCGACGGTTGTCATCGTCTCGCATTCGGCGCAGACGCTTGAGAAGTTCTGCCGTCAGGCCGCGGTGCTGAAGAACGGGCAGCTTTACATGTTCGACACGCTTGAGGAGGCCAAGCGCCTTTATGACTATGCTTGACGCCATCCGCTTCCACACCCGCCCGCAGGCCTTGGGCGCGCGCCCCCCGGCACCCGCCCCCGCTGCGGCCCCGAAAGCGGCCCCCTCCGGCGCGGCCGAGGATCTGCCCTTCGACAATCACGACGACGGTTTCGGCGATCAGGTGTTTCCGACCGCCGCCAGGGCCACAGACAGGACCACGGACCGACCGGCGGCGGGCGCCCCCCTTTCGGTGGCCGCCAGCGTCGAGGAAACCCTCGAATCCATCCGGCGCGAGGGGCTGACCGGGCGCCAGCTTCGCACGGCGCGCCGCATCGCCACCCGCCACAACCTGCCCGCCACCTCGGATTTCGACGCGGTGCGCCTTCTGCGCGAGGCCGGGGTGGACCCGTTCCAGCGCGGCTCGATGCTGGATCTGGTCTCGGCCGCGCCCGAGGGCGAGACCAAGGCCGACGGCGCCCCCCCCTCGGCCGAGCCGCCGGGCCGCGCGCTGACCCCGCTTCCCGGCGACGGGGTGAAGCTGCCCCAGACCGTCAAGCCGATCCAGCTTCCCTCGACCGAGAAACGGGCCGAGGTGAACCATGCCGCCGAAATCCTGAAGATGCAGCAGGACATCGCCCGGCGGCGGCGGCGCAAGCTGGCCTTGCTGATGGCGCGGATGTTCGTCTTCGTCTTCCTGCCCACGCTGGTCGCGGGCTGGTATTTCTCGATGGTGGCGACGCCGCTTTACGCCACCAAATCCGAATTCCAGATCAAGCTGGCGGAATCCCCCGCGGCGCAAAGCGCGGGCGGACTGCTTCAGGGCACCGCCATGGCGACCCAGCCCGATTCCATCGCCGTGCAGGGCTATCTGCAATCGCGCGACGCCATGCTGCGGCTGGAAAGCGACCTGAGCTTCCGCGCCGCCTTCCAGGGCGAGCGGATCGATCCGATCCTGCGCCTGCCCGATCCCGCCAGCCAGGAACAGGCCTACAAGCTTTACCAGCGCTATGTGCAGATCTCTTACGACCCGTCCGAGGGCATCATCAAGATGGAGGTCTCGGCCCCCGATCCGCAGGTCTCGGCCGAATGGTCGCGCCAGCTTCTGGCCTATGCCGAGCAGCAGGTCGACCAGTTGACCCACCGCCTGCGCGAAAATTCGATGAGCGACGCCCGCACCAGCTATGAAGAGGCCGAACAGGCGGTGATCGCGGCGCAGCAGCGCGTGGTCGAATTGCAGGAACGCTACAAGGTGCTGTCCTCGGATGTCGAGGTCACGCTGCTGACCCAGCAGATCAGCCAGCTTGAGACCCAGTTGACGCAGGACAGGCTGTCGCTGGTGCAGATGGAGGCCAACGACAATCCCAATGCCGCCCGGATGGAGCCGATCAAGCGCCGCATCGCCGCGCTTGAGGCCGAGATCGGCGCGCTGCGCAAGCGCCTGACCGAGGGCGAGGCCGGGGGCGAATCGCTGGCGCGGATCCAGGGCGAGCTGATGGTCGCCCAGGCCGATGTCGAGACCCGGCAGATGATCCTGGCCCAGGCCCTTCAGGCGATGGAGAACGCCCGGGTCGAGGCCAACCGCCAGACCCGCTACCTCACCGCCTCGGTCTCGCCCGTCCCGCCCGACGAGCCGACCTATCCCCGCGCCTTCGAGAATACGCTGGTGACCATGCTGATCCTGCTGGGCATCTATCTGATGGTCTCGATGACGGTGGCGATCCTGCGCGAACAGGTCTCGGCCTGACGGGCGCGAGACGGCGGGGCGGCGCGCGCGCCCCGCTGTCTCGGCGCGCAAGGGGTATGCCGGGGGCGGCGGAAGCGGCCCTGTCGTGGCGCCGTCAGCCAATGGGCGCGCGGATCGCCCGCGCCCCGGCCGCCCTGCGCCCCGGAACGGTTCCGCATCGGAACGGCGGCAGGTCCGCCCTTGCGCCCGCGCAAGAGGGAAATCCCGCAACCCTTTGCCCCACAACCGTTTCCGGCCCGGTTTTCGCCCTTGCGGGCAAAGGCGTGATCCTGTCTGAAAGACTTGGCTGGGGCGCCAGGATTCGAACCTGGGAATGGCGGTACCAAAAACCGCTGCCTTACCACTTGGCGACGCCCCAACCGTGCGGCGGTGTTTAGCGAAGCGGTCGGGGGGCTGCAAGGGGGATATGTGCAAAAAATGACGGGTCGGGATCGGGTTCCGCAGGCGGCGGAAACGGGGGCGGAAGCGGCGGGCCGAACGGGGGCGTCATGGCCTGGGATGTGATCGTTCTGGGCGCGGGCGCGGCGGGCATGTTCGCCGCGATCGAGGCCGGGCGGCGCGGCCGCCGGGTTCTGGTCGTCGACCATGCCGCGAAGGCGGGCGAAAAGATCCGAATCTCGGGCGGCGGGCGGTGCAATTTCACCAATCTCGGCATCCGCGCCGAAGCCTATCTGGGCCGCAACCCGCGTTTCGCGCTTTCCGCGCTGAAGCGGTTCACGCAATGGGATTTCGTCGCGCGGATGGATGCGGCGGGGATCGCCTGGCACGAAAAGACGCTGGGACAATTGTTCTGCGACGGACCCGCCACCCAGGTCGTCGGCTGGCTGCTGGAGGAGATGGCGGCGGCGGGGGTCGTGCTCTGGCTCTCCTGCCCGCCGGGCGAGGTCGCGCGCGGGCCGCGCGGCTTCACGGTCGAGACCCCGCGCGGCGTGCAGGAAAGTGCCGCTCTGGTGGTCGCGACCGGCGGCAAGTCGATCCCGAAAATGGGGGCGAGCGGCTTTGGCTATCGCATCGCCGAAAGATTCGGCCTTGCCGTGACCGAGACCCGGCCCGCGCTGGTTCCGCTGACCTTCGCCGAGCAGGAGCTGGAATGGATGCGCCCGCTGGCCGGGGTGGCGCTGCCGGTGCGCGCCGGGGTGGCGAGGGGCGATGCGGGCCCGCCCGGATCCCGTCCCGGCCGGGGGAAACCGGGCGCCCCGGCGGCGTTCGACGAGGCCGCGCTTTTCACCCATCGCGGCCTTTCGGGGCCCGCGATCCTCCAGATCTCAAGCTATTGGCGCGAGGGCGAGGCGATCACGCTCGACCTGTTGCCGGGGCAGGATGCGGCGGCGCTTCTGCGCGCGGCCAAGGCGGCGCAGGGGGGCGCGCAACTCGCCACCGCTCTGGCGCGCCACCTGCCCGAGCGGCTGGCGCGGCATCTGGCCGAGCGGTTCGGCCCCAGGGGCCCCCTGGCCGAGGCCCCCGCCGCCAGGCTGGACGCCCTGGCCGCGACGCTGCGCGACTGGCGGCTTGTGCCGGTGGGCAGCGAGGGCTACCGCACCGCCGAGGTGACGCTGGGCGGGGTGGAGACCGATGCGCTGGACGCCCGGACGATGGAGGCGAAAGCGGTGCCCGGGCTTTATTTCGTGGGAGAGCTGGTCGATATCACCGGCTGGCTGGGCGGCTACAACTTCCAATGGGCCTGGTCCTCGGGCTGGGCGGCGGGACAGGTGGCCTGAGGCTGTGCCGAGGCGGCGGGGACGCCCTCTCCCGCCCCGGGGCCCGGGTCGGGGGGCGCGGGGTCAAAGCCCCCCGCCGCGCCCCCGGTTGGGACGCCCTGCCCCGCCCTCACTCGATCTCGAACACGACGCCCTGCGCCAGCGGAAGCTGGGTCGAGTAGTTGATCGTGTTGGTCTGGCGCCGCATGTAGCCCTTCCAGGCGTCCGAGCCGCTTTCACGCCCGCCGCCGGTTTCCTTCTCGCCGCCGAAGGCGCCGCCGATCTCGGCGCCCGAGGTGCCGATGTTCACATTGGCGATGCCGCAATCGGATCCGGCGGCGGAGAGGAAGGTCTCGGCCTCGCGCAGGTCGAGGGTGAAGATAGACGACGACAGGCCCGCGCCGACCGCGTTATGCAGCCCGATCGCCTCGGAGAGGTCCCGGTATCTGACCACATAAAGGATCGGCGCGAAGGTTTCCTCAAGCATCGGGCCGGTCTGCGCGGGCATCTCGACCAGAGCCGGGCGGGCGTAGAAGGCGGTGTCGGGCCCGATGGCGACCCGCGTGCCGCCGTGGACCTTGCCGCCCGCGGCCTTCGCCCCCTCCAGCGCCTTCTCCATGGCCTCGAAGGCCTGCCGGTCGACCAGCGGGCCGACCAGCGCCGCGCTTTCCAGCGGATTGCCCACGGTGACCGCGCCATAGGCCCGGATCAGCCGCGGCACCAGCGCGTCGTAGATGCTGTCATGGACGAACAGCCGCCGCAGCGTGGTGCAACGCTGGCCCGCCGTGCCCATGGCGCCGAAGGCGATGGCGCGCAGGGCCATGTCGAGATCGGCCGAGGGGCAGACGATCCCGGCATTGTTGCCGCCAAGCTCCAGGATCGAGCGTCCGAACCGCGCCGCCACCTTCGGCCCGACGATCCGGCCCATCCGGGTCGAGCCGGTGGCCGAGATCAGCGCCACCTCGGGGCTGGAGACCAGCGCCTCGCCCACCTCCGGCCCGCCGATCAGCACCTGCGCCAGCCCCTCGGGCGCGTCGCCGAACCGCGCGAGCGCGCGGGCCAGCGCGGCCTGCGAGGCAAGCGCGGTCAGCGGGGTCTTTTCCGACGGTTTCCAGATCACCGCATTGCCGCAGACCAGCGCCAGCGCCGCGTTCCACGACCAGACCGCGACCGGAAAGTTGAAGGCCGAGATCACCCCCACGACGCCAAGCGGATGCCAGCTTTCCATCATCCGGTGTCCGGGGCGCTCCGAGGCGATGGTCAGCCCGTAAAGCTGGCGCGACAGGCCGACGGCGAAATCGCAGATGTCGATCATCTCCTGCACCTCGCCCAGGCCCTCGGAGGGGATCTTGCCCGCCTCGATCGAGACAAGCTGGCCAAGGTCGGCCTTGGCCGCGCGCAATTCCTCGCCCAGAAGGCGCACCAATTCGCCCCGGCGCGGCGCGGGAACCAGGCGCCAGGCCTCGGAAGCGGCGCGGGCGCGGGCGATGGCGGCCGCGGCGGTGGCGGGGGTGTCGGCGGGCGGGCGGGCGATCTCCTCGCCGGTGACGGGGGTGAAGCTGGCCAGCGGGCCGCCGGTCCAGGCCGAGGCAGGCACGCCGAGGCGGTCGAGAAGGTCTTTGGTGCGGGCGGCGATGGTCTGGGACATGTCTGGTTCCTCTGGTCAGGCGAAGCGTGCCGCGCCGGTCCCGGCGGGCGATGTTGCGGTGCGAGGCCCCCGCGCCAGGCGGCGCCAGGCGGCGGAGATGCGGATTTCAGACCGGCGAAGGCGCTTGCGGCCGATGCCATGTCGGGCGCCGAGGCCGGGGGCCGCCAGCCGACCGGGGCGGTCTGCGCGCATCCCCGCCTCCGGCCCTTGTCGCGAGGCCCCGGCGGGTCCGGCCCATCCGCTGGCCCGCCATGCCGAAGGCGCCGCCACGCTCATGCCACCGCCCGGCCGAGCGCGGCAAGGCAGGCGCTGCGCGAGGTCTCGACGATCGCGGCGTAATGGGCGAATTCGTCCAGCACCGCCGCGCCCAGATCGGCCTCGAACCGCTGCTGGCTGGGGCTGGCGGCGAAATCCTGCGCGGCATCGTCGCCAAGGTTGGACTGGAAGATCCCGGCGGCGCTGACCGGCAGGAAATCCTCATAGACCACGGGGTCGAAACGGATAAGTCCCTGGGCTAGCAGGGTTTCGGCATCCAGCGCCGCAGGAGCTTCCCCAGCCTCGGCCCCCTTTTCAGCCAAAGCCGCCTTTTCGGCCAAGGCCCAGGCGAAATAGGCCAGGCCCTCGCGGCGCAGACTGTCCTCATCGTCGGGGAAGGCCGCGAAGACCTCGTCCAGCGCCGCCATATATTCGGCGGCATTCGAGCCGTCCGCCGCGGGCCGGCATTTCGCCCGGGCCTCGGCCAGCAGCCGGTCGTAAAGCGCGCGCCCCTTCGGGGTCAGCGCCACGCCGCGCTGCTCGATCTCACCGAAGCGGGCGGTGTGCGAACCCGGTCGCCAGCCATCGCCTTCGGGGAAATCCACCCGCTCTTCCAGCGCCTTGAACGAGGTCTGGCGCAAGAGGATCGCCACCTTGCGGGCGGGCGGGCCCTCGACCACCGCCTTGGGCGCGATGCCGCGCGCGGCCATGCCCGCCTGCACCGCGTCGATCTCCAGCGTGCGCGGCGTCAGATGGTTGATATGCGGCCCCTTGAACGAGACCACATCCGCGATCAGCCGATGCGCGTCATGCAGGCGGCGATACATGTCGAGGCCGACATTGGCCTGCGGCTGCCAGCGGAAGGTCTCCAGCGCCTCGGCGACGAAACGCTCCGCCTCGTCCGCCGTAAGGCCGCCCTCGGCCTCGGCCTTTTCGATCAGCGCGCGGCAGCCCGGGGTGAAGATGTCGCGCGCCGCCAGAAGCGCCGCCGCCTCTTCGCGCAGGCCCGCGTCCCGGATCAGGTCGAGCCGCAGGAGCGAGGTGAACACCCGGAACGGGTTCTTCCGCAGCGCCGCCTCGCCCACCGGGCGGAAGGCGGTGGAATGGACCGGCACACCCGCTTCGGACAGGTCGTAGTAACCGACCGGAAACATGCCCATCACCGCAAAAAGCCTGCGCATCGTCCGAAGCTCGGCCGCGGTGCCGAGGCGGATCGCGCCGTGGCGCTCTTCCGAGATGCGGTCGAGATCGTCACTCGCGGCAAGGCGCGCGCGCAGCGCCGGGTCGCGGGCCAGCAGGTTCGCGTTCACCTCGGCCACCAGTTCCAGCAAGGCGCCATAGGCGGGCACCTCGTCGCGATACATCGCCGACATGGCCGCCGAAAAGCGGCTGCGGATGGCATCGGGGCTCAGAAGGGGCATCGGTCTCACCTTGGCTGCGGGCCGTTCCGGGTGCGGCGCATCGCTGGTAGCACGGATGCGCCCGCGCGCCTTTCGATCATTCCGTCTGATCTCATGTGAAATCGGAATGATCTTCGCGCCAAAGCCGCCGCCGGACGCATGACTTCAGGGCGTGCGGGCCATTTCCGCCACCAGCCAGTCGCGAAACAGCGCCAGCACCGGGTGGTCGGCCCGCTCGCGCGGCCAGCACAGGTGATAGAAGCCCTCGCTTTGCATCGGCAGCGGCAACGCGCGGATCACCCGGCCCTCGCGCAATTCGTCGGCGAACAGGAATTCGGGCAGAAGCGCCACGCCCAGCCCCGCCGCCGCCGCCTCGTAAAGCGTGGCGAACTGGTCGAAGAGCATGCCGTGGACGCCCCTGTCGTCGACGCCGTGATGGGAGAGCCAGCGCTCCCACGCATCGGGGCGCGAGGTCAGGTGCAGAAGCGGCGCGCGGCGGATGTCGCGGGCCGTGGCGAAGCCGAAGCGCCGCGCCAGGGCGGGCGCGCAGATCGGGATCACCGTCTCGGCGCGCAGGGGCAGCACCTCGGCCCCCTCCCAGGCGGCTTCGCCGAAATGGATCGCGGCGTCGATCACATCCTCGCGGAAGTCGAAGCGCGTCGGGCGGCTCAGCAGGTTCAGCATCACGTCGGGATGGGCCTCGACGAAGCGCGGCAGGCGGCGGGTCAGCCAGCGCGCCCCGAAGGTCGGCGGCACCGCCAGCGTCAGCGTCCCGCCCGAGGGATTGGCCAGGAGGTTGAGCGAGGCGCTGGAGATTCGCTCCAGGCCCGCGCGGATCTCACGGGCATAGACCTGGCCGCCGAAGGTCAGGCGGATCTTCTGCTTGGCGCGCACGAAAAGCTCGAAGCCGAGTTGGTCCTCCAGCGCCTTGATCTGCCGCGACACCGCCGATTGGGTCAGCGACAGTTCGGCCGCCGCCTCGGTGATCGAGCCGGTGCGGGCCGCCGCCTCGAAGGCCGCCAGCAGCGAGACCGAGGGCAGGAAACGTCTGGGCGCGCGCATCGGCATTACCCCCCGGCATGATGTCATGAAAAAGGTTCGTTATCTTACCGCGCCGCTTTCCCGGAGAAAAGGTTGTGGGCCCCAGAGAAAGTTGCGGGTGCCCGGAAATGGGCCCCGCCCCGGCGGGCCCGGTCGGCCATGGCGCGGCGGGCCCGCCGGGGATGGGCCGCAGGGGGTAGCCGCAGGGCAAAAGGAAGATGGGAAGACGGAATGCTGAACGATCCGCGATCGCACGGGCTTTGGGAAAAGACCGCCCCGAACCCGCCCGCCACCCCGGCACTTGAGGGCGAGGCGCGGACCGATGTGGCGATCATCGGCGCGGGCTATACCGGGCTTTCCACCGCGCTGCATCTGGCCGAGCGCGGCATCGCCGCGACCGTGATCGAGGCGGCCGAGATCGGCTTCGGCGGCGCGGGCCGCAATGTCGGCCTCGTGAACGCGGGCATGTGGGTGATGCCCGAGGATCTGATCGCGACGCTCGGCCCCGATTACGGCAACCGCCTGCTGGATTTCCTGGGCGCCGGGCCGGGCTATGTCTGGGAGATGGTGCGCCGCCACCGGATCGAATGCGAGGCCAGCCCGGTCGGCACCCTGCATGCGGGTGTCGGCGCCAAGGGCTTTGCCGAACTGACCGAGCGCGCCCGGCAATGGCGCTCGCGCGGCGCCCCGGTGGAGCTTCTGGGCAAGGCCGAGGCGGCCGGGGCGCTCGGCACCGGCCATTACGAGGGGGCGCTTCTCGACCGGCGGGCGGGCACGATCCAGCCGCTGGCCTATGCGCACGGCCTTGCCGATGCGGCGATGCGGGCGGGGGCGGCGATCCATACCCGCACCCCCGCAACCGCGCTGGCGCCCGAGGGTGAGGGCTGGCGCATCGCCACGCCGCGCGGCCTGTTGCGGGCCCGGCGGGTGGTCGTCGCGACGGATGCCTATACCCGGCTCGTCATGCGCGACATCGCCCGCCAGCAGGTGGTGCTGCCCTATTTCAACATGGCGACCCCGCCGCTGCCCGAAGATGTGCGACGCTCGGTCCTGCCCGGGCGCCAGGGTGTCTGGGACACGCGGGAGGTGCTGCTGTCCCTCCGCTACGACGCGCGGAACCGGCTGGTCTTCGGCTCGGTCGGGGCGCTCAGGAACAGCGGGACGGCGATCCATCGGGCCTGGGCGAAACGGGCGCTGCGCCGGATCTATCCGCAGATCGGCCCGGTCGGGTTCGAAAGCGAGTGGTTCGGCGCGATCGGCATGACCTCGGACAACCTGCCGCGCTTTCACCGGCTGGACGAGGGCATCTTCGCCTTCTGCGGCTACAACGGGCGCGGCATCGCGCCGGGCACCGTCTTTGGCCGCGCCATGGCGCTGTTCCTGGCGGGCGAGACACGGGCCGAGGACCTGCCCCTGCCCCTCAGCCGACCCGCGCCGGTCACGCTGCGCGGCCTGCGCTCGGCCTTCTACGAGGCCGGTGCGCAGATCGTCCACCTGTCCGAGGCCCGTTTCTGAGGCGCGCTTTCGAGGCGCGACGGAGCGCGCAATGCCATCGGGACGCGCGCGGCGCGCCCCTGCGGGCGGCTCAGGCCCGCCCCGGCTGGGCGAAGGGCGCCTGCGCCTCTGCGGCCCGGCTCTTCTGGCTCATCAGCCCCCAGAGAAAGCCATTGGTCACGCATTGCAGGCCCACGGCCGAAAGCACCGCCACCAGCGAGGCCGCCCGGGTGATCGCGCCCGGATCCAGCGGGCCGAACCCGCCCCGGGCCCAGAAACCGACCGAGACCAGCGTGGCCGCCAGCGCCAGCGCCAGAAAGGCCGCGCCGGTCTGGCAGGCGCTTTCCACCGAAAGCCGGGCGCGCAGCCGCGCGAAACGCGGCGAATCGGGCAAGAGGCCCGCGCGCAGCGAAAACAGCCGCGCCAGCGCATGGAACCACACCAGTTGGAACCCCGTCATGATGAAGGCCGCCGAGAAGATCAGCGCCCCGGCATCGAGCGAGACCGCCCCCAGCCGCAGCGGGCCGAACATCAGCGGCACGAACAGCACGAGGCCCAGGCCCAGAAGCGCCATCCCCGGGTAAAGGAACAGGCTGAAGGGCGCGAAGGTCAGCAGCAGCTTCAGATGCCGCCAGCCGTCGCGCCAGCTTTGCAGATGCGGCGGGCGCGACCGGCCGTCGGGCGAAAGCGTGGTCGGCACCTCGTCGATCCGCAGCCCGGCGAGCGAGGCGCGCATCACCATCTCGGAGGCGTATTCCATGCCCGGCGCGGTCAGCCCCAGCCTGCGGATCGCCGCGCGGGAAAAGCCGCGCAACCCGCAATGAAAGTCGCGGATCGGCGTGCGATAAAGCACGCGCCCGATGGTCGAGAGCACCGGATTGCCCAGATAGCGGTGCAGGGGCGGCATGGCCCCCGGCGCGATCCCGCCCCTGAAGCGGTTGCCCATCACCAGATCGGCGCCGCCGCGCAGCCTTTCGACAAAGGCGTCGAGGCGCGAGAAGTCATAGCTGTCGTCGCTGTCGCCCATGATGACGAAACGCCCGCGCGCGGCCTCGATCCCCGCGATCAGCGCCGCGCCGTAGCCGCGCATCGGCACCGCGACGACGCGCGCGCCAAGCGCCGCGGCGATCTCGCGGCTGCCGTCGGTGGAGCCGTTGTCGGCGATCACCACCTCGCCCGCGATCCCGGTGCGGGCCAGGAAGCCTTTGGCCTTTTCGATGCAGGTGGCCAGGGTCTCGGCCTCGTTCAGGCAGGGCATCAGGATGGTCAGTTCGATCATGGTCAGACCTCGGGCGCGCTTTCGGATGGCCAAGGGGGGACTCGGCCGCAACAGGGGGTGCCCCCGACAAAGACCGGGAAACTGCGCCCGAAATGGGGCATGATGCCGACAAAAGCGGGAAAGGCGCTTGATGGGCTATGGCCCTTGCTGCGGAAGGCGCCTGACGGTGCGGCCATGGGGAGCCTGCGGCCCGGGCGCCCTTGCCGCATCCCCGCTTGCCGCCCCCCTGCCAAAGGCGCCCTGCCCCCCGGGGGCTCCGGCAGGGGCGACCCGAACGCCGGGCGCGCCGCGAAAGCGATGGCTTCGCGCCACAATGCTGACCGTTTCCCGTGCGAAGCGGATCCCGTCGCCCCATGGTGAAAAGCACGATTCAGGAAACGATATGTCCGCCCGCCCGCTTCCGTCGCGGCTGCTTGCCGCCCTTCCCCCGCTCTGGCTGGTCTGCCTGCTGGCGGGCGGCTGGTTCCTGTTCAAGGCCGCGCTCGCCCTGCCCCATGCCGCCGAGCGGCTGATGCAATCGGACAATGACGATCTGATGCGGCTGGTCGTCGTTCGCGACTGGCTGCAAGGCCAGGGCTGGTTCGACACCCGGCAATACCGCATCCTGCCGCCCGAAGGCATCTCGCTGCACTGGTCGCGCTATGTCGACGGCGCGATCGCCGCGCTGATGCTGGCGGCCGCTTCGGTGATGCCGCTGGCGGCGGCCGAGATGTTCGCCGTCACCTTCTGGCCCGCCCTGCTGGCGCTTGTCGCGATCTGCGTGATCGCCTTCGGCACCGGGCGGCTTTTCGGCAGGCTGGCCGCGCTTGTCGCGGTCGCGACCTTCCTGACCCTGCCGCAGTTCGAGAACGAATTCGCCCCGGGCCGGATCGACCACCACAATGTCCAGATCCTGTGCGCCCTGGCGATCTTTCACATCGCGGTCTGGCCGCTCGGCCCCCGGGCCCTGTTGGCCGGAGCGCTGGCGGGCGGGCTGACCGCCCTGTCCCTGGCCGTCGGGCTGGAGATGCTGCCCTTCCTGGCGCTGGTCTGGGGGATGGCGGCGCTGCGCCACGCCTTTGCCTTGCCCGAGCGGCCCGGACCCTCGGCCCCGGGGGTCTGGCTGCGGGGCTTCGCCCTCGGCCTCGGGATCGGCGCGCCGCTCCTGATGGCCGGTCAGGTCCCGGTCCGGGGCTGGGCCACGCCCTGGTGCGACGTGCTGGCGCCGCCGGTGCTGACGCTGGGCGCCATCGGCATCCTCGCCACGCTCGCCCCGGTCTGGCTGGAGCACCGGCTGCGTCCTCCGGCGGCGCGGATCGGCCTTGTGCTGGGGCTGGCGGGCGCGGGCATCGCGCTGGCCTGGCCGGTGCTCGGCCCCTGCGCGGCGGGCCCCTATGCGATGATCGCCCCCGATGTGCGCGAGATCATCGACCGCCAGATCATCGAAGGCCATTCGGTGCCCGCATTGCTTGTCAGCTTCCCGGTGATTCTGGTCGGCGCGTTCCTGCCCGGCCTGCTGATCGGGGCGGGTGCGCTTCTGGCGATCCGGCCCTTGGCGGCAGGCGGCGCCTCTGCGAAAGGCAACCCGGCCGCCCTTGACGAGGCCCGCCGCTTCGCCCTCGCCACCGCGCTTGTCGTCCTGGCCGGGGGGCTGGTCGTGGCGATGACGCAGATCCGGGCCTCGAACCTCTTCATCCCGGTCCTGCCGCTGCTTTCGGGCTTTCTCGTGCAGGCGGTGCTGGCGATCCCGCGCGCGGCGCGAAGCCGGGCGCCGATGATCCTGCTGGCGCTGCTGGCGATGCCGATCACGCTCAGGGAGTGGGTGCCCCCGCTGCTGGAATGGGCCGGCGCGCCCGGAACCCCGCGCGCCCGGGCCGCCGCGATGGCCGAGGGCGCGCCCGAACCGCCCCGCTTCACCGGCGCGATGACCTGCCGCAGCGCCGAGGCCATGGCCGAAATCGCCGCGCTGCCCGAAGGGGCGGTGGTCTTCTCGCGGCTGCATCTGGGGACCGCGATCCTGGCCTATACGCCGCATTCGGCGACCTCGGCGCCTTATCACCGCAGCAACGATGCCTTCCGCAACGGCATGACCGCCTTCGACAGCCCCCGCGCGCTGGTCCACGCCCTGCGCCGCGCGAATGCCAGCCACCTGGTCCTGTGCCATGCGCCCGGGCGCGACCGGGCCCTGGCCGAACGGATCGCCGAGGCGCCCCCGGCCTGGCTCGTCCCCCTGGGCCCGCCGCGCGCGGATGTGGCGATCTACCGGATCCGGCCCGCGCTTCTGCCCGAGGATGCGCCCGCCGACTGGCCTTTCGCCGACTGGCCCCCCGACTGGACAGGGGATCGCCCGGCGCGCCCCCCGACCGGCCCGGATTCCGCCGGGATGCGGGGGCAAGCGTCGGTCGGGCCGTTTGCCGCCGACAGCGCCGGATTCCGTCCTTTGGATCTCGGGACCCTGGGATCATGGGATCGGGAGCCTCCGGGGCCCGGCGACCCGGCGCCCTCCCCGGACCGGGCGGATCACGCGGGGGACCGCCCATGAGCCCTACCCGGCTGTTTCGCAGCAGTTTCATGCGCTTTTTGCTGGTCGGCGGCGTGATGGCGCTGGTTTGCGCGCTATTGACCGCGACGGCGACCCGCGCCCTGCCCTGGCCAAGGCCCGTCACCGCCGCGCTGGTCTGGATCCTGTGCATCCCGCCCGCCTTCTGGCTCCAGTGCCGGTTCACCTTCACGGCAGAGGCGCCGCGCCGGGGGGGAGTGGCGCTCTATGCGCTGACCCAGGGGCTCGGGATCCTCATCGCGGCCCTCGCGGCGCTGTGGTTCGCACGCGGGGCTTTCCTTCATGACACCGCCGTCTACCTGTGCGCCTCGGCCCTCGCCGCCGTGATCAGCTATCTGGTGAACCGCCTGGTGATCTTTCCCGTCCGCCCGGCCTGAAAGAGCGCCCTGCCCCCGCCGCCCGCCCCCAGGTTCCGATCCCAGGTCCCGCCCCGGCGCCCGACCTGCCACGGGTTTCGCGAGGCTCCAAGTCACACAGAGTGAATAGCACCGAGTTTCTTAGACGCCTTCGCGTCTCATCATCTGCTGCCGTTCGAACTCGGCGGGTGACAGCATCCCATTTCTCGCATGCTTGCGCTTCGGGTTATAGCACATCTCGATATAATCGAAC